>NC_006177.1:3241940-3566135 GCF_000009905.1 Symbiobacterium thermophilum IAM 14863
TTCGCCACCGGCGCTGCGGGCGGCGCGATCACGGGTCTGATCCACACCCGCCTGCGGGTGCAGCCGCTCCTGGCCAGCATCATCACCATGACCGGGCTCTACTCCATCAACCTGCGCATTATGGGCCGCTCCAACATCGCTCTCTTCACCCTGAAAACCCTGGTCCCGGACAACAGCTGGGCCAGGCTGGCGCTGTTCGCCGGCGTCGCCGCGCTGCTGGTGCTGCTCATGAACCTCTTCTTCCGCACCGAGCTGGGGCTGGCGCTGCGGGCGACGGGCGACAACGACGCCATGGTGCGGATGCTCGGGGTCAGCAGCGACAGCATGCGGCTGCTGGCGTTCACCCTCTCCAACGCCGTGGTCGGACTGGGCGGAGCCCTGGTGGCCCAGTACAGCGGCTTCGCCGACGCCCAGATGGGCATCGGCACCATCGTCGCCTCGCTGGCCGCGCTCATCATCGGCGAGGCGCTCTTCGGCTCCCCCACCGTCTTCCGGGCGACCCTCTCGGCGCTGCTGGGCTCCATCATCTACCGGGCCATCTTCGCGCTGGCCCTCCGGGCCGGCTTCCAGGCCAGCGACCTGAAGCTGGTGACGGCCGCGCTGGTCGTCATCGCCCTCTCGATCCCGCAGATCAAGCGGACCATCCGGCTGCCGGAAGGGAGTGAAGCCAGGTGACGGGGCTCACCATCGAAGGCGTGCACAAGACCTTCTTTCCGGGTACGGTCAACGAGATCCGGGCCCTGAAGGGCGTCGACCTCACCCTGGCGCCCGGCGAGTTCGTCACCGTCGTGGGCTCCAACGGCGCCGGGAAGTCGACCCTGCTCAACTCGGTGGCCGGCGTCATCGCCCCGGACCGGGGGCGCATCCTGCTGGGCGACGTCGACATCACCCGCCTGACCGAGGTGCAGCGGGCAGCCCGCATCGGCCGGGTACTGCAGAACCCGCTAGCCGGCACCGCCCCCAGCCTGACCGTGGCCGAGAACCTCGCCCTGGCCCTGGCCCGGGGCCGGTCCCGGGGCCTGCGGTGGGCCCTGACCGCCGCCCGGCGCCGGATGTTCGCGGAGGAGCTGGCCCAGCTGGGCCTGGGACTGGAGAACCGGCTGGACGACAAGGTGGGGCTGCTCTCCGGCGGCCAGCGCCAGGCGCTGAGCCTGCTCATGGCCACCCTGCAGCGGCCGGACGTCCTGCTGCTGGACGAGCACACCGCGGCCCTCGACCCACGGGCGGCTGCGCTGATCGCCGAGCTGACCAACCGCTGGGTGCGCCAGCATCGGCTGACCACCCTGATGATCACCCACAACCTGGAGCAGGCCATCCGGCTCGGCGACCGGCTGGTCATGATGCACGAGGGCCGGATTCTGTTCACGCTCAGCGGTCCGGAAAAGCAGGGGCTGACCATCGAAGGGCTTCGGCAGGCCTTTGAACGAGTGCGGGGCCAGGAGTTCAGCTACGATCGGGCCGTGCTCGCCCATTAGGCGATCCCCCCTCCCCAGGGGTTCGCACATAGAGAGAAGTCCGGAAGGCAACAGAGGAGGGCGATCTGCCGTGCGTCGCGTACTGTTGGCGTGTCTTGCCGCCGCGCTCGTGCTGGCCGGGTGTGGCGGGTCCGCATCGCAACCGCAGGGGACCAGCGGATCCGATCCCAGCTCCGGATCGGATGGGCGGGTTCGGATCGGACTGACCCAGATCGTGGAGCATCCGGCCCTGGACGCCACCCGGCAGGGCATCATCGATGGCCTGAAGGATGCCGGGTATGAGGACGGGAAGCAGATCGAGATCGACTTCCAGTCGGCTCAGGGCGAACAGCCCGTGGCGCAGCAGATCGCGGAGAAGTTCGTCGCCGACAAGAAGGACCTGATCATCGCCATCGCCACGCCCAGCGCGCAGGCCGTGGTGCAGGCCACCCGGAGCAACCCGATCCCCGTGGTCTTCAGCGCAGTCACCGACCCGCTCAGCGCCGGCCTGGTCTCCGACCTGCAGAAGCCCGGCGGCCACGTGACGGGGACCTCGGACCTGGTGCCCGTGAAGATCCAGATGGAGCTCTTCGACCGGCTCGGCCTGAACGTGACCAACGTGGGCGTAATTTACAACGCCGGCGAGGCCAACTCGGTGGCCCTGATGAAGGACATCAAGGTCGCGGCCGAGGAGCTGGGGCTGAACATCGTGGAGGCGACGGTGGCCAACGCCACCGAGGTGCAGCAGGCCGCCCAGTCGCTGGTCGGCCGGGTGGACGGGTTCTACCTCATCACCGACAACACCCTGGCCCAGGGGGTCCAGGCGGTGATCGACATCGCCAACACCCACAAGATCCCGGCCATCTCCTCCGTGGACAGCTACGTGGAGCAGGGAGCCCTCGCCACGTTCGGCCTGGACTACTACCTGCACGGCCGGCTGACCGCCGAGGTCGTCGCCGAGATCCTGCAGGGCAAGGACCCCGGGGATCTGCCGGTGCGCTACAACGAGGACCTGAGCCTGATCATCAACACCCGGGCGGTGGAGACCCTGGGCCTCGACATCCCGGCCGCGGTGCTGGAGGAGGCCAGGAAGGTCGGCGAGTAGAACCCGGGCAACGCCATCGGGGCTGTCCCGAAAGCAGATGATCCTGCTTGGGACAGCCCCGATCGTTGTTCGGCCTTCGATCGCGTTCAACGGCGAATGACCGCCCCGTCTGCCGCGCCCTGGCTCCGCCTGCGGAGCCACAGGGCATCCAGGGAGGCCGCACCGCCGCCGGTGAGCACTAGCGCCAGGCAGGCGAACATCGCCGTGATCTGCATGCGGACGGCCGTGTAGTCGAACGTCCCGCCGGCCCAGGCCTGCCCCCAGTTCACGAGGGCCGTCGCCACGACCATCTCCATCAAGAAGAGCAGCCCCATGACCCGGGTGCCCAGCCCCAGGAGCAGCAGAAGGCCCCCCACGACCTCCAGCACGGCGGCAAACTGGCCCAGCCAGCCCGGCAGGCCGAAGTTGCCGAACAGAGCCGCCGCTCCCGCAAGGTTGGTTAGCTTGGGCCAACCGGCAAAGAGGAAGACGGCGGCGAGGGGAATGCGGAGCAAGAGCGGGACGAAGGCAACACCAGGACCCTCCAGACGCTGCATGGCCACCCTCCCCAGCGTTGTGGTGTTGATCAAGACTATAGCATTGCAAATGTTACGGCCACAACGAGACGGCCCCTCCCTGTCCGGGATCGGACAGGGAAAGGCCGAATTCTCACGGGTTCACGACGGCGCCCAGGAACAGGGTCATCCCCGTTCGGTCGTCCCGGATCGCCAGCAGGAAGGGCCTGTCCAGCACCACCTCCGGCGGTTGGGGGGGCGGTGCGGCGCCGGCCGTTATCCCCACAACCGTCGCGGCGGCCGCCTCGGTGCCCTCTTCGTTGATCTCCAGGAAGGTTTTCTGGATCACCGCCCCGATGTACAGCGGTTCGTCGGTGACCAGGAGGCCGCCAAAGTCGGCCCGTCGGTCGTCGAAGGCCCGCTCCATGCCCAGCGCCTGAAGCGCTTCGCTCAGGTCATGCCGGTCCGTGAAGCGCACCTTCGGCATGGCCAGCCGGATGCGCGTCTCGGCCAGCGCGTCGATCCAGCCCCGGAACCGCTCGGGGGTGAGCCCCACCACGAAGCCGTCCCACTCGTCCGGCATGAAGGCGTAGAGCGCCACGTCCCCCTCGCCATAGGGCATTCGCACGCCCACCAGCCCCTCCTCCGCCAGGTAGCCGAAGGTCTCGGTCTGGTGCATGAACTCCACCTGCACCTCGCTCCCGTCCGGCCTGCGGAAGGGCCCGGGCTCCGTGCGGTCGGGGTCGAACGGCTCCTGCCACTCGCCCTTGAAGTGGAGAGCGTTGACCAGCGCCATGCGCTGCTCGGCGTAAGTTCGGTCGATCAGGTCTGTGATGCGATCCCGTGTCCGTCGCGCGACCCAGCGGTTGATCGCCGCCGCGGCCTCAGGCCGGCCGAAGGTGGTGCCGAACACCTCCGCGCCGTACTGCTTCGCGGCCACCTCCCGGAAGGCCGGGACGACCGCAAAGTCCCTGTGGTGCCAGACGGCGTTGGCCGCGGTCAGCTTCACCCCCCGGCCGGGGTTGGCCATGATGCCCCACACGTCGCGCATATGCGCGTTTACGGCCCCCATCTCCGCATCGCCATACCCCAGGGCGGCCAGCATCTCCCGTTGGGTCTCCCCCCGGGCGCCGTTCGCGGCGAGGCTGAGGATCACCCAGGCGCTTGCGGGCGACAACAACAGATTCGCATCCGGCCGCTGGTCGTACACCGCCCGCAGCAGCTCGATGCCGAAGCGGTCGGCGGCCTCCGAGAGGGCCGGGTCCACCGCGTCGGGACGGGGAGGGGGCGACGCCAGCCCCGGACTGCCGCACCCGGTCATCATGAGGACCGCCGCCAGCGCCGCGACGACCGCGATGGGTCCGAAACGTCGTGGATGCATGGTTCGCACGGCTGCCCCCCCCTACGACGGATCCGCGATGGCACCCAGGAACAGGGTGACGCCGGTGCGGTCGTCCCGGATCGCCAGCAGGAACGGCTTATCCAACACCACCTCCGGGGGCTGTCCGGCCGGTGCGCTGGTGACGGTCACCGCCACACCGGTGGCGGCCGCCGCTTCCGTGCCTTCCTCGTTGATCTCCAGGAAGGTCTTCTGGATCACCCGGCTGATGAACAGCTCCCGGCTGCCCTCGAACAGGCCCCCGAGGTCGGCCCGGCCGGGGGTGAACGCCCGCTCCATGCCCATGGCCGCGAGGGGATCCGCCAGCTCAGCCCGGTCGGTCAGCCGGATCTTGGGGAAGGCGAGGCGGATCTCCTGCCGGCCCATCCGTTCCACCCAGCCGGCGTACCGCTCCGGGGTGAGCCCTTCCACGAAGCCCTCCCACTCGTCGGGCATGAAGGCGTAGAGCGCCAGGTCCCCCTCGCCGTACGGCAGCCGTACGCCCACCAGCCCGTCCTCCGCCAAGTAGCCGAAGACGGCCGTCTGGTGCATGAACGGCACCTCCGCCGTGCCGCCGTCCGGCAGGTGGAAGGGACGGTCGTAGGTGCGGGCGGGGTCGAAGGGCTTCTGCCACGCCCCCTTGAAGTAGAGGACGTTGACCAGCCACATGACGTCGTCGGGCCGAGTCCCTTCGACCAGCTGGGGGATGCGCCCCCGGGTCTGGTCGGAGACCCAGCGGTTGATGGCCTCGGCGGACGCCGGCTCGCCAAACGTCGTCTCCCGCACCTGCGCTCCGTACTGCTGGACCGCGACCTCCCGGAACGCGGGGGCCACCGTCATCCCCTTCTGGTGCCAGACGGCGTTGGCAGCGGTCAGTTCGACGCCCGCGCCCGGGTGCGCCAGGATTCCGCGCAGGTCCGCGATGGCCCGGTTCACGGCGCCCAGATCCATGTCCCCGTACCCCATGGCCTCCAGCATCTCCTCCCGGGTCTCGCCCCGGGCGCCGTTGGCCGCGAGGCTGAGGATGATCTGGGCGCTGGCCGGGGACAGAAACAGGTTCCCGGCTCCCCGCTCTCGGTGCACCTCCTGGAGCAGGCGGATGCCGAACCGGTCGGCGGCGCTGGCCAGGTTCGGGTCCACCTTTTCCGGCCGGGCCGGGTCGCTCGCCCCACCAGGTCCCCCGGGGCCGCCGGCGCCCGGCAGCACGCCACCGCAGCCGGCGAGAACGAGGCCCACGAGCAGAAGCGTGAGTGCCTTCATCGATCCTCCGCACCTCCCGAGCCGGGCCGCGACAGCGCCTGCGGAACGCAGGGCGGCCTCGCCCGTCCTCCTACCCTTCAGACGTGGGTACCGACGCGGGCCGTTTCAGCCGCGGGGGCCACAGGCCGAACCACCGCCGCGCTTCACCCGTTCTCTTAGGTAAGGGGAAAAGGGAGGGATTTTCGGATGCTGACCAGTCCCGCTGACTTCGCCCGTTATTTTGAATCGGTGCGCGGCCGCACCCTGGCGTTCATCCAGGCGATTCCGGAGGATCGGATGGACTTCGCGCCTCAGCCCGGCAAGTTCACCTTCGGCGACC
Source organism: Symbiobacterium thermophilum IAM 14863 (assembly GCF_000009905.1). GTDB lineage: Bacteria > Bacillota > Sulfobacillia > Symbiobacteriales > Symbiobacteriaceae > Symbiobacterium > Symbiobacterium thermophilum. The sequence continues at coordinate 3,247,951 of NC_006177.1, forward strand.
TGATCCGCCACATCGCCGCCACGGAGCGGATGTTCGTGGAGGGCGCCATCGAGGGGCGCTGGGCCTATCCCGGTCACGGCCGCGAGCTGGGCTCCACCAAGGACGAGGCACTCGGCTACCTGATGGGCGCTCACGAGGAGGCGATGGCCAGACTGCGGGCGGCAGACCCGGGTGTGCTGCAGGAGAAGCGGACCACGCCCCTCGGTGCAACCGTGAGCGCGTGGCGCCTGCTCATGATGATGACCGAGCACGAGATTCACCACCGCTCGCAGATCGGGCAGTATCTGGTCGCCTTGGGGCTCGAGCCGCCCCAGCTCTTCGGCCTGAAACTGGAGGATTTCCTGGGGCGGTAGCCGGTCCGCCGCCCTGTGTGCGCAAAGCCCCGAAGGCGTGCTGCCTCCGGGGCTTCGATCGCGGTCGGATTGTCAGCGGTTCAACTGGCCCGCTTCAGCGGCTTTACCGCCGTCAGGTGGCGCCGGCAGGTGACCAGCGCATGCCGGCCCACCAGGGCGATGGCGCCGTGCAGCAGTGCGAAGGCCACGAGGGCAAGGGGATGGCCGTAGCCGCGCAGGGCCAGGTACAGGTTGAGCACCAGGCCGGCGATCAGCTCCACCCAGATGACCAGCTTGACCAGCTCCCGGTTCAGGTGCGGCCTGCTGGCCCCCCGCAGGAGGAACACACCCAGCACCGCCACAATCGCGCCGATGAAGAAGACGCCGTCCATCAGCACCCGCTGGCCCCCGGGCTCCAGATCCAGCCCCATGGTCGGGATGGCATAGGAGAGCAGCAGCGGGTTGAACACCAACGCCATCGCCAGGTACAGGGCCCCCACCCCGTACATCCAGCCGCTCAGGTAGCGCATCCCCCACACCCCTCTCAACCGCGCACGAAACTTTGTTTCTCAAATATACCAGAAGAATTCGGCGCTGTCGAGGGGGAAATAGGGCGAAGACCCTAGACCCTTCGCCCTACAAAAGGGTTTCGGGGATAGCCCGGACGGATCACCGTTCCTGGGCCTGCGCCCGACGCCAGTACACCCGGTTCAGCACCAGGGCCCACAGGTAGCCGCCCGCGACCTTGGCCAGGAACTGGCCGGCCATGATCAGCGGCATGAAGCTGCCGAACGCGACGGAGGTGAACACGACGGAGTCCACCGCCGCGGAGACGGCGTTGGAACCGTTGACCCGCCACAGCTTGGGCCGGTGGCGCAGGAGGTGGTACACGACGGTATCGGCCGCCCCGGAGGCCGCGAACGCGGTGAACGAGGCGAGCGCGATGCGCCCCGCATCCCGGTTGAGCAGCCAGGAGAGCACGGAACCGGACAGGATCAGCAGGGCCATCTTGCCCCAGAGGTTCCTGCCCTCCCACCGCTCGTGCAGGGCATCCCGGGTGGTGATATCCAGGCCGATGAAGACGAACGAGTTGATAATGCTGGCGTACGGGCCGAAGTACACCACGGAGAGGTTGGCGGCGACGATGGCCGCCAGGTACAGGGCAACGAGCATGCTTGGTCTGTCTCCTTCGGAAATCTCGGTTTCTCGCTCGCACAGCTGAAACTTTCCGCCGGGGTAGGCGGTATTGGAGAGGAGAGGGCCGGAGGGGGGCTCGCACATGGAGCGGGACGCGTCGATCATCCAGCTGTGCCAGCAGGGCCACCGGGCGGGTTTCAGCCGCCTGGTGGAAGCCTATCAGGAGAGAGTCTACCGCACCGCCTATGCCTTCGTCCAGCACCGGGAGGACGCGCAGGATCTCACCCAGGAGGTCTTCCTGCGGACGGTGCGGGCCATTGACTCCCTCGACGCGGGCCGCCCCCTCTGGCCATGGCTCCGGCGGGTCACCACCAACCTGGCCCTCAGCCACCTGAAACGGCGCAGGGGTCACCTGTCGCTGGACGACCTGCCCGAGGCCGCCCTCCTCGTGGCCCACGGCACGGAGCCGGCCTGGACGATGCTGGACCTGGAGCGGGCCCTGGCGGACCTGCCGCCGCTCTGGCGGATGGCGCTCGTCCTGCGGCACCAGGAGGGGCTCGCCTACGAGGAGATCGCCCGGATGCTCGACCTGCCCGTCGGCACCGTGAAGACCTACCTGTTCCGGGCACGGCGGGCGCTCCGGGCCCGGTTGGAGACCGAGGGGGTGGAATGATGGCGACGATGCGGTGCGACGAGGAGCTGGTCCAGCTCTACGTCGACGGCACCCTGCATCCGGCGGAGGCCGCGCTGGTGGAGGCGCACCTGCGGCAGTGCCGGGCATGCCGCCGCCTGGCCGGCTTCTATAAGAGCCTTTACTGGGACCTGGGACGCACGGCGACGCTCGCCCCGGACCCCGCGCAGGATCCGGACGCCCTGGCCGAGGTCCTGCTGGCCGAGCACCGGCGCCACCGGCAACCGGAGGCGCCGCCCGCATCGGCGTGGGCCTTCTCGACCCTGTGGCTCACGGCCAACCCCGCCTTCGCCAGGCCTGCCCGGACCCTCACCGCGCTGGGCCACCGGGGGGCGGAAGGGCTGGTGCGAACGCTGAAGCGCCGGTGGCGCAGGCGGAAGGGGGGCGGTTGACCTGCTGGCGATCCTGGCGGCGGCAGGCACGGTCCTGCTCCGGGCGCTTCTTCTGCTCCTCGGTCTGGCCGTGCTGATGGTGCTCGTCCTGCTCTTCGTCCCCTTCGACCTGCGCCTGTGCGGCCGCGCGGACCTGGCGGCGGACGACTGGGAGAGCCCGCTGGCCGGCCGGGCCGAATGGCGACTCCGGCTCCGCTGGGGGCTGCTGCCGGTCACAGCCGGCGCGCAGTGGTCGGACGGCCGTCTCGGGCAGCCGGAGGTGCGGGTCCTGGGCTTTCCGGTGCGCGGCGGCAACAAGGGCGGCCGAGGACACAGACCGAAGACCCCGGGCGCCACGAAACGGAAAGCGGGCCGGAAGGCTGGGCGGACCAAGCCTGACCCCGAACTGCTGCTGACCCTCGCCCGCGAGGCCGTGCAGCTGCCCGGCCGGCTCTGGCGCAGCCTGGGCGTCCGCCTGACGGCGGAGGGGAGCTACGGCCTGCCTGATCCCGCCCTCACCGGCCTCTGCGAGGCGATCCGCTGGAGCGCCGGCCTGGGTCGGTCCCTGCGGCTCACCCCCGACTTCGAACGGCCGTGCCTGGTGGGGCGCGGGGAGTTGACCGGGCGGGTCTACGGGTTCCGGTTGGCGGCCATTGCGTGGCACGTGGCGCGCCGGCCGGCGGTTTGGAACCGTCTCGTCGGCACAATCCGCTTCAGACCCCTGCGGACCATCTTACTGAGAGGAGGAGCCTGATATGGCGGCGGAGATGCTGAACTCGGTGATGGCGACCCTGGAGAAGCACCTGCACATTAAGTCCATCGTCGGCGAACCCATGACAGTCGGCGACGTGACCCTGATTCCGGTGATGGATCTGACCTTCGGCTTCGGGGCAGGCGGCGGCGAAGGACGCGACGAGAAGCAGGGCGGCTCGGGCGTGGGCGGCGGCGGGGGCGCCCGCCTGGCGGCCAAGGCGGTCATCGTGATCAAGGACGGCGAGGTCTCCGTGCTGCCGCTGGGCCGGGGGACGGCCATCGACAAGATCATGGAGAAGATCCCCGGAATCCTGGAGAAGGTCAACGTGAACGTGAACGCCGGCGGCAAGGAGAAGGACGACGACGACGAGTAAGCGCCGGGGGCTGTCCCGAGGTCATCCCCGATGACCCTGGAGACAGCCCCCGTACCCGTCAGTGGACCCGGTCGGCGACCGCGCGGGCCATCGCCGCCGTGCCGAGGACCGCAGTGCCGGGCACGGTGATGTCGGCGGTGCGCAGACCCTCTTCCAGGACCGCAGCCACCGCCTGTTCCACCGCCCGGGCCGCGTCCTCCCGGCCCAGCGAGTGACGCAGGAGCATGGCGCCGCAGAGGATGGCGGCCAGGGGGTTGGCCCGGTCCTGGCCGGCGATGTCCGGCGCGGAGCCGTGGATGGGTTCATAGAAGCCCTTGGGCAGGCCGAATCGGTTGCGCGCCGCCCCGAGCGAGGCCGAGGGCAGCAGGCCGATGGAGCCGGTCAGCATGGCCGCCTCGTCGGAGAGAAAGTCCCCGAACAGGTTGGAGGCCAGCATTACGTCGAAATCGCCGGGGCGGCGCAGGATCTGCATCGCCGCGTTGTCCGCCAGGAGATGCTCCACCTCGACGTCGGGGAACTCCCGGGCCACCTCGTCGACCACGGTCCGCCACAGCTTGCCGGCCTCCATCACGTTGCCCTTGTCCACCGAGGTCAGCCTACGCCTGCGCCCCCGGGCGATTTCGAAGCCCATGCGCGCGATGCGGGCGATCTCGGCGTCGGTGTACACCTCGGTGTTCACGCCCCGGCGAGTGCCGTCGGGCAGGGTCTCGATGCCCCGAGGCTCGCCAAAGTAGATGCCGCCCACCAGCTCCCGCACGATGATGAAATCGACGCCGCCGCCGATGATCTCGTTCTTCAGCGGCGAGGCGTCCTTCAGCGGGGGGTAGAGCAGGATGGGACGCAGGTTCGCGTACAGGTCGTAGCGCTTCCGGATGGCCAGCAGGCCGGCCTCCGGGCGCAGGTCCCACGGCAGCCCCTCGTAGCGGGGACCGCCCACGGCGCCGAAGAGGATGGCATCCGCGCGGTCACACGCATCCCGCGTCTCGTCCGGAAAGGGGGTTCCCACAGCGTCGTAAGCGGCTCCGCCCACCAGGTACTCCGAAAACTCCAGGCGGAAACCGTAGGCAGCCGCGGCTGCCTGCAGCACGGTCACTGCCCCCCGGGTGACCTCGGGACCGATCCCGTCGCCCGGGAGGCAGGCAATGTGGTAGGTAGGCTGAGCCAACTCTGGAACACCTCCATCGGGTTTGGAGGAAGTTTAGCACGTTAAAGCATTTAAGGCAACCGCTTTTCCCCCGCCCGCTGGAGGAACCTCTCCATGCGCACGATGACCCGCTCGTGGGTGCCGCTTCCGACCCGCTCCCGGTCGTCGAACGCCTCGACCCGGAACAGCAGCCGCCGCCCGTCCACCCGCTCCAGCACGGCGGTGGCCCGGACCTTCATCCCCGGCGGCGTCGCGGCGAGGTGCTCGACGTCGACCCGGGTGCCCACGGTGGTCTCGCCCTCCCCGAGGAACGGCTCCACCGCCCTGGCCGCCGCCTCCTCCATGAGCGCAATCATCATCGGCGTCGCGAACACGTCCACCGCGCCGCTGCCCACGGCCCTGGCGCAGTTCTCCGGCGTCACCACCGTCTCGGCCGTCGCGGTGAGACCGGGCGCAAGCGACATGTGATCTCCCTCCCGTGCTAATCGTCATCCGCCAGACGTCCAAACTCCAGACAGACAAAGGAGTGATGAGCGGTGGTCCACAGGTTCGATCCTCAGCGCGTCGAACGGCTTCTGGACGAGCGCCGCTACAGCTGGCACGATCCGGCGCAGGTCCTGCGCCACCTGGACCTGGACCGCTGCACCGCCCTCGCGGACGTGGGCTGCGGGCCCGGCTGGTTCGCGCTTCCGGCGGCGAAGCGGCTGCCTCCCGGCGGGGTGGTGTACGGCATCGACATCAGCGAGGAGATGCTGGAGCACCTGCGCCGGCGGGCCCGCGCGCAGGGCGTCGACAACGTCGTGCCCGTCCTCGCCGAGGAGGAGGACGAGTGGCCGGTGCCCACCGAGTCGTGCGAGGCGGTGCTGATCGCCGACGTCTACCACGAGGTCGACCCGGCCTCCATGTTCATCGGCGAGGTGAAGCGCATCCTGCGCCCGGGAGGCGTCTGTCTGGTGGTGGACTGGAAGCCGGAGCCGACTCCCGAGGGCCCGCCCGCCGACCACCGGGTCGACCCGGATGACGTCATCGCGGAGTTTACGGCCGGCGGGTTTCAGTTCGTCGGCCCCTGCGACGTGGGGCCCTACTCGTACGGGTTGAAGTTTGCAAAACCGCCGCACCCGTGAGGCCCCGCCGCCCCTGCCGGCAACGCCACGAGGACGGCCCTTTCAACATTGCTCGCCCCGGGCCCTTCTCCCCTCCAGCCAGCACTTGCGGCAGCGGGCCTCGTACTTTTCGCCGCCACCCACCACCACGTCCTCGGTCTTCGCGGTAAGCGCGAACGGCTTGGTGGCCGGTTCGCCACAGACGACGCACACCCCGTATACGGACGTGATGCTGTCCGCCAGGGCCAGCAGCTGGGGCATGCAGCCGAAGGGCCTGCCCTCCGACGTCTGCGACAGTCCGGCTGCGATCACGTAATGGCCGCGGTTGGCCAGCTCCTGCACCGTGTCCACCAGCGACACGTCGTAGAACTGCGCCTCGTCGATGCCGATCACGTCGGGCTTGTGGATCTCAGCATACCAGAGGATCTCCAGCGGGCTGTCGGTGTGGACCGCCTCGAACCGGAGCCCGTCATGGGTCACGATCACCTCGTCGTCGGTATACCGTTTGGCCATGCGCGGCTGGAAGACGACGGCGGTCCGCTTCGCCAGGATGAACGTTCGGACCCGGCGGATCAGCTCGGTCGTCTTGCCGGCGTACATGCTGCCCGAGGTGATGACATCGATCCATCCGTAGTTGAGATTACGGTGCAACGTCGGCGCCTCCCCTGGCTGCTACGATTCCTACAGGGGTTTCGAGGCGCCGACCGGCGATTCCTCCGCCCCGCTCCCAATCTCAGGACCGGGGGGAGGCCTCCCCCGGGTCAGCCGGATTCTCCGGCGCCGTGCCGGGATGGCGGGAGATGTACTCCCGGTAGTCCACGACCCCGTCTGCGATGGCCTCGGCAATCGTCCGTTGGTACTCCGGCTGCTGCATCCGGCCGCGCTCGGCCGCGTTGGAGAGGAAGCCCATCTCCACGATGACCGCCGGCACCTCCGTGGTGCGCAGGACGAAGTAGTCGCCCGGCAGGGCGTATCGGGTGGTATCGGTCCTCTCCCGCAGCCGGTTCTGGATGGAGATGGCCAGGGCCTTGCCCTCCGCCGAGCCGCCCTTCTGGTAGAAGGTCTGCGCGCCCCAGCAGTGGCAGCGGTCCTGATTCGCGTGCAGCGACAGGAACAGGTCCGCCTGGTGCTCGCCCACCAGGGCCACCCGCTGACGCAGGTCCTCCCGGACCGTGCGGGAGTAGTGGGTGTCGTCGGTCCGGGTGAGAACCACCCGGGCCCCGCGCGCTTCCAAAATCTCCTTGAGGACGTGGGCCACCTGCAGCGTGAGGTCCTTCTCCTTCACCCCCGCCACCACGGCCCCCGGATCCCAGCCCCCGTGTCCCGGATCCACCACGATGACCAAGCCGGCCAGCGGGCCGGGCGCGGGTTCGGGGGCCTGCGGCTCGCCGCCCTCCCGGGACGCCCGCAGCCCTTTCCACAGCGGCCAGGTCGCCGCGACCAGGACGGCGGCGACCAGGCCCAGCAAGACGGCCTGAGGCAGCGGAAACTTGCGCACACTCCTCCCCCCTCATGCAGGAAGGGTATGCGCCACCTGCGCGGACATGCCGGTTGCAGAAGGACAGGCGGGCTCCGGACGCATGAAGAAAGCCCGTGGCAACTCGCCACGGGCTCCTGCCATTTTAGCGCTTGGAGAACTGCGGGCGCTTGCGGGCCTTCTTGAGGCCGTACTTCCGGCGCTCCTTCATCCGCGGGTCGCGGGTGAGGAATCCGGCCTGCTTCAGCGCAGGGCGCAGCTCGGGATCATACTTGACCAGCGCACGGGCGATGGCGTGCCGGCAGGCGCCCGCCTGGCCGGAGATGCCCCCGCCGATCACGTTCAGGTAGACGTCAAACTTGCCCGTCGTCCCGGTCACGGTGAACGGGCTCTCCACCATCATCTGCAGGGTCTGAAGACCGAAGTACTCCTGAAGGGTGCGGCCGTTCACCACGAAGTTGCCGGTACCCGGCAGCAGGCGAGCCCGGGCGATGGCGGTCTTCCGGCGGCCCGTACCCCAGTACTGCGTCACGGTCGACATCGATCAACACGCCTCCTCTCGATTAGACCTCAAGCGGCTCGGGCTTCTGCGCCGCATGCGGGTGCTCGGGACCGGCGTACACCTTCAGCTTGCGGTACATCTGCCTGCCCAGCCGGTTGTGCGGAAGCATGCCTTTGATGGCGAGCTCAAGGACGCGCTCAGGCCGCCTCGCGATCATCTGCTCGAAGGTCGTGGCCTTCTGTCCGCCCGGATAACCGGAGTGACGGTAGTAGACCTTGTCCGTGACCTTCTTGCCGGTCACCTGGATCTTCTCGGCATTGACGATGATGACAAAATCACCGCAATCAACGTGCGGGGTAAACGTGGGCTTATGCTTGCCGCGCAGAATGGCAGCCACCTTGCTGGCCAACCGCCCGAGGGTCTTGCCTTCGGCGTCGACCACATACCACTTCCGCTCCACATTCTGCGGATTGGCCATGTAAGTCTTGTTCACGGGGTTCCCTCCTACGGAATCGGTCATCGAGGGTCTTCGGATGATCTATGTTCATCGGCCGGCGCCTGGCGTACACGCCCTACTCGGGGAAAAGGCGCGAGGTCCAGGTCGCTCCTGGTCAGAACCTCTTTTCGCCAGAGGTGGCGAGGTCAACGCTCCATAGTATACATTGGCGAACGAACCACTGTCAAGGCTCCAAATCCGCGTCCGGCGCGGCCTCCGCGGCCCAGGGCGGAATGCTCGGGCCGTCGCCGTAGACCACCTCTTCCAGGCAGAGCCCGTGGGGCGGCAGGGTCCGGCCCGCATCCTCCCGCCGGCCGTGCCGCAGGGCCTGGGCCACCCGGTCGAGGCTGCGCCGGCCTGCGCCCACCTCCAGCAGCGTGCCGGCGATGATCCGCACCATGTTATAGAGGAAGCCATCGGCCGTGACGTCCAGGTGGAGGAACGGCGGCTCCTCGGTGAGCGTCAGCCGGGTGATCGTCCGCACGGTCGTGCGGGCCGATCCCCCCGTCGCCCGGAAGGCGGCGAAGTCGTGCCGCCCCACCAGCAGCGCCGCCGCCCGCCGCATCGCGTCCACGTCCACCGGCCGGTGCCAGTGGTAGCTGTACAGACGGGCCATCGGCAGCCGGTACGGGGAAAGGCAGAACGTATACCGGTACCGCTTCTCCCGGGCCCAGTACCGGGCGTGGAAGTCGGGGGGCGCCTCCTCTGCGCCGATGACGGCGATGTCGTCCGGGAGATGGCCGTTCAGGGCCGCGGGCCACCGGTCGATGGGAATGGTGGCGTATGTGCGCAGGTGCACCACCTGGCCCCGGGCGTGGACGCCCGCGTCCGTGCGGCCGGCGGCCGCGCCGATGCGCAGGTCGGGCTCGCCGGTGACGGCTCGCAGCGCCTCCTCCAGCCGCTGCTGGATGGTGATGCCGTTGGGCTGCCGCTGAAAGCCGGCATAGGCCGTGCCGTCGTAGGCGAGGATCAGCTTGATGGTCCGCATCGCGCACCTCCCCCCAGGCGCCGCTACCCGACGCCCCCGATCCGCATGACCACCATCAGCGCGACGAAGCCGATCAGGACCACAAGGGCGACGGCGTCACGGGCCGTGAACGTCAGCTCCTTCATGCGGGTCCGGCCCTCGCCGCCGCGATACCCCCGGGCCTCCATCGCGGTCGCCAGCTCGTCAGCCCGCCGGAAGGCCGCCACGAACAGCGGGACCAGCACGGGCACCAGGCTCCGTACCCGAGAGACCAGGGACCCCGTCGCGAAGCTGGCGCCGCGGGCCTGCTGCGCCCGCATGATCCGGTCGGCCTCCTCGGCCAGGGTGGGGATGAAGCGCAGCGCGATGGTCATCATCAGCGCCAGCTCGTGCGCGGGGACGCCGATAGGCCGCAGGGGGCGCAGCATCATCTCCAGCCCGTCGGTGAGCCGAATCGGCGACGTGGTCAGCGTCAGGATCGACGCGATGGTCACCAGCAGGAGCAGCCGGGTCGAGGTCACGGCGACAAGCCGGAGCCCCTCGCGGGTGGCGACCGCGGGCCCGATGCGGAAGAGTTCCTCGCCTGGCGTCAGGAACAGGTTGAACAGCGCCGTGATCACCAGGAAGATGAGAATGGGCCGGAGGCCCCGCAGAATCTGTTTCAGCGGCACCCGCCCCAGGGCCACCAGCGCCAGGGTGAACAGGACGGCCGCCAGGTGGCCCGGCCACGCCCGGGGAAGGAAGATGGCGATGGAGAGCAGGAAGACTCCCGTGATCTTCACCCGCGGGTCCAGCCGGTGCAGAAGCGAGTTCCCGGGGTAGTATTGCCCGATGGCGACCTGGAAGCTCACGGGCGGTCAGCCCCCTTCCTGCCTGCCAGGACGCCCCGGATGGCGGCCACCGCCTCGTCCATGGTCACCACGTCCGGCGGGATGGACCAGCCCCGCTCCCGGAGCTTGTCCGCCAGCGCGACCGCCGCCGGCACGCCAAGGCCGATCGCCTCCAGTTCGGCACGCCGGGCGAACAGCTCCCAGGGCGTACCCAGCATGTGGACCCGGCCCCGGTGCATCACCAGCACCCGGTCCGCGTACTCGGCCACGTCGTCCATCGAATGGGACACCAGCACCACCGTCATACCCGTCCGTGCGAAGCCGCCCACCAGGTCCAGGATCTCCCGCCGCCCCTGGGGGTCAAGGCCGGCGGTGGGCTCGTCCAGGATCAGCACCCGCGGCTCCATGGCCAGCACCCCCGCCAAGGCCACCCGGCGCGCCTGGCCGCCCGAAAGGCCGAAGGGCGAGCGGTCCTTCATCGCCGGATCCAGCCCCACCCGTTCCAGGGCCGTCATCACCCGCCGCTCCACCTCCGCGGCGCCCAGCTGCATGTTGCGCGGGCCGAAGGCGACGTCCTCGAAGATCGTCTCGCCGAACAGCTGGTGCTCGGGGTACTGGAAGACCAGGCCCACCCGCTGGCGCACCTTGCGCAGGTCCGTCTTCCGGTCGGAAAGGTCCAGGCCGTCCACCAGCACGCGGCCGGTCGTGGGCCGCAGCAGGCCGTTCATGTGCTGAATCAGGGTGGACTTGCCCGATCCCGTGGGGCCGATGATCCCCCAGAACTCCCCGTCTGGGATGGTCAGCGAGACGTCGTCCAGGGCCTTCCAGGCAAACGGGGTCCCGGGCTGATAGATGTGGCTTACGGCCTCGAATACAATTGGCATAGCGCTTCCACCAGCTCATCCAGCGTGAGTATCGTCCTGGGCAGCGGCACGCCCTGCGCCCGCAGCCGCTCGGCAGCCTGCACGGCGGGGGGCAGGTCCAGCCGGAGGGCCCGGATGCGGTCGGCCTGAGCAAAGACCTCCCGGGGCGTGCCGACCATCTGCACCCGGCCCTCGGCCATCACCACCACCCGGTCGGCCACGACCGCCTCGTCCATGAAGTGCGTGATCCAGACAACCGTCATGCCCAGTTCCCGGTTGAGGCGGCGGACAACCGCCAGCACCTCGGCGCGGCCCGACGGGTCGAGCATGGCGGTGGGCTCGTCCAGCACCAGGCAGGCGGGACGCATCGCCAGGGCGCCGGCGATGGCCACCCGCTGCTTCTGGCCGCCCGAAAGCAGGTGCGGCGACCGCTCCCTGTGCTCGCTCATGCCCACGGCCTCCAGGGCCTCCGCCACCCGGGCGCGGATCTCCGCCGAGGGCAGCCCCTGGTTCTCCGGGCCGAAGGCGACGTCCTCCTCCACCACGGCCGCGACGATCTGGTTGTCCGGGTTCTGGAAGACCATGCCGACCCGGTCCCGGATGGACCAGAGATTGGCCTCCTCCCGGGTGTCCAGGCCGTCGACCAGCACCCGCCCCGCCCGCGGGAGCAGGAGGGCGTTCAGGTGCCGCGCCAGGGTGGACTTGCCGGAGCCGTTCATCCCCAGGATGGCCAGAAACTCGCCCCGGCGCACGTCCAGGTCCACCCCGTCCAGGGCCAGCCGGACCGGTGCCGCGCCGTCGGCCTCCTCACGGCCGTAGGCGTAGGAGACCCCTTCCGCGACGATGTACGGGTTGGTCACGGCCTAATTCCCTCCCGCGTCGCTGAAACGCCCGGGCGCTGCCGCGCCCGGGCGTTTCGCACCAGTGAGTTCAGACCAGCTCGAGAATCGCCATGGGGGCCGCATCGCCCTTCCGAACGCCGGTCCTGATCACCCGGGTGTAGCCGCCGTTGCGGTCGGCGTACCGGGGAGCGATCTGGTTGAACAGCTTCGTCACGACCGACTCGTCGTAGATGTAGGCGAGGGCCTGCCGACGGGCGTGCAGATCGCCGCGCTTGGCCAGGGTGATCATCTCTTCGGCGATGGACTGAACCGCCTTCGCCTTGGCCTCGGTCGTCTCGATCCGCTCCTTGTCGAAGAGGGCCGTCACCACGGCCCGGAACAAGGCCTTGCGGGCCGAGCTGTCCCGGCCGAGCTTCTGATATTTGGCCATTTTCCTTGGTTCACCCCTATCCTGTCCAGATCGAAAGCGCCTCGGGGCTAGTCATCAGGTTGCCGCAGCGAAAGGCCGAAGGCCGCCAGCTTGGTCTTGACCTCTTCCAGCGACTTCTTGCCCAGGTTGCGGACCTTCATCATCTCTTCGTCGGTCTTGGAGACCAGCTCCGCGATGGTGTTGATGCCCGCCCGCTTCAGGCAGTTGTACGAACGAACGGAGAGATCCAGCTCTTCGATGGTCATCTCCATCAGCTTGTTCCGCTCGTCGTCTTCCTTCTCCTGCATGACCTCGATCTCGTCGGCGTCCTCGGTGAGCGAGATGAAGAGCTCCAGGTGCTCCTTGAGGATCTTCGCCGCCCAGGAGCAGGCCTCGTCGGGCCGGATGGCCCCGTTGGTCCAGACCTCCAGGGTGAGCTTATCGTAGTTGGTCTTGTTGCCGACGCGGGTGTGCTCGATGGTGTAGTTCACCCGACGGATCGGGGAGAAGATCGAGTCGACGGGGATCACGCCGATGGGCATGTCCGGGGTCTTGTTCTGGTCGGCCGGCACGTAGCCCCGCCCCTTGCTGACGGTGATCTCGGCGATGAGCCGGCCGCCCTTGTCCAGGGTGGCGATGTGCAGGTCCGGGTTGAGGATCTCCACATCGGCGTCCGTATGAATGTCCCCCGCGGTGACCTCGCCCTCGCCCTCCGCGTGGAGGCGCAGGACCTTCGGTTCGTCGCTGTGCATCCGGAGCGAGAGCTGCTTGAGGTTGAGGATGATATCCGTGACGTCCTCGACCACACCGGGGAGCGTGGAAAACTCATGCAGCACGCCGTCGATCTTCACAGAGGTGACTGCGGCGCCCGGCAGGGAAGAGAGCAGGATCCGCCGCAGGGAGTTGCCAAGGGTGATGCCGTAGCCGCGCTCCAGAGGCTCCACCACGAACTTGCCGTAGCTGTTGTCCTCCGCCAGCACCACGGTCTCAATCTTGGGCTTTTCCATTCCGATCATCTGGTAGATACCCCCAATTCCCTGTCTCACTCATGTGAGCGCCCTACGCCACCGCCCAAGAACCCAGCTCTGCCCACCAGCTGCGGCCAGTGCCACAGTCGGTGCGACCGTTACCGGGAGTAGAACTCGACAATGAGCTGCTCCTGCACCGGCGTGTCGATCTCGTCGCGATTGGGCAGCCGGAGAACCGTGCCGCGCAAGGCTTCCGGATCGACCGACAGCCAGGCCGGCACCGTGCGGGTGGCAGCCGCGGCCAGCTCCTTGATGCGCTTGTGCTCGCGGGAGGACTCGCGCACGGCGACCACGTCGCCCTCGCGCACCAGGTAAGAGGGGATATTGACCTTGCGGCCGTTGACCTCGATGTGGGAATGCTTGACGATCTGGCGGGCTTCCGCACGGCTGGCGGCGAAGCCCATCCGGTAGACGACGTTGTCGAGGCGCCGCTCCAGCGTCTGCAGCAGCACCTCGCCGGTGACGCCCTTCTTGCGGGAGGCCATCTCGAAGTAACGCTCGAACTGCCGCTCCAGCACGCCGTAGTACCGGCGGGCCTTCTGCTTCTCCCGCAGCTGGATGGCGTACTCCGTCGGCTTGCGCCGGGAGGCGCCGTGCTGCCCCGGCGGGGTAGCCCGCTTGACGATGGGGCACTTGTCGCTGTAGCACTTCTCGCCCTTCAGGTAAAGCTTAACGCCCTCACGCCGGCACAGCCGGCAGACGGGACCCGTGTATCGCGCCATTGGTTACTTTTCCCCTCCTCGTCCTACACGCGGCGCCGCTTCGGCGGGCGGCAGCCGTTGTGGGGAATCGGGGTCACGTCCTTGATCGCCGTGACCTCCAGGCCGGCGGCCTGCAGCTGGCGGATCGCCGCCTCACGGCCGGACCCCGGCCCCTTGACCAGCACTTCAACCTCACGCACGCCGTGCTCCATGGCGTCCTTGGCCGCCTTCTCGGCCGCCATCTGGGCCGCAAACGGCGTGGACTTCCGGGAACCCTTGAACCCCATGGCGCCGGCGGTCGCCCAGGCCAGCGCGTTGCCATGGACATCGGTGATGGTCACGATCGTGTTATTGAAGGTAGAACGGATGTGGGCCACGCCCTTGTCTACGTTCTTCCGCTCCCTGCGCTTCACGCGGGCAGTGCGCTTAGCCATTCAGACGTGTCCCTCCTTACTTCGCCTTCTTCTTGCCGGCGACCGTGCGCCGCGGGCCCTTCCGGGTCCGGGCGTTCGTCTTGGTGCGCTGCCCGCGCACGGGCAGACCCCGGCGATGCCGCAGGCCCCGGTAGCAGCCGATCTCGATCAGCCGCTTGATGTTCATCTGCACTTCGCGCTGGAGGTCGCCTTCGACCTTGTACTCATGATCGATGACCTCGCGCAGCTTGGCCACCTGCTCCTCGGTCAGGTCGCGCACGCGAGTGTCCGGATCGATGCCGGTCTTCTTCAGGATCTCACGGGAAAGCGACCAGCCGATGCCGTAGATGTACGGCAGGGCGGCTTCGATGCGCTTGTCACGAGGCAGGTCTACGCCTGCAATACGCGCCATGCTGCTGAATTACCCTCCTCATGCAAAAGACCAAGGTGATCGTCCAGATTGCACGACCCGTCCCAAACGACAACACCGCAGGAAATGTGGCGAGGGAAGAGGGACCTCGGCCACCAGCCGCTCCCTGAGGGGAAGCCGCCGGGTTCCAGTTCGGGTTTTGCACGCCTCCCGGCAGTGTCCGAACCTCGAGCCCATGCGTAAACGCCGGTGCGCCTCCCGCCACGGCAGGAGGTGCGCCAGCCGGATAAGCAAACAGCGTGTGTCTGGTTCCCGCGCTCCGGCGGGTGCCCGCCGAGCCGGGCGTGTCAAGGAAACTATCCCTGCTTCTGCTTGTGCTTCGGATTCTCGCAGATCACCATCACGTGACCGTGACGCTTGATGACCTTGCACTTCTCGCAAATCGGCTTCACCGACGGGCGAACCTTCACGAGCAGCCCCTCCTCTCTTCGCGCGCTCGTTTGGCCTCAGCGGTCCACGTCAAGCGCAGGGATGCAGCCCATTGCAGGACTGGTCAAATGTCAACGGCTGGGGACAACCGGCTACTTGTACCGGTATACGATTCTACCACGAGTCAGGTCGTAAGGCGATAGTTCCACCGTCACGCGGTCCCCAGGGAGAATCCGGATGAAGTGCATCCGGATCTTGCCCGACACGTGAGCCAGCACCCGATGACCGTTGGGCAGCTCCACGCGGAACATCGCATTGGGCAGATTCTCGACGACGGTGCCCTCAACCTCAATGACGTCGTCCTTCGACATACGCCCGTTCTAAACCCCCTCGTAGACTCTCGCAGGCATGGTCTCCAGGGCCTTGGCGATCTGTTCGTCGGTGACCTTGGCGCCTCGTTCCAGTCGGAGAGCCAGCGAGGCGTCCACCCAGCCGATTACTTCGAGGTGCCGCCGGTTCTTCACCTTCGGACGAGACACCGTACGTCGCTGGCCGTTGGCCACTGCAACGAACCGCTCATCCAGCACCCGCACCACGACGTAATATGTTCCCAGGTCGCGTCCGGCCAGAGAGCGCACGATGGCGCCGGGCCTTAGACCCGGTTGATCCACGTTCGTGCACCTCCGTCATCGCACTCGCATGTCGGGCTTACACGGTGAAAGGCCAATATCATAAGTATAGCACAGAACCGGGGATTTATTCCTCACAGTTTGGTGAGATTATCCGGTCCCAACTCGGCCTGCGCCTGCCTGTGCGCAGCGCTTCCCGGATTTCCCAGCCGATAGCCAGGATAGCACCGCACTGCCACGTTTGCAAGCGCGGCCGATGCGGCCTCAGCGGGAAGCCCGCACGGCCTCCTTGATGTCGGCCGTGACCTGGTCCATGGGCTGGTCTCCGCGGACGGTGCGAACCAGCCCGCGTTCCTTATAGAACTGGAGAAGCGGCGCCGTCTGGGAATGGTACAGGTTGAGGCGCACCGCAACCTTCTCTTCCTGGTCGTCGCTGCGCTGGTACAGCTCGCCGCCGCACCGGTCACAGCGGCCGGCCTCGCGGGGCGGGTTGAACCGGACGTGATAGGTGGCCCCACAGGAGCGGCACACCCGGCGGCCCACCGCACGCTCGACCAGCAGTTCGTCCGGCACGTCGATGTTGATGACGGCGTCCAACGCGAGGCCCAGCTCAGCCAGCATCTCGTCCAGCGCCCGGGCCTGCTCCGGCGTCCGCGGGTATCCGTCCAGGACGAACCCCTTCTTGCAGTCGGGCTGTGCAAGCCGGTCCCTGACCATGGCGTTGGTCACGTCATCCGGTACATACTTGCCAGCATCCACGTACTCCTTGGCCAGCTTGCCCAGGGGAGTGCCCTGGCTCATGTGGGCACGGAAGATGTCCCCGGTGGAGATGTGTGGAATGCCTTCCTGCCCGGCCAGCAGCACGGCCTGGGTTCCCTTGCCTGCTCCCGGCGGGCCCATCAGAATGATGTGCATCCCCCTACCTCGCTTTCACCAAACCGGGCGCGCAGACGGGACCCGCGAGGACCGGCGTCCTCCGGACGGGGAGGACGGTCCGGTCCTCTGCGCACCCTCGTGTATCACCTAAGTCCGCATGAACCCCTGGTAGTGCCGCATCACCAGTTGCGCCTCCAGCTGCTTCGTCGTCTCCAGCGCCACACTGACCACGATCAGCAGCGAGGAGCCGCCGATGTACGCATTCTGGACGCCGGCGAGGCTCATGATCGTGATCGGCAGGATCGTCACCGCCGCCAGGAACAGGCCACCCACCAGCGTGAGCCGGCTGGAGACCCGCTCCAGGTACTCGGCGGTGGGCCGGCCCGGCCGATACCCCGGAATGAACCCGCCGTTCTTCTTGATGTTGTCGGCCACGTTCTCAGGGTTGAAGGTGATCGCGGTGTAGAAGTAGGTGAAGAAGACGATCAGCAGCGCGTTGATCAGCATGAACCACCAGGACCGCGTATCCAGGTACCTGCCCACGAAGACCGCGAAGTCAGAGTTCGGGAAGAACCCCGCGATCGTGATGGGGAAGTACATCAGGGACGAGGCGAAGATCAGCGGAATCACGCCGGCCTGGTTGATGCGGATGGGCAGGTGAGTCCGCTGTCCGCCGACCACCCGCCTGCCGACAACGCGCTTCGCGTACTCCACCGGGATCTTCCGCACGGCTTCGTTGATGATGACCACGAAGACCACCATCAAGAGGGCGACCACAGCCACGAGCAGAGGCTGGAAGATGTTACGCTGGCCGGCCCGGAGCAACAGGATCTCGTTGTAGATGGAGTAAGGCAGCCGGGAGACGATGTTCGCGAAGATGATCAGCGAAATGCCGTTGCCGATGCCCTTCTCCGTGATCTCCTCGCCGATCCACATCACCAGGGCGGTGCCGGCGGTCAGGCTGACCATGATCACGAAGAGGGTCGTCCAGCTGTTGCTGTAGAAGGCGCCGTAGCTCCGCAGCGCGTAGCCGATGCCAAAGGCCTGGACGAGACCCAGCACCACCGCGCCGTAGCGGGTGTACTGCTGGATCTTCTTGCGCCCCTCCTCGCCCTCCTTCTGCAGCTCCTCCAGCCGCGGGATCACGACCGTGAGCAGCTGCATGATAATGGAGGAGTTGATGTAGGGGGTCACGCCCATCGCGACGATGGCAAACTGGGAGAACGCGCCTCCGGCGAAGATGTCGAAGAAATCGAAGAGGCCGCCTGCTCCGAACACTTCCGTCAACCGATCCAGGTTGACCCCAGGGACGGGAATGTGCGCGCAAATTCGAATGACGACGAGCATCCCGATGGTGAAGAGCAGACGCTTCCTCAGCCCGGGCACGCGCATCGAATTGCGCAGCGTTTCCAGCATCGCCATGGCTGTTACTTCACCTCTTCGGTGGCTTCTCCGATAACCTCAACCTTTCCGCCTGCGGCCTCAATCTTCTGCCGGGCAGACTCGCTTACCGCGTGCGCCCGCACAGTCAGCGCCTTCGTCAGCTCACCGGTCCCCAGGACCTTGACGCCCTTGGTGGCGTTCTTGCAGACCCGGGTCTCGTCCAGCAGCTCGGGGGTCACGACAGTGCCGGCCTCGAACCGCTCCAGGTCGGCGACGTTGACCACCTCGTACCGGACCTTGAACGGAGCGTTGGAGAAGCCCCGCTTGGGCAGCCGCCGGGTCAGCGGCATCTGGCCGCCCTCGAAGCCGGGGCGGACGCCGCCGCCGGAGCGGGCCTTCTGGCCCTTGTGGCCCCTGCCGGACGTCTTGCCGAGGCCGGAACCGATGCCGCGGCCCACGCGCTTGCGTTCGTGCCGGGCGCCGGGGTTGGGAGCCAGCTCATGCAGTTTCATCCGTTTGTCACCTCAATTCGTCTGGGCTGTCAGAAAGCCCTACCCCTCCTGCACCTCGACCATGTGCGCCACGCGGGCGATCATGCCGCGCACGGCGGGGTTGTCGGGCCGCTCCACCGTCTTGTTGAGCTTGGTCAGGCCCAGGGACTTCAAAGTGGCGATGATCCGCTGGTCCCTGCCGGCCAGACCCTTCTTGAGGGTGATCTTCAGCGTACCAGCCACGTCTCATCCCTCCTCTAACCGAGGATCTGCTCGACGGGCTTGCCGCGCAGCTTCGCGACTTCCTCCGCGCTCTTCAGCTGGCGCAGCCCCGCGAGCGTGGCGAGCACCTGGTTGGCCGCGTTGTTGGAGCCCAGGCTCTTGGTGAGGATGTCACGCACGCCGGCCGCCTCCAGCACGGCACGGACCGCGCCGCCGGCGATGACGCCCGTACCCGGGGAGGCCGGCTTCAGCAGGACCTTCCCGGCGCCGAACCGGCCGATCACCTCGTGGGGAATGGTGGTGCCGTTCAGCGGGATCTTGATCATGTGCTTCTTGGCGTCCTCGGTCCCCTTGCGGACCGCCTCGGGGATCTCGGCCGCCTTGCCAAGGCCTGCGCCCACGCGCCCGTTGCCGTCGCCGACGACCACCACGGCCGAGAAGCTCATGCGCCGGCCGCCCTTGACGGTCTTGGCCACGCGCCGCAGGTCCACCATCTTCTCCTTCAGTTCGCCCTGAACGTTCTCGTTGCGAGCCACGATCGTGTTTCCCTCCCTCGACTTAGAACTCCAGGCCGGCTTCACGGGCGGCCTCGGCGAGGGCGGCAACCCGGCCGTGGTAGAGGTACCCGGCCCGGTCAAAGACCACCTTCGTCACGCCGGCGGCCAGTGCACGCTTGGCGACCACTTCGCCCACAATCGCGGCGGCGGCCTTGTTGCCACCGCTGCCCTGCAGCCGGCTTCTCACCTCGGGGTCGAGGGTGGAGGCAGAGACCAGGGTCCTGCCGACCGTGTCGTCAATGATCTGCGCGTAGATGTTCTGATTCGAACGGAAGACGTTAAGCCGCGGCCGCTCGGGCGTGCCGTGGACGGTCTTCCGCACCCGCAATTGGCGCTTCCGCCGCGCCTTGTTGCGATCCAGCTTCTTGATCATCCTCGGTCACCCCCCTACTTACCGGCCTTGCCGACCTTGCGCCGGATGTGCTCGCCGGCGTACTTGATGCCCTTGCCCAGATAGGGTTCGGGCGGACGGGTCGCACGGATGTCCGCCGCCACCTGGCCGACCAGCTGCTTGTCGATGCCGGCCACGATGACCTGGTTGGGCGCGGGCACCTGGAACTCGATCCCGGGGGGCGGATTGAAGACGACGGGGTGCGAGTACCCGACCGACAGCGTGAGCTGATTGCCGGTCTTGGCTGCGCGGTAGCCGGTACCCACCAGCTCCAGCGTCTTGGAATAACCCTTCGTCACACCCTCCACCATGTTGGCGATCAGGGTGCGGGTCAGGCCATGCAGCGCCTTGTGCTCCCGCTCATCGGAAGGACGGGACACACGGAGGGCGCCGTTCTCAATCGTGATGCTCATAGCGGGATGGATCTCACGGGAGAGCTCACCCTTGGGACCCTTGACACGCACCAGGTTGCCCTCGACGGTGACCTCGACGCCCGCGGGAATCTCGATGGGAGCCTTGCCAATGCGAGACACGGCAGCACCTCCTTCCTTACCAGATGTAGCAGAGAACCTCGCCGCCGAGGCCCTGCTGACGGGCCTGCTTGTCCGTCATGACGCCCTTGGACGTGGACAGGATGGCGATACCCAGGCCGCCGAGCACCCGGGGGATCTGATCGCGCTTGGCGTAGACCCGCAGGCCGGGCTTGGAGATCCGCCGCAGGCCCGAGATGACCCTCGTCTTATTGGGACCGTACTTCAGGTAGATCCGGATCACGCCCTGGTGACCGTTGTCGATCCACTCGAAGTCACGGATGAAGCCTTCATCCTTCATGATCTGCACAATGGCCTTCTTCATCTTGGACCCGGGAACATCGACGCGGTCATGGTAGGCCAGGTTCGCGTTCCGGATCCGGGTCAGAAGGTCAGCAATCGGATCGGAGACGACCATGCTTGCGTATCCTCCTTTCAGGATCGGGCGGTTGGAGTCGGCACTGCGGGGCGGCCCCCCGCACCGCCGGCGTGGAGGCATGTCACTCGCCGGCTGAACCCACCGGGCCCCGGGCGCGGCCTGGAGCGCTGCCGGTGTCCGACTCCCCTTCCCGAATCACCAGCTACCAGCTCGCCTTGCGAATGCCGGGAATCTGGCCCTCGTGCGCCAGCTTGCGGAAGCAGTGCCGGCAGAGGCCAAACTTCCGCATGTACGCCCGGGGACGGCCGCAAAGCTTGCAGCGGTTGTAGGCCCGCACCTTGAACTTCTGCGGACGCGCTGCCTTGACTTTCAAGGAAGTCTTTGCCACTCTCGTCCCTCCTTAGCGCTCCGCGAAGGGCATGCCCAGCCCCTTCAGCAAGGCCTTCGCCTCTTCGTCGGTCTTGGCGGTCGTGACGATGATCACGTCCATGCCGCGAATCTTGTCGACCTTGTCATAGTCGATCTCCGGGAACAGCAGCTGCTCCTTCAGACCCAGGGCGTAGTTGCCGCGGCCGTCAAACGACTTCGGGGAGACGCCGCGGAAGTCACGCACACGGGGAAGAGCGACGTAGATCAGCTTCTCGAGGAAGTCCCACATGCGCTCGCCCCGCAGGGTCACCTTGCAGCCGATGGGCATTCCCGTCCGGATCTTGAACGAGGAGATGGACTTCTTCGCCCGCGTGATGACCGGCCGCTGGCCGGCGATGGCGGCGATGTCCGCGACGGCGGCGTCCAGCGCCTTGGCGTTCTGCACGGCCTCGCCCAGGCCGACGTTGATGACGATCTTCTCCAGCCGGGGGATCATCATCACGTTCTTGTAGTTGAACTGCTTTTGAAGCGCAGGAGCAACCTCCTGCTGGTACTTCGTCTTCAGGTTGGCCAAGTGCCACAAGCCTCCTTTCTAGAGCCGCCGCCCGGCTAGCCCTTCTTCTTCGCCTTCTTCGCTTCGATCTTCGCCAGCGACATCACGTTCGAGGCGTGAATCGGCGCCTCCATCTCGATAATGCCGCCGTTGGGATTCTTGGCGGAAGGCTTGGTGTGCTTCTTGACCACGTTCACGCCCTCGACCACCACGCGGTTCTCCTTGGGCAGGACCCGCAGAACCTTGCCCTGCTTGCCCTTGTCCTTGCCGGTGATGACGACGACGATCTCGTCTTTCTTGACGTGCACCTTGCCGTTATGCATCGCTTGCTACCCCCTCCCGACTACAGGACCTCAGGAGCCAGGGAGATGATCTTCATGAACTCCTTGTCGCGCAGCTCGCGCGCCACCGGGCCGAAGATGCGGGTGCCCCGGGGCTCCTTGTCGTCCTTCAGGATTACGGCAGCGTTCTCGTCGAAGCGAATATAGGAACCGTCCTCGCGGCGCAGCCCCTTCTTGGTGCGCACCACGACGGCCCGCACGACGTCGCCCTTCTTCACCACGCCGCCCGGGCTGGCTTCCTTGACCGAGCAGACGATGACGTCGCCGATGTTGGCATACCGCCGCCAGGACCCGCCAAGGACCTTGATGCACATCAGCTCCTTGGCGCCGGTGTTGTCGGCAACCTGGAGGCGAGTCTGAACCTGAATCACGGCCGTACCTCCTCTCGTTCGCTAGCCGGTTTCCCCTGCGAAGAGGACCTGGCTAACCGGCCCTCTGCTACACCTCAGGTGCGGACTTGTAGTCCGGCGCGGACTCGATGATCTCGACCACGCGCCAGCGCTTTTCCTTGGAGAGCGGCCGGGTCTCCATGATCCGGACCTTGTCGCCCACCTTGCACTGATTGTGCTCGTCGTGGGCCTTGAACTTCTTGGTCCGGCGGACGCGCTTCTTGTACAGCGGGTGCTGGACCAGGGTTTCGACGGCAACCACGACGGTCTTGTCCATCTTATCGCTGGTGACCACGCCGACGCGGGTCTTGCGAAGATTGCGCTCTGCGGTCATGCCTTAACCTCCCCCTGGGCCTTCAGCTCCCGCTCGCGGATGACGGTCTTGCACTGTGCGATGGCCCGACGCACCTCGCGAATGCGGGCGGTGTTCTCCAGATTGTTGACCGCCAACTGGAACCGGAGGTTAAAGAGCTCCTCCTTGAGCTCAGCCACCTTGGCCTTGATCTCCTCGGTGGACATTTCGCGGATTTCCTTAACCTTCATTGGCTTCACCACCCGTCTCAGCAGCGGCAGGCGTGACGGCCTTCTCCCGCTTCACGAACTTGCACTTGATGGGCAACTTGTGCGCCGCGAGCCGCATCGCCTCCTGGGCGGTCTCCTCGTCCACGCCGGCCAGCTCGAACAGGATCCGGCCGGGCTTGACGACGGCCACCCAGACCTCAGGGGCGCCCTTGCCGGAGCCCATACGGACCTCGGCAGGCTTGCGGGTCAGCGCCTTGTGGGGGAAGATCTTGATCCAGACCTTGCCGCCGCGCTTGATGAAACGGGTCATGGCGACACGGGCGGCCTCAATCTGCCGGTCGGTGATGAAGGCGGGCTCCAGGGCCTGCAGACCGTAGTCGCCGAACACAACCTCATTGCCGGCCTTGGACCGGCCCTTGTTCAGCTTGGCCACCGCCTTGTGCACGCGGCGCCACTTGACGCGCTTGGGTGCGAGCACTGGCTATTGCCCCCCTTCCCGATTGACAGGCTTCGGGCCGGCCTCGATTGCCGCCCGCTCCAGGGCCGCGCGCTCCTCGCGGCTCATCCGCTGGCCGCCCTGGCCGCGGCCGCGCCCGCCGCGCCGACCGCCGCGCTCACGCCGCTCGCCGCGCTCGCGCCGGTCGCCGGCAGCCGCCTTCTGGGCAGCCTCGCCAGCGTAGATCCAGACCTTCACGCCGATCTTGCCGAAGGTCGTATCGGCCTCGGCGAAGCCGTAGTCGATGTCGGCCCGGAGGGTGTGCAGGGGCACGGTGCCCTCCCACGCACGCTCGGACCGGGCGATCTCCGCACCGCCGATGCGGCCGCTGACGATGATGCGCACGCCCTGGGCGCCCAGCCGCATCGCCCGCTGGATCGCCTGCTTCATGGCCCGGCGGTGGGACATCCGCTTCTCCAGCTGCTGCGCGATGGACTCCGCCACGAGCTGCGCATCCAGCTCAGGCAGCCGGATCTCCTTGACGTCCAGGGAGATCTGCTTGCCGGTCATCTGCGCCAGCTGGTTCTGCAGCTCCGCGATGCCCTGGCCCTGGCGGCCGATCACCATGCCCGGCTTGGCGGTGTGCACGATGATGCGGATGCGGCCCCCCGCCCGCTCGATCTCGATGCGGGAGATGCCCGCGGCGTAGAGCGTCTTCTTGATGTACTTCCGAATCTTGACGTCCTCCACCAGCAGATCGCTGAAGTTCCGCTTGTCCGCATACCAGCGGGTGTCCCAGTCCTTCACGATGCCAATGCGGAGGCCCTTCGGGTGTACTTTCTGACCCACTGTTACTTAGCCTCCTTTTCCTTCACCACGACGGTGATGTGGGAGGTGCGCTTCAGGATGGGGAAAGCCTGGCCCCGCTGCCGCGGATGGTAGCGCTTCAGCGTGGGACCCTGGTCGACGTACGCCTTGGCGATGTAAAGGTTATCCTTGTTCAGGCTGAAGTTGTGCTCGGCGTTGGCCGCAGCGCTGGCGATCACCTTGGCGACGGGCTCGCTGGCCCGCTTCGGAATGAACTTGAGAAGCGCGAGCGCTTCGTTCACGCTCTTGCCCCGGACCAGATCGATCACCACACGCACCTTGCGCGGGGCGATGCGCACGAAGCGAGCGCTGGCCTTGACTTCCAC
Organism: Symbiobacterium thermophilum IAM 14863; assembly: GCF_000009905.1. Lineage (GTDB taxonomy): Bacteria > Bacillota > Sulfobacillia > Symbiobacteriales > Symbiobacteriaceae > Symbiobacterium > Symbiobacterium thermophilum. The sequence continues at coordinate 3,272,444 of NC_006177.1, forward strand.
GTGTGTTTACCTCCTTCGCTCAGACTTCAGAGGGTTGCCTGCTACCGCACACGGCTGGACCTCTCGTCCCCACCGTGACCTCTGAAGGTCCGGGTCGGAGCGAACTCACCCAGCTTGTGGCCAACCATTTCCTCGGTGATGTACACCGGGACATGGGTCTTCCCGTTGTGGACCGCGATCGTGTGGCCGACCATCTCGGGGAAGATGGTGCAGTCACGGGCCCACGTCTTGAAGACCTTCTTCTCGCCCTTCTCGTTCATGGCGAGGATCTTCTTCTCAACAGAAGGGTCGATGTACGGACCCTTTTTGAGCGAGCGACCCATTCAGCTTACACCCCTTCCCTACTTCTTGCGGCGGCTGACGATCAGCCGGTCGGACTTCTTGTTGGGCTTGCGGGTCTTGTAGCCCAGGGTCGGCTTGCCCCACGGGGTGACCGGGCTCGGCATGCCGATCGGGGACCTGCCCTCACCACCGCCGTGCGGGTGGTCGACCGGGTTCATCACGACACCGCGCACAGCCGGGCGGAAGCCCAGGTGGCGCTTGCGGCCGGCCTTGCCGATGACGATGTTCTCGTGCTCCAGGTTGCCCACCTGGCCGACCGTCGCCCGGCAGGCCAGCAGCACCTTGCGCTGCTCGCCGGACGGAAGCCGGAGCAAGGCGTAGCGCCCTTCCTTCGCCATGATCTGGGCGGAAGCGCCGGCGGAGCGGACCAGCTGCCCGCCGCGGCCGGGATACAGCTCGATGTTGTGCACGATGGTGCCGACCGGGATGTTCTCCAGCGGCAGGGCGTTGCCGACCTTGATGTCCGCGTCAGGCCCGGAGACGACGGTATCGCCGACGTTCAGGCCCACGGGGTGGAGAATGTACCGCTTCGCGCCGTTGGCGTAGACCACCTTCGCGATGCGGCAGGTGCGGTTGGGGTCGTACTCGATGGAAACCACCTTGGCGGGGATCCCATCGAACTCGTTCCGCTTGAAGTCGATGATCCGGTACATCCGCTTGTGGCCGCCGCCACGGTGCCGGACGGTGATGCGGCCGTAGACGTTGCGCCCAGCCTTCCGGGTGAGGCGCTCCAGCAGGGACTTCTCGGGCCGCGTGCTGGTCAGCTCCTCGAAGGTGTGCCGCGTCATCTGGCGGATACCCGGGGAAGTGGGCTTATAGTGCTTGATTCCCATCGTGTACCCTCCTTACAGGCCCTCGAAGACCTTGATGCTGTCGCCTTCCTTGAGCTGGACGATGGCCTTCTTCCAGTCGGAACGGCGCCCGATGTACTTGCCCTGGCGGCGCAGCTTGCCGCGCACGCGCATCGTGTTGACGCGGACCACCGTCACGCCGAAGATCTCCTCGATCGCCTGCTTGATCTGCGTCTTGTTCGCGTCCAGCCGGACCTTGAAGGCGTACTTGCCCTCGCTCATCTTGGCCACGCTCTTCTCGGTGATGAGCGGCTTGAGGATGATGTCGCGAGCCTCCATCAGCCCAGCACCTCCTCAACCTTGGCCACGGCGTCCTGGGTGAACACGAGCTTGCTGGCCGCGAGCACATCGTAGGCGTTCAGGTTGCGGGCAGCGTTGACGCGCACGCCGGGAATGTTCCGGGCCGACTTGTAGATGTTGACGTCTTCCTGAGCGGTCACGATGAAGGCCGAGCCGTCGACCTTCAGGTTCTTGAGCAGGGTGGCCACCTCGCGGGTCTTGGGGGCCTCCAGCTCAAACTTATCAACCACGATGAGTTCGCCGCTCTTCACCTTGGCGCTCAGGGCCTGGCGCAGCGCAGCCCGACGGGCCTTCTTGGGCATCGACCAGCCGTACTCGCGCGGGTGCGGACCGAAGACGATGCCGCCCTTCCGCCACAGGGGCGAACGAATCGAACCATGACGGGCCCTGCCGGTGCCCTTCTGGCGCCACGGCTTCCGGCCGCCGCCCGAAACCTCAGCCCGGGTCTTGGTGTCCGCGGTGCCCTGCCGCTTGTTGGCGAGGTACATCTGCACCACTTCGTGCAGGAGACCGGGATTCACCTCAGCCCCGAAGACGGCGTCCGAAAGGGTGATCTCCCCGACGGTGGCGCCTTCCTTGTTGTAAACGGCCACTTTCGGCATGTTGGCTCCTCCTTTCGGCGCGATTACTGGGCCTTGGCCTTGGCCCGGGCCGCCTTCACAGAATCGCGGATGGTGATCAGGGAGCCTTTCGCTCCGGGAACGGCGCCCTTGATGAGGATCAGGTTCTTCTCGGGGTCAACCTTCACGACCCGCAGGCCGAGTACCGTGACCCGCTCGCCGCCCAACCGGCCGGGCAGCTTGCGGCCCTTCGGCACGCGCGCCCAGCGGCGCTGACCCAGCGAACCGGGACGCCGGTGATATTTCGAGCCGTGGGACGAAGGTCCACGGTTGAAGTTCCACCGCTTGACGCCGCCGGCGAAGCCCTTCCCGCGCGAGATGCCGGTGACGTCGACCAGCTCGCCCTCGGCGAAGATGTCGGCCTTGATGACGTCGCCCACGTTGAGCGACTCCACGTCGTCCAGGCGGAACTCCCGCAGGTAGCGGGTCGCCTTCACCTGATGCTTCTCGAAGTGCCCCTTCAGGGGCTTGTTGACGAGCGTCTCGCGAATCTCACCGAAGCCGAGCTGAACGGCGTTGTAACCGTCCGTCGCGGTCGTCTTCTTCTGGACGACGACGCAGGGCCCGGCCTCAACCACGGTGACGGGGATGATCTTCCCGTCGGGAGCGAAGATCTGGGTCATGCCCAGCTTCTTGCCCAGGATGCCCTTCTGCACAAGAGCCACCTCCACATCAGTGGTCGCAAGGATCCGAAGGCCGTCGGGGCCTGCTGGGCCCCGCACGGCAGGGCCTTACGGCCCAGCCGCTCCTGGCAGGCCGCTTCGGTCCAGGCGACATGATCGATCGCCGCAGGTCTGCCTGCCGACCTGGCGGGAGCCGCGTTCCTCCCGTCTTAGAGCTTGATCTCGATGTCGACGCCGGCTGGCAGATCCAGCTTCATCAGGGCCTCGACGGTCTTGGAGCCGGGCTCGACGATATCGATCAGCCGCTTATGGGTGCGCATCTCGAACTGCTCACGGATGTCCTTCTCACCGTTGGGGGCGGTCAGGATCGTGTAAATGCTCTTCTCCGTCGGCAGCGGGATCGGGCCGCTGACGGTCGCGCCGGTGCGGATGGCCGTTTCGACGATCTTCGCAGCCGAGCTGTCGAGGATCTTGTGGTCGAAGGCCCGCAGCCGGATGCGGATCTTCTGCTTGGCCACGCTGACTTCCCTCCTCTATCGGGGACATTCCTGTTCCCGAATCACCAGGGCCCGAAACCGGGGGACGGGCACCGTGCCCGCCCCCCGGGCGAGGCCCATCTACGCCGATCTTACTCGCTGACCTTGGTCACCCGACCGGAAGCCACCGTGCGGCCGCCCTCGCGAACGGCGAACCGGAGACCCTCCTCAATGGCGATGGGGTGGATCAGCTCGACGGCGATCTCCACGTTGTCGCCAGGCATGACCATCTCAACGCCCTCGGGCAGCTTGATGGTGCCGGTGACGTCGGTGGTCCGGAAGTAGAACTGCGGACGGTAGCCGTTGAAGAACGGGGAGTGCCGGCCGCCCTCTTCCTTGGTCAGCACGTAGATGGCGCCGGAGAACTTGGTGTGCGGCTTGATGGAGCCGGGCTTCGCCAGCACCTGGCCGCGCTCGACCTCCTTCTTCTCGATGCCGCGCAGCAGGGCGCCCACGTTGTCGCCCGCCTGGACCTCGTCCAGGATTTTGCGGAACATCTCGAGGCCGGTGACGACGGTCGTCTTGCTCTCCTCACGGAGGCCGACGATCTCCACCTGGTCGCCGACCTTGCACTTGCCGCGCTCCACACGGCCGGTCACCACGGTACCGCGGCCGGTGATGGTGAAGACGTCCTCGATGGGCATCAGGAACGGCTTGTCGGCGTCACGCTGCGGCGTCGGGATGTAGCTGTCGACGGCGTCCATGAGCTCCTCGATGGCCTTGACGTACTTGGGATCGCCCTCGAGGGCCTTCAGGGCCGAGCCGCGGATGAACGGGATCTCGTCGCCGGGGAACTCGTACTGGTTCAGCAGCTCGCGGACCTCGAGCTCCACCAGCTCCAGCAGCTCCTCGTCATCGACCATGTCGCACTTGTTCAGGAAGACCACGATGGCGGGCACGCCCACCTGGCGGGCCAGCAGGATGTGCTCACGGGTCTGCGGCATGGGGCCGTCAGCGGCGGAGACCACCAGGATCGCGCCGTCCATCTGGGCCGCGCCGGTGATCATGTTCTTCACGTAGTCCGCGTGTCCCGGGCAGTCGACGTGGGCGTAGTGCCGGGCGTCGGTCTCGTACTCCACGTGGGAGGTGTTGATGGTGATGCCGCGCTCCCGCTCCTCGGGCGCCTTGTCGATCGCGTCGTAGGCCATGAACTGGGCCTTGCCCTTCTCGGCGAGGACCTTGGTGATCGCCGCCGTCAGCGTGGTCTTGCCATGGTCGACGTGGCCGATGGTGCCGATGTTCACGTGCGGCTTGGTACGCTCAAACCTCTGCTTAGCCATGGGCGGATTCTCCTCCTTACCAACCGTTCTTTTGAAGGTTTATGCCTTGCCCTGGGCCTTCTCGATGATTGGCTTGGCCACGTTCGGAGGCACTTCCTCGTAGTGGTCAAACTGCATCGAGTAGACGCCACGGCCCTGGGTCCGGGAACGAAGATCGGTCGCGTAGCCGAACATCTCGGCCAGGGGTACCTGCGCCCGGATGACCTGGGCGTTCCCCCGGGCCTCCATGCCTTCGATGCGGCCACGGCGGGCGTTCAGGTCGCCGATCACGTCGCCCATGTACTCCTCCGGCACCGTCACCTCGACCCGCATGTAGGGCTCGAGGAGGACCGGCTGGGCCTTCTGGGCGGCGGCCTTCAGGGCCATGGAACCGGCGATCTTGAAGGCCGCTTCCGAGGAGTCGACCTCGTGGTACGAGCCGAAGACCAGCTCGACCTTGACGTCGATCATCGGGTAACCGGCGAGCACGCCGTTCTGCAGAGCTTCCTTGATGCCCTGCTCCACCGGGCCGATGAACTCCTTCGGAATGACGCCGCCGACGATCTTGTTCTCGAAGATGAACCCGGAACCGGGTTCGGCGGGCTCCAGGTTGATAACGACGTGGCCGTACTGGCCGCGGCCGCCGCTCTGCCGGACGAACCGGCCTTCCACGTTCTCGACGCGGCCCCGGACCGTCTCCCGGTAGGAGACCTGGGGCTTGCCGACGTTCACGCCCACCTTGAACTCCCGCTGCAGCCGGTCGACGATGATCTCCAGGTGCAGCTCGCCCATGCCGGCGATGATGGTCTGCCCGGTCTCCGGATCGGTGAACATCCGGAAGGTCGGATCCTCCTCCGCCAGCTTCAGCAGGGCGGTGCTGAGCTTATCCTGGTCCGCCTTGGTCTTGGGCTCCACCGCCAGCTGGATGACCGGCTCGGGGAACTCCATCGACTCCAGGATGACCGGGGCGGCGTCGGTGCAGAGCGTGTCGCCGGTGCCGGTGTCTTTCAGACCCACTGCGGCGGCGATGTCGCCCGTCTCGACGACCTCGACCTCTTCCCGGTGGTTCGCGTGCATCCGCACCAGCCGGCCGATGCGCTCCCGCTTGCCCTTGGTGGCGTTCAGCACGTAGCTGCCGCTCTTGAGCTGGCCGGAGTACACCCGGAAGAAGCAGAGCTTGCCGACGTAGGGGTCGGAGACGACCTTGAACGCCAGGGCCGAGAACGGCTCGTTGTCGTCGGCCTTGCGCTCGGCGGGCTCCCCGGTCTCGGGGTCCGTGCCCTGGACCGGCGGGATGTCCAGCGGCGAGGGCAGGTAGTCGACGATCGCGTCAAGGAGCGGCTGAACGCCCTTGTTCTTGTACGAGGAGCCGCAGCAGACCGGGTTGATCTTGCACTCCACGGTCAGCTTCCGCAGACCCCGCTTGATCTCCTCGACGGTCAGCTCCTCGCCCATCAGGTACTTCTCCATCAGGGCGTCGTCCGCCTCAGTCGCCGCCTCGATCATCCGGGTGCGGTACTGCTCCACCAGCTCCCGCATGTCCTCGGGAATCGGCTCCTCGCGGATGTCCTTGCCCAGGTCGTCGTAGTACATGATGGCAACGTTGCGAACCAGGTCGACAACCCCGCGGAACGTGTCCTCGGCGCCGATGGGAATCTGAATGGGCACCGGCCTTGCGCCGAGCCGTTCCTCCATCATCCGGATGACCCGGAAGAAATCCGCGCCGATGGTGTCCATCTTGTTGACGTAGGCCAGACGGGGCACCCCGTACTTGTCAGCCTGCCGCCAAACTGTCTCGGACTGCGGCTCCACGCCACCCTTCGCGCAGAAGACGGCCACCGCGCCGTCCAGCACGCGGAGAGACCGCTCAACCTCCACCGTGAAGTCCACGTGTCCGGGCGTGTCGATGATGTTGATCCGGTGGTCCTTCCAGCTGCAGGTCGTAGCAGCGGACTGAATGGTGATACCGCGCTCCTGCTCCTGCACCATGAAGTCCATGGTCGCCGCACCCTCGTGGGTCTCGCCCAGCTTGTGGGTCCGGCCGGTGTAGAACAGGATGCGCTCCGTCGTTGTCGTCTTGCCGGCGTCAATATGCGCCATGATGCCAATGTTGCGGAGCCTATCCAGCGATACCTGCCGAGACATCGGACACCCCCCTTTGCGTTGGAATTCGCATCAAATAAGCTACCACCGATAGTGGGCGAAGGGCTTGTTGGCCTCGGCCATCCGGTGAACCTCTTCCTTCTTCTTCACCGCACCGCCGGTGTTGTTGAAGGCATCCACCAACTCCGCGGCCAGCCGCTCCACCATGGTGCGCTCCCCACGCGCGCGCGCAAACTGGACCAGCCACCGGATGCCCAGGGCCTGGCGCCGCTCGGGGCGCACCTCCATCGGCACCTGGTAGGTGGCGCCACCCACCCGGCGGGAGCGGGTCTCCACGACGGGCATGATGTTCTTCAGCGCGCCCTCCAGCACTTCCATCGGCTCCTTGCCGAGCTTCGCGCTGGCCTTGTCGATCGCCTCGTAGAAGATGCGCTGCGCCAGAGCCTTCTTGCCGTCAAGCATGATCTTGTTGATGACGCGGGTCACCAGTTCCGAGTTGTATACCGGATCCGGCTGAACCTCCCGCTTCGGTACGTGACCTCGACGCGGCATGCGATTACCCCTTTCTTTCCACTAACTCTGGGCGGCGAGTCGGGGGGCTGCACCAGGCAGCACGTCCACCAGCTTCGCCGTAGGGTCCCGGTTACTCTCCCCGCCCCCGGCTTACTTACTTCTTGCCTGCCTTCGGCCGCTTGGCGCCGTACTTGGAACGGCCCTGCATGCGGTTGGCCACGCCCGCCGCATCAAGCGCACCGCGCACGATGTGGTAACGGACGCCCGGCAGGTCCTTCACACGGCCGCCGCGCACCAGCACGACAGAGTGCTCCTGCAGGTTGTGACCGATGCCCGGGATGTACGCCGTCACCTCGATGTTGTTCGAGAGGCGGACACGGGCGATCTTCCGCAGCGCCGAGTTCGGCTTCTTGGGCGTGGTGGTCTTGACCACCGTGCACACACCCCGCTTGAAGGGATTGCCCTTGAGCGCCGGCGAGGCGGACTTCTCGGTCAGCTTCTTGCGACCTTGACGGACAAGCTGGTTGATGGTCGGCACAGAACGCACCTCCTTCCGGGATATGCTGATCGATGGGGAACGGGGGCCGGCTAGCCCTCCAGGATGGCGGCGGCAGCAGCGCCGACCTCGATCCCGCAGGCCTTGCCCAGCACCACCATCGATTCAACCTCTTCGATCTCGAGGCCCTTCTCCCGTGCGGCCTCGAGCACCCCGCGGAGCACGTGCTCCTCGGCGTCCCGGGCCACGAACACCACACGGGCCTGGCCCTTTGCGATGGCCTTCACAGTCTGTTTCGTTCCGATGGTCTTCTTGGAAGCCGTTTTGAGTCGCTCCAAACTCATCGCCCCAGAAACCTCCTGCTCAGGCACACTTTCATATTGTACTCAGGGGGCAGACACGAGTCAAGAAAAACCCGCGCCGCGTGCACTCCTGCGGGCTCTTACGCGCGCAGCCTCCCTCAATCGCCCATTTTCGGCTTGTCCTCCCTGCGAGCCCGCAGCACCCGATAGCCAGCCTGCCGCGCCACGTCCTCGACGTTGCCGAAGAGCGCTTCCAGTTTCCGCTTCATGCTCGGGGCGCCCTGCTTGTTCTGCACGACGACCCAGAGCGAGCCACCCGGCTTCAGGGCCGCGTGGGCCTCGTCCAGCAGCCGGTAGACCGTGGCCTTGCCGGCGCGAATCGGCGGGTTGGTCACCACGGCGTCAAAGGCGATCCCCGCCACCGGCTCCAGCCCGTCGCCCACCCGCACCTCCGCGTTGGCGATGGCGTTGGCCTCCAGGTTGCGACGCGCCAGCTCGGCCGCCCGCTCGTTGATCTCTACCATATAAATGAACCCCTGCGGTGCGAGCCGTGCCGCCACGATACCGATGGGCCCGTAGCCGCAGCCCAGGTCCAGCACCGTGTCGGCCGGGCCGATCTCCATCGCTTCAATTAACAACAGCGACCCGAAGTCAACCCGCTCCCGGGAGAAGACCCCGGCGTCGGTGACGAAGCGGAAGTCCATCCCCCGAAGCGTGACGGAGAAGCTGGTCTCCGCGTGGGCCACCCCTGGCCGGCGGGTGTAGTAGTGTTCGCTCACGGAGCCGCCTCCTCCGGACAACATGACCCTGCGCGCCGGCGCTCCGTGCGTCGCAGGGGCTTGGGCAACAGTCCAACGAAAATGCAGAGCAATGGTACCGAAAAATGGTGCGGAAGGCAAGAGTGCGCGCAGACGGGCCCCCCCGGCGGCTGAGGTGGACGAGTCCCCGCTGATCGAGGCGGCGAGGGCAGGTGTGGACGGCGCATTCGACAGCCTCGTCAGACCGCATCTGGACCGCGCTTACCGGATCACCGTCCCGTTCGAGAACGTCCGGGAGTTCGCTCAGCGCTTCGTGTCCCGCTGATCGCCGCACGATCGCCGGTGAGCGCGCATAACGGCCCGGCTGCCTCTCACGGCAGCCGGGCCTTCTCGTGCTAGTCGTCCGCGCCCTGCAGATGCTCGGCGTACACGTCGTCCTCGGTGAACAGCTTGATGTTGCGGTACCGTCCCATGCCGGTGCCGGCCGGGATCAGCTTGCCGATGATCACGTTCTCCTTCAGGCCGAGCAGCGGGTCCCGCTTGCCCTTGATCGCGGCGTCGGTGAGCACCCGGGTCGTCTCCTGGAAGGAGGCGGCGGACAGGAACGAATCGGTCGCCAGCGACGCCTTGGTGATGCCCAGGAGCATCGGCCGGGCCACGGCGGGCACGCCGCCCTCCATGATCACCCGCTCGTTCTCGTCCTCGAAGTCGAAGATGTCGACGAAGCCGCCCGGCAGCAGGTCGGTGTCGCCGGGATCCTCCACCTTCACCTTGCGGAGCATCTGCCGGACCATGATCTCGATGTGCTTGTCGTTGATGTCCACGCCCTGCAGGTTGTAGACCTTCTGGACCTCGCGCAGCAGGTAGCGCTGCACGCCGCGCAGCCCCTTCACCCGCAGCAGGTCGTGCGGGTTCACCGAGCCCTCGGTCAGCTCGTCGCCGGCCTCCACGAACTGGCCCGAGCGCACCTTGACGCGGGCGCCGTACGGGATGGAGTAGGTGACCGACTCGCCGTCCTCCGAGGTGATGGTGATCTCGCGCCGGCCCTTCTGCTCGGTGATGGAGACCTCGCCGTCCAGCTCGGCGATGATCGCCTGGCCCTTCGGCTTACGGGCCTCAAACAGCTCCTCCACGCGCGGGAGACCCTGCGTGATGTCGTCGCCCGCCACACCGCCGGTGTGGAACGTGCGCATCGTCAGCTGCGTGCCCGGCTCGCCAATGGACTGGGCGGCGATGATGCCCACCGCCTCGCCGACGTCCACCAGCCGCCCGGTGGCCAGGTTCCGGCCGTAGCAGGCCCGGCAGACGCCGTACCGGGTGCGGCAGGTGAGCACCGACCGGATCGTGACCTCCTTGATGCCGGCCGCGAGGATCTGCTCGGCCAGGTCCTCGTCGATCATCTCGTTGGCGTAGACGATGATCTCGCCGGTCTCCGGGTGGACGATGTCGTTGAGCGCCACGCGGCCCACGATGTGCGGCGTGATCGGCTCGATCACGTTGCCGAACTGATCGACCTCCTCCGTCCACGTGATGCCGGCGGTGGTGCCGCAGTCGTCCTCCCGGACGATCACGTCCTGCGCGACGTCCACCAGGCGGCGGGTGAGATACCCCGAGTCCGCGGTGCGCAGCGACGTGTCGGCCAGGCCCTTGCGGGTGCCGTGGGTGGACAGGAAGTACTCCAGCACGGTCAGGCCCTCGCGGAAGTTGGCCTTCACCGGCAGCTCCACGATCTTGCCCGACGGGTCGGCCATCAGGCCGCGCATGCCGGCGAGCTGCGTGATCTGCGAGATGTTACCGCGGGCGCCGGACTTCATCATCATGTTGACCGGGTTGAAGTCCTCCATGGTCTTGACCAGGGTGCTGGTGACCTTCTCCTTGGCCTCAGACCAGATGGCGATCACCCGCTGGTACCGCTCGTCGTTGGTGATCAGGCCGCGCCGGTAGTTGCGCTCGACCTGGTCGACCTCCTTCTCCGCCTGCCGCAGAATCTCGTCCTTGTCCCCGGGCACCTTGATGTCGGAGATGGCGATGGTGGCGCCGGACTGGGTCGCGAACCGGAAGCCGAGGTCCTTGATCTTGTCGGTCTGCTCCGCGGTCTTGACCGTGCCGAGCTTGCGATAGGCCATGTCGATGATCTTGCCCATCCACTTCTTCTCGATGGTCTCGTTGATGTAGCGGAGCTTGGGGTGCAGGACCTCGTTGAAGATCATCCGGCCGATGGTCGTCTTGATCCGCTTGCCGGAGACCGTGTTCCAGTTGTCCGGGTGCTCCCACCACTCCTCCGAGTAGGGCTCCAGGTCCTTCGGCGGCTCGGGGAAGCGGATTTCCACCCAGTCATGCAGCTCGACCAGCCCGTTCTGGTAGGCCAGCAAGGCCTCGTGGGGATGGGAGAACCGCATCTTGGGTTCGCTGTCGGGCTTGGGGAGGGTGAGGTAGTAGGAGCCCAGCAGCATGTCCTTGGACGGCGTGATGACCGGCTGGCCGTCCTTGGGGTTCAGGATGTTGTGCGCCGCCAGCATGAGGATGCGGGCCTCGGCCTGCGCCTCGGCCGACAGCGGCACGTGGACCGCCATCTGGTCGCCGTCGAAGTCGGCGTTGTACGCCGTGCAGACCAGCGGGTGGATCTGGATGGCGCGGCCCTCGACCAGGACCGGCTCGAAGGCCTGGATGCCCAGCCGGTGCAGGGTCGGCGCACGGTTGAGCAGCACCGGGTGCTCCCGGATGACCTCCTCCAGGACGTCCCACACCTCGGGCCGCATGCGCTCCACCATGCGCTTGGCGCTCTTGATGTTGTGCGCGTGGCCGTCGTTGACCAGTTTCTTCATGACGAAGGGCTTGAACAGCTCCAGCGCCATCTCCTTGGGCAGGCCGCACTGGTGCAGCTTCAGGTGCGGGCCGACCACGATGACCGAGCGGCCGGAGTAGTCGACGCGCTTGCCCAGCAGGTTCTGGCGGAAGCGCCCCTGCTTGCCCTTCAGCATGTCGGAGAGCGACTTCAGCGGCCGGTTGCCGGGGCCCGTCACCGGGCGGCCCCGGCGGCCATTGTCGATGAGGGCGTCCACGGCCTCCTGCAGCATGCGCTTCTCGTTGCGGACGATGATGTCCGGCGCGCCCAGGTCGAGCAGCCGCTTCAGCCGGTTGTTCCGGTTGATCACCCGGCGGTAGAGGTCGTTGAGGTCGCTCGTGGCGAACCGGCCGCCGTCCAGCTGCACCATGGGCCGCAGGTCCGGCGGGATGACGGGGATGACCTCGAGGATCATCCACTCGGGCCGGTTGCCCGACTTGCGGAAGGCCTCGACCACCTCCAGGCGCCGGGTCGCGCGGATCTTCCGCTGGCCCGACACCGTGCGGACCTCATGGCGCAGCTCCTCCGCCATCTTGTCCAGGTCCAGCTTCTCCAGCAGGACCTTGACGGCCTCGGCGCCCATGCCCGCCTTGAAGGCGTCCCCGTACTTCTCCCGGTACTCCCGGTACTCGTTCTCGGTCAGCAGCTGCTTCTCCATGAGCGGCGTGTCGCCGGGGTCGGTCACGATGTACGCCGCGAAGTAGAGGACCTTCTCCAGAGCCCGCGGGCTGATGTCGAGGATCAACCCCATGCGGGACGGGATGCCCTTGAAGTACCAGATGTGGCTCACAGGCGCCGCCAGCTCGATGTGGCCCATGCGCTCACGCCGCACCTTCGCCCGGGTCACCTCGACGCCGCAGCGGTCGCAGACGATACCCTTGTACCGGACCCGCTTGTACTTGCCGCAGTGGCACTCCCAGTCGCGGGTCGGCCCGAAGATCCGCTCGCAGAACAGGCCGTCGCGCTCGGGGCGCAGCGTCCGATAGTTGATGGTCTCCGGCTTCTTTACCTCGCCGCGGGACCACTGCCGGATGCGTTCGGGAGAGGCCAGGCCGATTTGGATGGAGTCAAAGAAATTGACATCGAGCATCGCTCAGCACCCTCCCCTACTCTTCCTCTTCGTCGCCGAAGTCGTCCGCCAGGCGGCGGCTGCGGCCCCGGTAGAGACCGACGTCGTCCGCCAGATCCTCGTCGCCCTCGTCGAACAGGTCCTCCTCGTCCATCTCCTGGTCGTCGTCGGCCAGCCCGCCACCGGCGCCGCGGCGGCCCGCGCGCACGGGGTTCTTCAGGGCGCCCGCGACCTTCTCCAGCTCCTCCGGATCGAGGGGAACGTCGATCTCCTCCACGTCCTCCTCTTCGGGCTCGCCCTCGGACTCCTCCCCGGCCTCGCCCGATTCCTCGCCGGCCTGGGCGTCGGGCGCAGGCTTCGCCAGCTCCGCGCCGCCCAGCGTCGGGATCTCCAGGTCGCGGTCGGACAGGTCCATCTCGTCGTCCAGCTCGCGCAGCTCGATCTCGTTGCCGCTCTCGTCGAGCACCTTGACGTCCAGGGCCAGGGACTGCAGCTCCTTGATGAGCACCTTGAACGACTCGGGCACGCCGGGCTCCGGCACGTTCTCGCCCTTCACGATGGCCTCGTAGGTCTTCACGCGGCCGACCACGTCGTCGGACTTGACCGTGAGCAGCTCCTGCAGCGTGTAGGCGGCGCCGTAGGCCTCCAGCGCCCACACCTCCATCTCGCCGAAGCGCTGGCCGCCGAACTGCGCCTTGCCGCCCAGGGGCTGCTGGGTGACCAGCGAGTACGGGCCCGTGGACCGGGCGTGGATCTTGTCGTCCACCAGGTGGTGGAGTTTCAGCATGTACTTGTAGCCGACGGTGACCTCGTTGTCGAAGGGCTCGCCGGTCTTGCCGTCGTAGAGCACCGTCTTGCCGTTGGGCGGCAGGTGGGCCTTCAGCAGCATCTCCCGGATGTCCTGCTCGTTGGCGCCGTCGAAGACCGGGCTGGCCACGTACATGCCCAGGGTCTTGGCCGCCCAGCCCAGGTGGATCTCCATGATCTGGCCGATGTTCATGCGGGAGGGCACGCCCAGCGGCGTCAGGATGATGTCGATCGGCGTGCCGTCGGGCATGAAGGGCATGTCTTCCTCCGGGACGATGACGGAGATGACGCCCTTGTTGCCGTGGCGGCCGGCCATCTTGTCGCCCTGGCTGATCTTGCGCTTCTGGGCCATGTAGACCCGCACCAGCTCGTTCACGCCGGGCGAGAGCTCGTCGCCGTTCTCACGGGTGAAGACCTTGACGTCCACGACGATGCCCGACTCGCCGTGCGGCACCCGCAGCGACGTGTCGCGGACCTCCCGCGCCTTCTCGCCGAAGATCGCCCGCAGCAGCCGCTCCTCAGCCGTGAGCTCGGTCTCGCCCTTGGGCGTGACCTTGCCGACCAGGATGTCGCCCGGCCGCACCTCGGCGCCGATGCGGATGATGCCGCGCTCGTCCAGGTCCTTCAGCACGTCCTCGCCGACGTTGGGGATGTCCCGGGTGATCTCCTCGGGCCCCAGCTTGGTGTCGCGCGCCTCGCACTCGTGCTCCTCGATGTGGATCGAGGTGAAGACGTCCTCGCGCACGAGCCGCTCGTTGATGATGATGGCGTCCTCGTAGTTGTAGCCCTCGTAGCACATGTAGGCGACCAGCACGTTGCGGCCGAGGGCCAGTTCACCCTGGTCGGTGGACGGCCCGTCCGCGATCACGTCGCCCTTGCGCACCCGGTCGCCGGCGCGCACGATCGGCTTCTGGTTCATGCAGGTGCCCTGGTTGGACCGGGTGAACTTGGTCAGCTTGTACTTCTTCACCTGCATGTCGTCGTACTGCACGACGACCTCGGAGGCCGTCGCCCGCAGCACGACGCCGTCGTTCTCGGCGATGACGCAGACGCCCGAGTCCCAGGCGGAGCGATACTCCATGCCGGTGCCCACGTACGGGGCCTCGGTGCGCAGGAGCGGCACGGCCTGCCGCTGCATGTTGGAGCCCATCAGTGCCCGCGACGCGTCGTCGTTCTCCAGGAACGGGATGAGCGCCGTGGCGATGGACACCACCTGCTTGGGCGAGACGTCCATGTAGTCCACCTGGCTGGGCGGCACCTGCAGGATCTCGTCCCGGTAGCGGCAGGTGACCCGGTCCCGGGCGAAGGTGCCGTCCGGATTGAGCGGCTCGTTGGCCTGGGCGATGATGTTCTCGTCCTCCTCATCCGCGGTGAGGTAGACGATCTCATCGGTGACCCGGCCGCTCTCCTGGTCGACCTTGCGGTACGGCGTCTCGATGAAGCCGTACTCGTTGATACGGGCGAAGGTGGCCAGGGCGCCGATCAGGCCGATGTTGGGACCTTCCGGCGTCTCGATGGGGCACATGCGGCCGTAGTGGGAGGTGTGCACGTCGCGCACCTCGTACCCGGCCCGCTCCCGGGAGAGGCCGCCGGGGCCCAGGGCCGAGAGGCGCCGCTTGTTGGTCAGCTCGGCCAGGGGGTTGGTCTGGTCCATGAACTGGCTGAGCTGCGAGGAGCCGAAGAACTCCTTCACCGCGGCGACCACCGGCCGGATGTTGATCAACGCCTGGGGCGTGATGATGTCCACATCCTGGATGGTCATGCGCTCCTTGATGACGCGCTCCATCCGGGCGAGGCCGATGCGGAACTGGTTCTGCAGCAGCTCGCCGACGGAGCGCACGCGCCGGTTGCCCAGGTGGTCGATGTCGTCGACGCTGCCCAGGCCCTTGAATAGACTGACCATGTAGTTGATGACGGCGACGATGTCCTGCCGGACGATGGTCTTCACCCTGATGTCCGGCCTGCCGTTGGCGACCACGCGCACGATCCCGCCGTCGCGCAGCCGCACGGTCAGCGCGTCCACGCCGGCCTCGTCGATCTTCTCGGCCAGCCGCTTATCGATCTGCACGCCGGCCTCGGCCAGCACCTCCCCCGTCTCCGGGTGCACCACCCGGTCGACGGTGGACGTGCCCACGATGCGCCGCTTCAGGGCCAGCTTCTTGTTCAGCCGGTAGCGGCCCACGTGCATCAGGTCGTACCGCTTCGGCTCGAAGAACAGCGTCTCCAGGAGCTGGCGCGCGTTGTCCGCAGCCGGCGGCTCACCGGGCCGCAGCCGCTTGTAGATCTCGATGAGCGCCTCCTCCTCGGACTCCGTGCTGTCCTTCTCCAGCGTGCGGCGGATGTACTCCGAATCGCCCACGGCGTCGAGGATCTCCTGGTCGGAGCCGAAGCCGAGGGCGCGCAGCAGGACGGTCGCGGGCAGCTTGCGGGTCCGGTCGACGCGCACGTAGATGACGTCGTTGACGTCGGACTCAAACTCCAGCCATGCGCCCCGGTTGGGGATCATGGTCGCGAAGAACAGCTTCTTGCCGGAGGGGTCGATCTGCTCGGAGAAGTAGACCCCGGGCGAGCGGACGAGCTGGGAGACGATGACCCGTTCCGCGCCGTTGATGATGAAGGTGCCGGTGGGGGTCATGAGCGGGAAGTCGCCCATGAACACCTCCTGCTCCTTCACCTCGCCGGTCTCCTTGTTGATGAGCCGGACCCGGACACGCAGCGGAGCGGCATACGTGACATCCCGCTCCTTGCACTCCTCGATCGAGTACTTCGGTTCGCCCAAGCTGTAGTCGATGAACTCCAGCACCAGGTTGCCGGTGAAGTCCTGAATGGGCGAGATGTCCTGGAACATCTCCTGCAGGCCCTCACGCAGGAACCACTGATAGGAGTTGCGCTGAAGCTCGATCAGGTTCGGCATCTCCAGAACCTCATCGATCCGGGAGAAGCTCAGCCGCTGTCTCCTGCCAGCTTGCACGATCTTCGGCATGCGGTCTAGGCCTCCTCGCTCCTGTATGGTGGCCATCAAGAAGCTCCCCGTCTGGAAGTGCCCACCGCGGAAGCGCTCGATGTATCATCAACTCCCCCGCCGATTTGAACGCACCGGCAGGAGAAACTGTAACCGACTACGAAAAAGAAAAAAGCACTTGCACGACCGGCCGCTGATGGTCGGCCTTTCCAGGATGCCATTCTTTATTGGTATCCTGGAAAACCCGGTTTATGCATGTATCGGGTGAACTTTCCGCCCGGTGCATGGGCGCAGCGGGAGTTCGCCGTAACCGTCCCGTCCACACTTTGATGGCAAGTTATCATGTTACCACGGCAGGGAACCCCTGTCAAGGGAAGTCCAGACCGCGGGCAGAGCCGCCAGGTTCTGCCCGCCCTTTTCATTCCGAAAGAAGGCGAGGGTTGGAGCCGCGCCCGGGCAGCGCTGACTCCAACCCTCCTTTCCGGCGGCGAACGCCCTTACTTGACCTCGACCTCGGCGCCGGCCTCCTTGAGCTTCTCGGCGGCGGCGTCGGCATCGGCCTTGGAGACCTTCTCCTTGACGGGCTTGGGAGCGCCGTCGACCAGGTCCTTGGCCTCCTTCAGGCCCAGGCCGGTCAGCTCGCGGACGACCTTGATGACCGCGATCTTGTTGGCGCCGGGGTTCTTCAGGATGACGTCGAACTCGGTCTTCTCCTCCGCGGCCGGAGCAGCAGCGGCGGCGCCCGCGGCGGGGGCAGCGGCGACGGCCACCGGGGCGGCGGCGGTCACGCCGAAGGTCTCCTCGAACAGTTCCTTCAGTTCCTTGAGCTCGAGGGCGGTCATGCCCTTAATGATCTCGATAACCTCTGCAGCCTTGGACATGTGGGAAACCTCCTTAAACTTGAACTTGAAATGGCATCAAGATGGGATTCCGAACTAGGCCTCGGCACCCTCCAGCTGGCGGATGCGCGCATCCAGCGCATAGGCGAAGCTGGCCAGCAGGCCGTTGATGGCGCCGGCGACGCCCTGCAGGGGCGCCTGGATGCCGGCCAGCACCTGGGCGAGCAGGGTCTCGCGGTTGGGCAGGTCGGCCAGCGCCTTCACCCCGTCCGCGTCGATGACCTTCCCCTCGAGGATGCCGGCCTTCATCACGAACTTGGGCTCCCGTTCCTTCGCGAAGAACTCGCGGATCTTCTTGGCGCCCGCGGCCTCGTCCTCATAGGAGAACGCCAGGGTCGTGGTGCCGTGCAGGTACGGCTCGAGCCCTTCGATGCCCAGCTCCCGGGCAGCGATGCCGATCAGGGTGTTCTTGGCCACCTTCAGCTCGACACCGGCCTGCCGGAGTTCCCGGCGCAGTTGCGTCACCTGGGCGACGGTCAGCCCGAGGTTATCGGCCAGCACGACGCTCTTGGCGTTCTGCAGGGCCTCCTTCAGCTCGGCCACCGCCTGCTGCTTCTCGGGACGGATCGTGCGCACGTTCTGTTCACCCCCTTAACCGGAACATGAAGAAAGACCTCCGACCATAGCCAGTCGGAGGTCTGAGATGTAGCACCCAGACGCGCGCGCCCCGGGAGGCGCGACATCCGACCTCGGCGGGCTGGCGAAAACGCCACTTAGGCCTGTGCGGCACCTGCTGTCTACGGTCGTTCACTATGGAGTTCATGCACACCGACGAGTATATCCCTTTGGTGTGCAGGCGTCAAGGGTGAGTTGCAGCACGCGCGCTTACGCCCGCTCCTCCTCCAGCATCTCTTCCAACCGGATCTTCTCCTGGATCAGAATGCGCTTCTCCGCCGGCGAGGCCTTCAGCCACCGGTCGACCAGGCTCTCCAACCGCTGCCGGATCTGGCGCTCGTCCATCTGCCGTTTCACCTCCCGCCACCGTTGCTGTATGGCGATTTTGGCTATATGTAGATCTCAGCCCCGGCCTATAGTATCCCGCAGATGTCGCGCTTGCAATACAGGATCGACCCGATTCGACATGGTCCCCGCAGGCGCGATAAAGGGGTCCGCCCCGAAGGCGGACCCCGTCGACAGCTCCTTCTCTACTTCTCCGCCGTGGCGGTCAGGCGGGCCGGGTTGACCTTGATGCCGGGGCCCATCGTCGCCGAGATGGTGACCGACTTCATGTACTGGCCCTTCGCCGCCGCGGGCTTCGCCCGGAGCAGGGCCTCCGTGAGGGCCCGGAAGTTCGCCGCCAGCCGCTCCACGTCGAAAGAGGCCTTGCCGATGGGCGCCGCGACGATGCCGGCCTTGTCGGTCCGGTACTCCACCTTACCGGCCTTGATCTCCTGGATAGCGTTGGCCACGTCGAAGGTGACGGTGCCGGTCTTGGGGTTGGGCATGAGGCCGCGGGGACCGAGGATGCGGCCCAGCCGGCCGACCAGGCTCATCATGTCCGGGGTGGCCACAGCGACGTCGAAGTCCAGCCAGCCCTCCTGGATCTTGGCCACCAGGTCCTCGGCACCGACGTAGTCCGCGCCGGCGGCTTCGGCTTCCTTCGCCTTCTCGCCCTTGGCAAACACGAGCACCTTCACTTCCTTGCCCGTGCCACCAGGCAGCACGACGGCGCCGCGGATCTGCTGGTCCGCATGGCGGACGTCGACGCCCAGGCGATAGGCGACCTCGATCGTCTCATCGAAGTTGGCCGTGGCGGTCTTCTTCACCAGCTCCAGGGCCTCCATGGGATCGTACAGCTTATTGCGGTCGACCAGCGCCGCCGCACTCCGGTACTTCTTGCCATGCTTCGGCATTGTGATCTTCCTCCTTGTGGTTAAACCGCGATTCGGCTGCCGCCCGAAGGCAGCCTCCCACAAGCCAAGGCCGTGCGCTACTCGACATCCACGCCCATGGACCGGGCGGTACCGCGCACCATGCGCTTGGCGGCCTCCAGATCGTTGGCGTTCAGGTCGGGCATCTTGATCTTGGCGATCTCCTCGACCTGGGCGTCGGTCAGCTTGCCGACCTTCTGCTTGTTCGGCACGCCGGAGGCGGTCTCAATGCCTAGCGCCTTCTTGATCAGAACGGCGGTGGGCGGGGTCTTCAGGATGAAGGTGAAGGAACGGTCCTCGTACACGGTGATCTCCACCGGGATGACGAGGCCGACCTGGTCCTTGGTCCGCTCGTTGTACTCCTTGCAGAACGCCATGATGTTGACGCCGTGCGCGCCCAGGGCCGGACCGACGGGCGGCGCCGGGGTCGCTTTCCCCGCTGGCAGCGCCAGCTTGATCACCGCTGTGACCTTCTTCGCCACGATGACTCCTCCTTAGAAGATGTGGTACGGCGGGCGTCCGGCAGACGCCCTCCCACTGCGGACCAAGGGCCCGCACATCAAAGGGTCGCGCAGGATGCGCGACCGCATTGATCCTAACACAAAGCGGGGGCATTGGGAATGGCCCAGCTCAGATCTCCTCGATCTGGCTGAAGTCCACTTCCACCGGGGTCTCGCGGCCGAACATCGTGACCTGGACGCGCGCCTTGCCCTTCTCGGGGAAGATCTCCTTGATCACGCCAGTGTGGTCCTTGAACGGACCGGCGATCACCCGCACCGGCTGGTCGACCTCGAAATCGACCACCACGTGGGCAGGCTTGTCCTCCCCGTGCCGGCCGAGGATCGCCTCGACCTCCTCGGGGGTGAGGGGGATCGGCTTGTTGCCGGACCCGACGAACCCCGTCACGCCGGGGGTGTTGCGCACGACGTACCAGGAGTCGTCGCTCATGACCATCTCCACGAGCACGTACCCTGGGAAGACCTTCCGCTTGACCTTCTTCTGTTTGCCGTCCTTGATCTCGATCTCGTCCTCCATGGGGACCAGGACCCGGAAGATCTTCTCCTGCATCTCCATGGACTCGACACGCTTCTCCAGGTTGGTCTTGACCTTGTTCTCATACCCGGAGTAGGTGTGGACGACATACCAGTGCTTCTCTGCCATGAGCCGGGGGGCAGGCCAGGCCCCCAACACCTGCCTTTGCGTGGGTTGCGACCTAGGCGAGGAGCAGCTCCATCAGCGCCCCGATGCCCAGGTCCCAGAGGTAGAGAAACCCGGCGACCAGCGCGACCATGGCCACCACGATGCCGGTCGCCTTGATGACGCGCTCACGGCTCGGCCAGACGACCTTCCGGAGTTCGCCGACGACCTCGCGCAGGTACGTACGAATCCCCTCAAAGAAGGCTTTGATGCGTTCCATGATCACGACCACCCTCGAGATAGAAAATGCCCCAACACAAATAAAACCTGGCAGCGCGACCAGTGTACAAATTGTAGCACGGCCGCGCACGGGTTGTAAAGCGCGCGGGCACAGTTTCCTGCGGTCGTCTCCGGCCTCCGGGAAGCGCTGAACCGCCGTACCGGTCACCGGTGCGGCGGTTCAGGTGGCAGGGGCGGCAGGACTCGAACCCGCAACCTACGGTTTTGGAGACCGTTGCTCTACCAGTTGAGCTACGCCCCTGTGAGGGCCGAGCGCGCATGGCGTCGGCACGATGCCCGGGCCTAGCGGGTCTCGCGATGGAGGGTGTGGTGCCCACAGGTCGGGCAGAACTTCCGGAGTTCGAGACGCCCCGAGTCGTTCTTCTTATTCTTATAGGTAGAGTAGTTCCGATTCTTACAATCGGTGCAGGCCATCGTGATAATGACCCGAGCGCTTGCCTTCGCCACGTTGCGCCACCTCCATTCCGCGAGGCACTCACCATGCCCATATAAGTTACCACGGCGCCCACTCCGTGTCAACAGTGGAACACGGGGCAGCCTGAACCGACCAGCAGGACCGGAGGGCTTCCCCTCCGGTCCTGCGCCTTCTGGTTGCGGGGGAGGGATTTGAACCCTCGACCTCCGGGTTATGAGCCCGACGAGCTACCTGGCTGCTCCACCCCGCGGTGTCTTTGCCTGCAGCACGTGTAATTCTACTCGATCCGCCCGTCGCTGTCAAGCCAGCGGCCGCCTGACATTATCATCCAGCACCGCGGAACCGCCGGCCGCGCCGAGGCCGGCCCAGTGGGGGCTTGTGCAGGGCCGCCTGCAGTGCGAACATATCTGTAAAGACTTGACGCAACGCCACCCCACCCACCACCGTCGAAGGAGGACCGGCTGCCCGTGCAACCGCCCCATCCCATGCCCTGCGAGCGCCAGACGGCGCTCGTCGTCAACGGTACCGAGCTGCTGCGCATCCAGACCACCCCGGTGGACCTCGGGGACTGGGCCCTGGGCTTCCTCTACAGCGAGGCCATCATCGACGGGCCGGCTGACCTGCTTGCGGTCCGGGTGGACGCCGACACCTGCGTCGTGGAGGCCGCCGTCGCGCCGTCCCGCGCGCTCCATGCGGTCCGGGCGGCCGGGCGCTACCGGCGCCCCGACCCGGGACAGGGGGTCGCCTTCGACGCCGGGGCCCACGCCGGCGAGCTTCGGCCGGTTACCCACGGACTCGTCGTTTCCCGGGAACAGGTCGCCGGCTGGATGCGGCAGCTGCAGGCGGCAGCGCCGCTCTATGCAGCCACCGGCGGCATGCACGCGGCGGCCGTCGTGCACGTCCCCACGGACACGCTGCTCGTCCGGGAAGACATCGGGCGGCACAACGCCGCGGACAAGGCCATCGGCGCCTGGCTGCGGTCCGGCTGGCCCCCGGAGGAGACCGTGCTGCTGGCCACCGGCCGCATCTCCTATGAGATGTGCCGGAAGGCCGCCCGCGCCGGCATCGGCGTGGCGGCCTCGCTCTCTGCCGCCACCGACCAGGCCATCGACCTGGCGGAGGCGCTCGCCATCGACCTGGCCGGATACGCAAAGAGCCCCGACCGGTTGGTGATCTACACCGCCGGCGGGCGCATCCGCTGACGCGAAAGGAGGTGCGCGCGTTGCAGGCCCGCCCGGCCCGCCGTTTCCGCAGCCGCATCCTGATCCTCGTCGCCGCCGCCTCGCTGGTGCCGGCCGCCCTGCTGCTGGGGATCAGCCTTTACCTCAACGGCCTGGTGCAGCGGCAGATGGACCGGGAGGTCGACGAGGCCCTGAGCCTTGCGATCAACCTGGAGCAGGCCCTGATCGACGCCAGCCTCGTGCGCATGCGCGACCGGGCCGTCGCCCTGGCAGCCCACCCCGCCGTGGTGGCCGCCCTGGCCGGCGGCGGGGATCCCGGCCCCATCCTCGACGACTTCCAGCGCGCGCTGCCCGGCGCGGACCTGATCGCGGTGGTCGGCCCCGACGGCCGGGTGGTCGCCCGCGCCGGGGCGCAGGCCTCCGGCGAGCGGCTCAGCTACGGCGGCCTGGTAGACCTGGTGCTCTCCTCGGCCGCGCCCGTCCACTCGCCGGTGGTGATCACCGCCGAGGAGCTGGCCGGGGAACCGGCAGGGATCCAGGCGCAGGTGCGCATGCCGGTCATCGAGACCCCGGGATCCGCGGATCCCCGCACCGGCCAGGTACTGGACGAGGCGCTCGCCCTGGTGGGGGCCGCGCCAGTGCGGGACGAGGGCGGCCGGGTGCTCGGGGCCGTCCTGGTCAGCGACATTCTCAACAACGACCATGCGATCGTGGACGAGGTTCTCCAGCGCTCGACCCACGGCCTCAGGGTGGACGCGTCCATCGCGCTGGACGGCATTCGGGTCACGACCACGGTGCCCGCCGTGGGCGGCGGCCGGCGCGCCGTGGGAACCCTGTACTCCGACGTGGTCATGGAGCGGCTCCGCTCCGGGCAGGAGTACCGGGGCAGGGCCCTGGTGGGCGGCTGGCAGTGGCAGCGCACGATCTACGTGCCCCTCAGGGATCCGTCCGGCCAGGTGATCGCCGCGCCCTTCGTCGGTATCCCCGAGGCCGCCTTCGCCCAGCTGGCGCGCACCACGTCCGTCTCCACCGGCGTGGCCCTGCTGTTCGCCGTCCTGTCCGTCGCCGGGCCGATCCTGGTCGCTCACCGGTTCGCCGACCGGCTTCGTCAGCGGGATGAGGGGCTGGCCGGCCTGGCGGCGGAGATCCAGGGCGCGAGCGACGCCCTCGCGCGGGACGGGCGGAAGGCGTGGACGGCCGCAGACGACGCGCGGGCCGCGGCGGAGGAGGCGCTGCGCGCCACGGAGCAGGCCGGCGAGTCCACCGGCGCGGCCCGGGGCCGCATGCGGGAGCTGGAGGTGACCCTGGCGCGGGTCAACGCCGGAACGGACGAGCAGACCCGCACGCTCCGCCATGCCGCCCGCATCGTTGCGCTGGTGAGCCAGGCCGTGCAGGAGTCCAGGTCCTCCTTCAACGCCGTGCTGGAGGCCCTGCGGGCCGTGATGGCCGCGGCCCAGCAGGGGCGGCAGGACGTGCTGCGCGCCGCGGGCGCCCTGGAGCTCCTGCGGCTGGAGGCTGAACCCGCCGAGTCCGGTGAAGGCGCGTCCCGCCTCGACCGGCTGATCGACGACCTGGAGCAGGCCGGGCGGGCGGTGGCCGAGTGCGATGCCGCCCTGGAGGAGATCGTGTCGCGCATCGACGAGGCCACCGAGCGGCTGTGGGCCCTGGCGGCGATCATGAACGAGAGCGGCGCCCGGGCGGGCGCGGTCAGCCAGCAGATGGCGGACCTGACGCAGGTGGCCGAGGAGACCGCGGAACGGCTGCGGGCCACCACCGAAGCCACCCGGGAAGTCATCAGCGCCGTGGAGGCGGTGGCCGGAGACATCAGCGCCGGCGTGGGCCTCGTGCGGCGCGCCAGAACCCACGTGGACGCGGCCGCGGAGGCCCATCGGCGGCTCGACCAGCTCGCCGAGCGCATCCAGGAGCTGGCCCGCCAGCTGGCTGAGTCGGCCACCCACCCCCCACAGTGACCACCCGCCGGCCATGAGCGAGGGCCCGGTCCTTCCCGGACCGGGCCCTTGCCTGTCCTTCCGCGCGGTCAGATCCAGCCGTTTTTTGACGCGACCATCGCCGCCTCCACCCGGTTCTTCACGCCCATGCGCCGCATGGCTTCCGCCAGGTAGCCCTTCACGGTCTTCTCGCTCAGGAACATGCGCTCCGCGATCTCCCGGTTGGTGTACCCCTGGGCCACCAGGCGGATGATCGCCAGCTGCTGCCGGTTGAGGGGGATGCGCTCCTCCTTGTCCGCCGACGGCGAACGCATCTGCTGCATGAGGTAGCCCACCACCTTGGGATCCATGGCCACCTCGCCCCGCGCCACCGCCCGGATCGATCGCTTCAGGTCCATGCCGAGCACGTCCTTCACCACGTACCCCCTGGCGCCGGCCCGCACCGCGCCCAGCACCAGGTCCGAGTCGCTGAAGGTGGTCAGCATGAGCACGGCCACCTCGGGCATCTCCTCCTGCAGTTGCCGGCAGACCTCCACCCCGTCCACATCGGGCAGCCGGGCGTCCAGCACCACCACGTCCGGCCGCAGGCTCCGGCAGAGGGCGACGGCCTCCCGTCCCCCCGCGGCCTCCCCCACCACCTCCATGTCCTCCTCCCGGGAGAGCAGCGACTTCAGCCCCTCCCTCAGCAGCTCATGGTCGTCCACGATCAGGACACGGATGGGCATGCGTGTCCACCCCCTTCAGCGGCACCGAGGCCCTGACCAGGAGACCGCCCTCGTCGCCGTCCACCAGCTCCAGCCGTCCCCCCAGCCGGGCCACCCGCTCACGCATACCTCTAACACCAAACCTTCCTGGTTTCTCAATATCAGTGCGATTCTTTATCCCCGCGCCATTATCCTGCACGACCAGGGTCACCGCTGCCGGCTCGTAGCGGAGCGCCACCATGACGGCGCTGCCCCCGCTGTGCTTGCGGGCGTTGGTCAGGGCCTCCTGGCCCACCTTGAAGAGGGCGTCCTCCACCTCGGCCGGCAGGGCCCGGGGCCTGCCTGCGACGGTGAGGCGCGTGGTGAACCCGTCGCGCTCCGCCTCCCGCAGGAGCCGGCGCAGCCCGCCGTGCAGCCCGCCCTCGCTGAGCTCCGGGGCCCGCAGGGCGAAGATCGCCTCCCGGGTCTGCGCCGCCGCCTCCGCTGCCAGCCCCCGGAGCCGCTCCAGCTCCTCCCGCAGCGGGTCGGCAGGCGGCAGGTCGCCGAGCAGCCAGTCCAGCTTCAGCGCCACCAGGTAGGCGGTCTGGGCGGCCCGGTCGTGCAGGTCCTGGGCGATCCGGTTCCGCTCGCTCAGGAGTAGCTGGCGCTGCTGCGCCTCGCTGAGCTCACCCCGCAGCGCGGCCAGCCGCTCGGTCTGGCTGCGGTACCGCTCCACGGCCTCCCGCGCCCGCCGCTCCGCCCGCTCGGCCCGCTGGGCGAGGCGCGCCCGCTCCTGCGCCGCCTCCAGCAGCTTGCCGGCCACCGCGCCCAGGAGCGCCAGCCCCTCCGCGTCCCCGGCTCCGTCCGCGGCCAGCTCCAGCCCCCCGGCGAGGGGCAGGTTGACTTCGCCGCGCACCTCGGCGCCTTCGGGAAACCGGGCCAGCCACTCCGTCCGGCCGGCGCGCCGCACCCCCGCGGCGCGCCAGCCCAGCGCCTCCGCGGCTGCCCGGGCCACGGCGGCAGCCAGCTCCGGCTCCGAACCCGCGGCCGGAAGGGCCGCCACCGCCCGGGACACCCACTCCGCCTGCACCGGCCACACCCCCTGTAGATCCAAGTACGCAGCCCGCTCGGGTATAACAACTTACGAACAGCGACCGAACGGGGAAGCGAACAGGACCGAACGCCTAGGTGAAGAGCCGCCGGGCGGCTCGTTCACTTTTATTTACAAAGCGTATAACATGTATTCTGATCAACTAGTTTGTCCTGCCCACGTTCCCCGAGGCAGCCCGGAAGGGAGGGTGGACGCCATCGCCGCCATGGTCACCACGCGCACCGCGGTCCAGGCCCCGGTCGAGCGGCGTACGGCGCTGTTCGTCAACGGACAGGCCTGGCTCACGGCCCAGACCACGCCGCATGACCTCGCCGACTGGGCGGTGGGCCGGCTCTGCGGCGAGGGGCTGATCGCCGGGCCTGAGGAGATCGCGCACCTCGCCGTGGACGAGGCGGGGCCGTGCGTGCACGCCGTGCTGCCGCGCGTGCGCACACCGGCACCACCGGCACCCGTCGCCCCGGGCCCGCGGGTCGCCGAGGCGCAGCTCCTCCGCTGGATGCAGGAGATGCTGGCCCAGGCGCCCCTCTACCGGGCCACCGGCGGCATGCACGTGGCCATGGCCGTGCGGGCCGACAGCGGCGAGCAGATCGTCCGCGAGGACATCGGCCGGCATCAGGCCGTGGACAAGGTGCTGGGCGCGGCCCGGCTGGCCGGCTGGCCGCCGGCACAGGTGGTGGTGCTCACCTCCGGGCGCATCTCCGCCGAGATGTGCGCCCGGGTGGCGCGGTTCGGCGCGCCGGTCTGCGCCTCCCGCACCGCCGCCACCGATGAGGCCTGGGCCCTGGCCACCCGGCTGGGCATGGACCTCGTGGGGTACGTAAGGACAGCGGCCAGTCTCATTGTGTACACAACCGGCAATCGAGTGGCAAGGAGGATCGAGCCATGAACCTGAACCGCCGTGAGTTCCTGCGGCTCTCAGGCGTGTCAGCGGCCGGCGCGGCCCTGCTGCTCTTCGCCGAGGAGCGGGAGGCCCTGGCGCGGGACCTGAAGGAGTCGCGCATCGCCCGGGCCAAGGAGGTCCCCAGCGTCTGCCCGCACTGCTCCGTCGGGTGCGGCCTGATCGGCTACGTGCGGGAGGGGCAGCTGCTCCAGGTCGAGGGCAACCCGGACAGCCCCGTCAGCGAGGGCTCGCTGTGCCCCAAGGGGGCGGCCACCATGCAGTTCGCCTACGACGGCGTGGGCCGGCCCAATCCGCTTCGGCAGCTGACCGCCAAGATCCGCCGGCCCGGCTCCGACCGCTGGGAGGAGATCGGCATCGAGGAGGCGCTCGACCGCATCGCCCGCCGCATCAAGGAAACCCGCGACGCGAGCTTCGTGGAGCGGAACGCCGACGGGCTGGTGGTCAACCGGACCGAGTCCATCGCGCACATCGGTTCGGCCTGTATCGACAACGAGGAGTGCTACCTGGTCACCAAGCTGATGCGGGCCCTGGGCGTGGTGTATCTCGAGCACCACGCGCGGATATGACACTCCTCCACCGTGCCCGGTCTGGGCACTTCGTTCGGACGCGGCGCCATGACCACGGCGCTGTGGGACATCCCCAACGCGGATGTCGTCGTCTTCATGGGCTCCAACGCCGCGGAGAACCACCCCATCTCCTTCAAGTGGTTCCTGCGGGCCAAGCAGAAGGGAGCCACCGTCATCTGCGTCGATCCCCGCTACAACCGCACCGCCTCCAAGGCCGACTGGTGGATCCCCTTCCGGTCGGGCACGGACACCGCGGTGCTGGGCGGGCTGATCAACTACGCCATCACCCATAACAAGTTCCACCGGGAGTACGTGGTGAAGTACACCAATGCCTCGCTGCTGGTGCACCCCGACTTCCGGTTCGACGACGGGCTCTTCTCCGGCTGGGACCCGGAGGCGAAGAAGTACGACCAGTCCACCTGGGCCTTCCAGACGGGCCCCGACGGCCAGCCGCTCTCCGACCCGACGCTGGAGCACCCCCAGTGCGTCTTCCAGCACATCAAGCGGATCTACGCCGAGTACACGCCGGAAAAGGTCTCGGAGATCAGCGGCATCCCGGTGGACGACTTCATCAAGTTCGCCGAGACGGTCTGCGCTACCGGCACGGCCGGCAAGTCCGCGGTGTTCGTGTACGCCATGGGCTGGACGCAGCACACCAAGGGCGTCCAGAACATCCGCACGGCCACGATCCTGCAGATGCTCCTGGGCAACATCGGCGTCGCCGGCGGCGGCATCGCGGCCCTGCGGGGCCACGCCAACGTGCAGGGGGCCACGGACCTGGCGGTGCTGTACCACGACCTGCCGGGGTACCTGGGCCAGCCCACCGAGGCCCACAAGTCGCTTTCGGACTTCCTGGCCAAGACCACGACGAAGAACAGCTACTGGGAGAACAAGCCCAAGTTCCTCATCTCGCTGCTGAAGGCCTGGTGGGGCGAGCACGCCACCGCCGAGAACGACTTCTGCTTCGACTACCTGCCGAAGATGGCCGCGGGCGAGACCTACAGCCACTACGACATCTTCCAGTCCATCCTCGACGGCCGCGTGAAGGGGCTCATCGTCGTGGGCCAGAACCCCGCGGTGGGTTCGGCCAACGCCCGCAAGGTGCAGGCCGCCCTGGCCAAGCTCGACTGGCTGGTGGTCTCGGACCTGTTCCTCAACGAGACCTCCGAGTTCTGGAAGCTGGAGGGCATGAACCCGGCCGAGATCCAGACCGAGGTCATCCTGCTGCCCGCCGCCGGCCCGCTGGAGAAGGAGGGCTCCTTCACCAACACCCACCGGCTGATCCAGTGGAAGCACAAGATGATCGAGCCGATGGGCGAGTCCCACTCCGACGGGTGGTACATGGTGCAGATCGGAAAGCGGCTGAAGCAGCTCTACGCCGACTCCACCGCGGCCAAGGACCTGCCCATCAAGCACCTGGTCTGGGATTACGACGACCCCGACAACCCGAACGAGTTCGATCACCTCAAGGTGCTGAAGGAGATCAACGGCTACGACGTCGCCACCGGCAAGCCGGTGTCCGGCTTCGGGGCGTTGCAGGACGACGGCTCCACCGCCTGCGGCTGCTGGATCTACTCCGGCATCTACCCCGAGGAGGGGGTCAACAAGGCGGACGCCCGCCTGCGGGCCGCCCCCAACCGGCCCGACGGGTGGACCGAGGCGAAGGCCGACGGGTCCGCGGACTACCTGCACCTGGGCTGGGGATTCGCCTGGCCGGCCAACCGGCGGGTGATCTACAACCGTGCCTCCGCCGATCCCTCGGGCAAGCCCTGGTCCAAGGTCCCGCTGGTCTGGTGGGACGAGGCGGAAGGCAAGTGGACCGGCGTCGACGTGCCTGACATGCTGCCGGTCGCCCCGGGGCAGGTGCACGCCGTGGGCGTCCCGGGCGACACGCCCTTCATCATGAAGGCCTGGGGCCTGGGCGGCATCTGGGGCCCGCTGCCGGACGGCCCGCTGCCGGTACACTACGAGCCCATGGAGTCGCCCACGCCGAACCTGCTCTACCGGAAGCAGGGCACCATCCCCACCATGAAGATCTACGACTCCGAGTTCGACCTGTTCGGCGACCCCGAGCGCTTCCCCTACGTCGCCACCACCTACCGGCTCACGGAGCACCTCACCTCCGGTGTCATGACCCGGACGCTGCCGTACCTGGCCGAGGCCTTCGCCCGCCACTTCTGCGAGATCCCGCGGGAGCTGGCGCAGCGCGAGGGTATCCGGAACGGCGACTGGGTGGAGGTGGAGAGCGCCCGCGGCAAGGTGCGGGTCCAGGCGATGGTCACCAACCGGCTGCGGCCCCTGCGCATTGGCGGCCGGGAGACCTTCCTGATCGGTCTGCCCATCCACTGGGCCCCCAACTCCGGGCACGTGCAGGGCGACATCACCAACACCCTCACGCCCCAGGCGGTGGACGTCAACGTCCAGATCCAGGAATCCAAGGTGTTCCTCGCAAACCTGCGCAAGGTGTCGGTAGGGGGGTAATGGCAGATGGGTCGCGCAGCAACCTGGGAGACCTGGCGGCCTGATCCCGCCAACACCCGGCAGCACGTCGCCATGCTGGTCGACACCTCCGAGTGCATCGGGTGCAAGGGCTGCGAGGTCGCCTGCAAGCAGTGGAACCAGAACGAGGCCCGCATCAACCAGGATCCGGGCACCTACCAGAGCCACCCGGCCCTGGACGCGGAGACCTGGACCGTCATCCGCTTCTTTGAGACCGAAGAAGAGAACGGCATGTCCATGTGGCTGATGCAGAAGCACAGCTGCATGCACTGCACCGACGCGGGCTGCGTCACCGCCTGCCCCACCGACGCCCTGCAGTACGGCGACTACGGCCTGGTGACGCTGAACCAGGATGCGTGCATCGGCTGCGGCTACTGCGAGGCGGCCTGCCCGTTCGACTGCATCCACGTCGACCGGACGGCCTGGGGCCAGCGGGCGCAGAAGGCGGGCAAGTGCACCTTCTGCTACGACCGCATCGCCCAGGGCATGCAGCCCGCGTGCGTCGCCACCTGCCCAACCGACTGCATCAAGTACGGCGACCGCGACGCCCTGATCGCGTGGGGCCGGGAGCGGGTGGCACAGCTTCAGGCCATGGGCTACAAGAACGCCAACCTCTACGGCGTCGACGAGATGGGCGGCCTGCACCACCTCTACGTGCTGCTGGAGCCGCCCGAGACCTACGGCCTGCCGGTCGCCCCCGAACTCTCGCCCGTCCTCCGGCTGTGGAAGTACGTCCTGCAACCCATCGGCAAGGCGGTGCTGGGCGTGGGCCTCTTCGGCCTCATCGTCAACTGGCTCGCCGCCCGGCGGGTCTTCAAGGGCGGCCTCTCGCCCCATGAGACCGCCGAATCGCTGCACGACTAGAGGGGGGATCGCACGTGGCGCGCGCGAACGGAAGCATCAAGAAGTTCTCCCGGACCCAGGTGCTGTTCCACTGGCTCTACGCCGGCTCGTGGATCGTCCTCGCCCTGACGGGCTCCATCTTCCTGTGGCGCGGCAACCCCGCGGAGCCGGCCGCCGGCCTCGGTCCGCTGCTGCACGGCAGCGTCGGCCAGACGCTGCGGCTCGTCCACCGCATCGCCGCCATCGGGCTCATGTCCTCCCCGCTGGTCTGGCTGCTGGGGGATCCCAAGACGGTGTGGCCCGACCTGAAGGAGCTCTTCACCTTCACCAAGAACGATCTGAAGTACATGCTCATCGCGCCGCTGTACTACACCACCGGCAAGGGCCACCTGCCGCCCCAGGGCAAGTTCAACGGCGGCCACAAGGTCAACTTCTACGTGGTCTTCCTCACCTACTTCACCTTCATCGGCTCCGGCCTGGTGATGTGGTTCGGCCGGGGCGCGGTGAGCGACGAGGCGTTCCACGCCGCCCAGTTCATCCACTCGCTCAGCTTCTGGCTGGGGTCGGGCCTGTTCCTCCTCCACTTCTACCTGACCGCCGTCCATCCGTTCACCCGCCGCTCCCTCTCCGCGATGGTCGACGGCTGGACGGAGCTCCAGTACGCCAGGCTGGAGCACGGCGAGTGGGTCGAGCGCGAGATCCGCAATGGCACGGCCCAGATCCGGGAGAGCGAGCAGGCGGCCGCGGCCCGCTGACCTCTTCCCCGCCCCCAGCGCGCTGGGGGCGGGTTTCGCCTTCACCGCAGAGCTGCACCCGATCAGGAGGGAATGGACGATGCAGTCGCTGGAGTTCCTGCGCGCCTGGCGCGAGCGGGCGCGCGCCCTGGAAGCCGAACTGCCCGGGCCGGAGCGACTTCCCGCCCCGGAGGAGGCCGAGGCAGCGCTCGGCCGTGGGGAGCCGCTGATCACCCTGGTAGAGCCGCCCATCGACCCGGACCGCTTCACCGCCGTGCTCGCCGACCTGGCCTCCCTGTATGCGGAGAGCAGGGCCGATGCCCGCCCCCTGGCCGAGGGGCTCAGGGCTCTGCCGCCGGCGGAGCAGCGCACCCTCGCGGAGGTCCTGGTGCGCGCAGGCGATGCCGCCGAGTGGGCGGCCCGCCTGGGCGTGGACGAAGGGCTGCTCCTCACCCTGGGCGGCCTGGCCCTGCAGCCCTTCATGGCCCGCTTCGCCCGGGCGGTGCGCGCCGTTGCGCCCCTGCACGGCTGGCGGCGCATCCACTGCCCGGTGTGCGGCGCCTCCCCGGACCTCTGCCGCATCGACCCCGACAACTACCGGTACCTGCACTGCCCGCAGTGCGACACCCAGTGGGAGCACCACCGGCTCACGTGCGCCGTCTGCGGCAGCGACGACGTGCGCCGAGTCAGCATCCTGACCCTGGCCGACCTGGAGCCCTGGCGGGTGGAGGTCTGCGACCGGTGCGGCGGCTACATCAAGACGCTGGACCAGCGGCACGGCGGCCACCTGGCCATGCCCAACGTTGACCTGTACCTCGAGGACGCCCGGACCCTCCAGCTGGACCTGCTGGCGGAGCAGGAGGGGTATCGTCGGGGAGGGCGGGCGCAGTGACCCATCTGCTGATCGAACCGGCGCAGGAAGGGCGCGAGGACCTGGCCGCGTACCGGGCGCGCGGCGGCTACGCCGGGCTGGAGGCAGCGCGGACGCGGGGCAGCGGCTGGGTCCTGGAGCAGGTGACCCGCGCGGGCCTCCGGGGCCGGGGCGGCAGCGGCGACGGCCGGCCCATCGGCCAGAAGTGGCAGAGGGTGGCGGCCTCCCGGGTTCCCGAGCGGTACGTGGTGGCCAACGCCGCCGAATCCCAGGCCGTCAGCCGGAAGGACCGCTACCTGCTCGCCCGCTTCCCCCACCGGGTGCTGGAGGGGCTGCTGATCGCCGCCCAGGCCCTCGGCGCCCGGGAGGCGTATCTGTACGTGCGCGGCGACTCGCCGGAAGCCCTGGACGGCGCCCGCGACGCCGTGGCCGAGGCCGGCGCCGCCGGCCTGCTGGGCGGCGTGTCCGTGACCGTCCAGCCCTCGGCGCCCACGGCGGTGTCGGGGGAGGAGACCGCGATCCTGGACGCCCTGGAAGGGCTGGAAGGCTACCCGCAGCCCAAGCCGCCCCGGCCGGAGGAGATCGGCCTGCGGGGCCGGCCGACCCTGGTGCAGAACGCGGAGAGCCTGGCCGCCGTCGCCGCGCTGTTCCGGCTGGGTGTGGACCGGGTCCGCGCCGTCGGCACCCCCACCTGCCCGGGGACAGCCCTTTTCACCGTCACCGGCGCCGTGGACCGGCCGGGGGTGTACGAGGTGCCCCACGGCACCCCGCTGGCCCAGCTTCTGGCCCTGGCCGGGGCGCCGCCGCGGGAGGAGATCCTGGCCGTGCTGCCCGGAGGGCTGGGCTCGGGGCCGCTGCGGCCGGACGAACTGGACGTGCCCCTGACCTACGAGGACCTGGCGGCCCTGGGAAGCAGCCTGGGCAACTCGGCCGTGGTCGTCTTCCGCCGGGCGGATGCGACGCTGCCGGATCTGGTGCGGGAGAACGTGGCGCTGCTGGCCCGGGGCTCATGCGGCCAGTGCCGCGGCTGCCGGGAGGGGCACGAGGGGCTGCTGCGGGCGCTGGAGGCGGGCGACGCGACGGAGGCCCGCCGGCGAGCGGAAGTCCTGCTCTACGGGCGGGGAAACTGCGCCTTCCCCACCGGAACCGCCCGCTTTGCCCTGCGAGCGCTGCAGGAGTTCCCGGCCTTTGCCCGGCCGTAGTCCCACCGTGCCGGGTCTACGCGGTCGGGTACTGCGCGGCCGGCAGGCCCGGCCCCGGTACCCTGGGTGGCAGACAGTACGGAAGTCCCGGCCGCGCATGGTGCGAGCAGACAACCGCCATTGAGCCGTTGTGTGACTACCTCCGGCTCCGGTCCCCGGGTAAGCTGAGGGTGGATGATGATCACCCGGGATCGGAGACGGGAGGGGATCGCATGCTCAGGCAGACACACCGCAGTTACTACGCGGCGTTCCGGAGCAGCCACTGGCTGGCGCGGTTGAACCTGATCTACCTGGCGGTCGTGCCTGCCTTCCTGGTGGGCTCCCTGATCTACCTCGTCTGGTTCTACCTGACGGTGTAGGGCACCCCGCCAGTCCTGCGGGCAGGCCGGACACAGGAGGAATGAAAGCCCCCGGAGGCGCCCGTGCGCCCCCGGGGGCTTTCCGCCTGCCTCATGCACGGCTTCGTTCGACGCTACCTCGTCGGGTTCTGCCCGGCCTGATCGCCGGCTCGGTTGCGGCCGCGGCCGTTCTGGTTCTCCGCGCCTGTTGTGTTCCCGGCGCCGTTCGCCATCGCCGCGCCCCCGAGGCCGCCCGCGATGGCGCCGGCCACCGTGCCCAGGGGCCCCGCGGCCGAGCCCAGAGCCGCACCGGCGATCGCGCCCGTGACGCCCGCAGCCCCTTCAGCCATCGACGGGCCTGCGCCCGCGTCCGCAGCCGCCCCGCCGGCGCCCGCCTGTGTGCGCTGGTTCGCCTTCCGCTCTTCTGCCATGACTGTTCTCCTTTCCCCAGGTGGTACGCCCTCTACTATGCGCTTCCTCCCCGCGCGCTATGCGCCCGCCGGTCCGCCCGCACCACCCGGCGCCACCGCCACGTCGTAATACCAGACACCGTGAGAAAACGGGGAGGGGTTTGTGTGCCGGTCGTATCGCCTGAGCGGTTTGCCACGGGGCTCACGTGGAGCGAGTACCTGGCCGGGGCGACGGAGCACAAGGAACGGCGGCAGGCGGTCTATGCGTCCGTCACCTTCACGCCGGAGCAGCAGGCCGCCTTGGCGGCGCTGCGCCCGCTGGGGCTGAAGGTGCTGGTGCTGGAGGAGTACTGGTGCGGCGACGCCGCCCGGACGGGCCCCCTGCTGGCCCGGTTCGCGGAGGAGGCCGGGATGGAGGCCCGCTGGTTCTTCCGGGACCAGAACCTGGACATCATGGACCAGTACCTGGAGAACGGCACCTCCCGGGCGATCCCGTGCTTCATCTTCATGGACCGGAACTGTGAGTACATCGTGCACTGGGGCAGCCGCCCCCGCGCGGTGAAGGAGGCGGTGCGGCCGCTGCAGCCGCTGCCGCCCCAGGGGGATCCGGCTCGGCCGGCGGCCTTCGAGCGGTTTGTGGCCGTCCTCTCCGAAGCCTATGATCGGGTGATGCCCCACGGCGTCACGGACGAGCTGCTGGAAGTCCTGAACTCGGCCCTGCGCAAGTCGGCATCAGGCGGAGCATAGCGATGGGACCCGGGCGTTGGCGCCCGGGTCCGTGCATTGGCGCGCCGGCCCTACGAAAGCCGCATGAGGTGCGGGTGCGGGGATGTTTCGCGGCAGGGATGTTGCGACTTTTGTAAAACTAACACATAGGCGCAATGTGCCCGCGACCGCCGGGGGAGGAAGGCGACCATGGAGCAAGGAAGACGCACCCTTCCCTGGGATGCACTCGGAGACGTAGCCGCGGGACGCCCTCACCTGGGACCCATGGCCCGGCTGGAGATCTGCCGTCTCATGCAGCTCAGCCTTTGTTTCGTGCCGGAGGAGCAGCTGGGCCGGGAGGCGGCCGACCGGCTGCTGCCTGAGGCCGGACAGGCCGCGGGCTCAGCGTTCGCGGACCGGCTGCTGGGTCCGATGACTTCCCTTTCCGATTATGTGCGCAGGCTGCAGGCCACTTTCCGGGAGTACGGCGTTGGCATCGTGCGCGTCGAGGAGGCCGATCCGGAACAGGGGCGGTTCGTCTTCACCGTCGAAGAGGACATGGACTGCTCGGGTCTTCCCGAGACGGACAGGGACATCTGCAAGTTCGACGAGGGGTTTCTCGCCGGCCTTCTGGAGCGCTCCATGGGACGCCGGTACCGGGTGACCGAGGTGGACTGCTGGTGCGCGGGGGCGCGGGTCTGCCGGTTCGTGGCGGAGGCGGTGACGCGGTCATGACGGACAAGACGTCCCTGGATCACGCCGTGGAGGCGCTGCGCGGGCTGCTCGCCGACCCGAAGGCCGATGCAGAGCCGCCGCCGGAGCTGCAGCATCACGCAGGTTTTGCCGCACTGTACAGGGATCTGAGCGCCTTACGCCCCCATCTGACCCGCATCTGCCAGGGCGACCTCAGTCACCCGATCCACGAACAGGGGCCGCTCGCCGGCTGCCGGAAGTCGCTGCAGGCCCGGCTCCGCCACCTCACGTGGCAGGTGCAGATGGTCGCGGCAGGCGACTTCTCCCAGCGGGGCGAGTCCCTTGGGGAGTTCTCCACTGCCTTCAACGAGATGACCGAAGCCCTCGCCAGGGCCCGGGCGGAGCTGCAGCGGAGCGAGGCCCGCTACCGTCTGCTGGCCGAGCACGTGGCCGACGTCATCGTCACGCTGGACGGCGAGGGCCGGTTCCTCTATGTGAGCCCCTCCGCCCAGGCGCTCCTGGGCTACGCGCCCGACGAACTCGCCGGCCGCCCGCTCTGCGACATCACCCCGTCTGCGGAGGCTCCCCGCCCCGGCACGGTGGTGGAGCTGACCGTCCGCTGTCGGGACGGAACAACCCGCTGGGCCGAGGTCAACACCGCGGCCCTGCCACCGGGCGCCGGCGACGGAGCCGTCCTGGTCTGCGTTTTCCGCGACATCTCCGCGCGCAAGCGGCTGGAGTCCGACCTGAAGCACCTGGCGACCACGGACGGCCTGACCGGGGCCTACAACCGGCGCTCCTTCGTGGAGGTCTGCGGGCAGGAGCTTCAGA
This sequence comes from Symbiobacterium thermophilum IAM 14863, assembly GCF_000009905.1. Taxonomy (GTDB): domain Bacteria; phylum Bacillota; class Sulfobacillia; order Symbiobacteriales; family Symbiobacteriaceae; genus Symbiobacterium; species Symbiobacterium thermophilum. The sequence continues at coordinate 3,308,969 of NC_006177.1, forward strand.
GGGCTGACCGCCGCGCGCGCCCCACCTCCCTCCTGCTCATGGACATCGACCACTTCAAGCGGCTCAACGACCGCTTCGGCCACGCCGCAGGCGACGAGGTGCTCCGGCAGATCGTTGAGACCGGCCGCCGGGTGCTGCGGTCCGAGGACGTGGTCGGCCGGATCGGCGGCGACGAGTTCGCCGTGCTCCTGCCGGCCACCACCCTGGAGCAGGCCGGGAGGGTAGCCGAGCAGCTCCGCACCACCTACGAGCGGCTGGCCGTCCCCGCCCGCGGCGGAACGGCGACGTTCACCGTGAGCTTCGGCGTGGCTGAATGGAAACCGCACCTCCGGACGGTCGAGGAGCTGCTCCAGCGGGCCGACCGCGCCCTGTACGCCGCGAAGAACGCCGGCCGCAACTGCGTCCGGACGGAGGAGGCGTGCGGCGGCCGGCCGCAGCAGGATCCGCCGCCGCAAGGACGAAACTGTATTGTGCTAAAGCGATAACAGGAGGAAGTCGGTGTGGTCGGGCTCGGCACGCTGGCGAACGTGGGGGCGGTGCTTCTGGGCGGGGCGCTGGGGAGCCTGGTGATCCCGCAGGTGCCGGAGGAGATGCGCACGAGCACCATGAAGGCGCTGGGGCTGGCCGTGGTGCTGATCGGGCTGAAGATGGCGTGGGAGACCGAGAGCATCCTGCTGCTGGTGGTCTCGCTGGCCCTGGGGACGATGCTCGGCGAGTGGCTGCGGATCGAGGACCGGCTGCAGGCGTGGGCGCGGCGGCTGGAGCGCTGGCCCATCACCCAGCGGGGCGGCTTCGCGAAGGGGTTCGTGCAGGCGTCGCTCCTCTTCTGCACTGGGGCGATGGCCATCACCGGGGCGCTGGAGGACGGCCTGAACGGCAACCCGTCGATCCTGTATGCCAAGTCGATCCTGGATGGGGTGGCGTCGATCATGTTCGGCTCGGTGATGGGCGTCGGCGTGATGTTCGCGGCGGTCCCGGTGCTGGTCTACCAGGGCCTGATCACCCTGGGCGCCTCGGCCATCAGCAGGTTCCTGACCGAGGCGATGATCCGGGAGATCAGCGCCACGGGCGGGCTCATGGTCGCGGCCATCGGCTTCAACCTCATGGGTGCGGCGGAGATCCGCATCGGGAACCTGCTGCCCGGCCTGGTCGTCGTGGCGGCGCTGGCGGGGGTGTTTCTCTAGAAGAAGGTATAATCGAGTAGGAGGGGGCGGCTAGCCCCCGTCCTCTCACACCACCGGACATGCGGGTCCGCATCCGGCGGTTCGCCAGGATTGACGAGTCGCTTCATAGCATTCGGTCAGGCTTATCAGCCCCTGGGCACGCCAGTAGGCGTCGCCCAGGGCGCTGTTTAGTGGGCCACCTGCCATCCGCCACGGGCCTTTGCGGCTGTTGGCGAGTTGGTGGACTACCCATTCGGGCAAACCGAGGGCGCGCAACTCCCGAAAGCGCGTGCGTACACGCTTCCACTGCTTCCATACGCATGCTCGCAGCCGACGCTTCAGCCATCCTTCGAGTCTTTCAAAGGCTGACCTGGCATCGGAGAGCGCATAGTACCCAACCCAGCCCCGCAAGTAAGCATTCAGGCGCCGGATTCGGTCCTCCATGCTCTGGCTGCGGTTGCGGTCCGTCAGCGTGCGGAGCTTGTCCTTCACGCGCTTCAGGCTCTTCGGGGCCAGCCGGATGCGCACTCCCCGGTGCTTGTAGAAACTAAACCCGAGGAACTGCCGCTTCCACGGCCGGTCCACTGCGCTCTTCTCCTCGTTGACCTTCAGCCGTAACCGCTCCTGCAGGAAGTGGCGCACGCTCCTGTAGACCCGTTCTCCCGCCCGCTTGCTGCGGACGTAGATGTTGCAGTCATCGGCGTACCGGACGAAGTGGTGCCCGCGGCGCTCCAGCTCCTTGTCGAGGTCATCCAGCAGGATGTTCGCCAGCAGCGGGCTCAGCGGACCGCCCTGCGGCGTCCCTTCCTCCGTCGCCACGACTACCCCGTTCAGCATGACCCCAGCCTGTAAGTACCGCCGGATCAGCCGCAGCACACGCTTATCCGTTACCCGCCGCGCCACGCGGGCCATCAGCACGTCGTGGTTGACCCGGTCGAAGAACTTCTCCAGGTCCATGTCCACGACCCAGTCGTACCCTTCCTCCACGTACTGACGTGCCTTCCTGACCGCATCATGACCCCGCCGCCCCGGCCGAAAGCCGTAGCTGGATTCGGAGAATGTCGGGTCAAAGATCGGCGTCAGTACTTGCAGGAGTGCCTGTTGGATCAGGCGGTCCATCACGGTGGGAATCCCCAGCATCCGCTTGCCGCCGCCCGGTTTCGGGATTTCGACCCGGCGGACTGGCTGCGGTCTGTAGGTCCCCTGGAGCAGTCCCTCACGGATGCGGCTCCACTCCACGCGAATCTGGTCCCGCAGCCGTTCGGTGGGGACACCGTCCACGCCGGGAGCGCCTCCGTTCCGCTCCACCCGTTTCAGGGCGGCCAGCATGTTCTCCCTGGCCACCACCTGCTCCATCAGGTTGCTGTGCTCCCCGCGGGGTAACGTTCCGTCTTGTGCCGGCTGCCCACTCCGCCCTCTCGCCGTCCCTTGCGGCTTCACCGCTACCTCCGGCGAGCAGGTCCCGTTCGGGGTCTTCTGCGTTTGTCGCGGGCTGCTCGAACGCAACGGGTTCACCCCTTTCCTGACGTTCGGCCCTTCCCGGTTGGGGCGTCCCCCTGCCGGTACTATGGCCTTTGCTGACTTCTGCCGGTTCAGCTGCGTCTCCCGACGCAGGTTACCAGCGTTGCTGGCGTTCCCGGCAGATCTCCCCGGGTAAGAACGCTGACCTTCACCCCGCACCCGCCCCATCTACCGCACCGCCCTTTGGCAGCTTCGGGTTTTGCTGTGTTCGGCCAGCTCACCCGAGCGGCACAGCCTCCTATGGGGTTCGTGTTCCTCGGGTCGTGGCTTTGCCTCGGGCTTCCTTCAGATTCCGCCTCACGACGGACACCCTTGCCTTTGGCTAACGGGCTGGTGCTGCCTCGCCCGTAGCGGACTTTCACCGCCAAGTCAGCGCCCATGCCGGGCACACCGAAAGGCTCCGAGGGCCCTGACCCTCGGAGCGTCATCTTCTCCTGCTCCCACGGCAAGAGCCCCGGCGCCCGCTGCCAGGGCTTTTCTATCGGCGTGCTTCTCAGAGATCCAGTCGGAGGCGGAGCATGTCCCTGCACGGGATCCCGTTCTCGTAGATCGGCTCGGGATAATGCCGGGTGAAGTAGTCCGGGTCCACGCCCACGATCCGGAAGCCGCACTTCTGGTAAAGCGCCAGCTGGTCAACGGAGGAGTTGCCCGTGCCCAGTTCGATGCACCGGTATCCCAGCGAGCGGGCGACCGCGATCGCATGGAGAACCATCCGCTTGCCGATCCCTCTGCCCCGCTCTTCCTCCGCCACGGCCACGTTGACCAGCTCGGCCGTGTACGGCCGGGTGTCGATGAGGACGCAGACGGCCACCACCCGCCCGGCCCGTTCGCCCACGTAGCACCGGCCGCGGCCGAGGTACCCGGCGACCATCTCCCGCGACGGATCGGCCATGAGCAGCAGGTCCATCGGCGGCTCCTCGTCGTGCCGCATCTGCCGGATCATCAGGTCATCCACTCAACCACCTCCGCCGGAGAAGGGCCTGTGCACCCAGCGGCACCATGTTGACGGCGTAGTTGCGGTATATGGAGGACGTGTTGTCCCCGGTTCGCATCCGCCGCAAACGGGTTCTTGCGGTTGACCATGGTGCTCGCGATGAGGTGACATGGAAGGCCCAGTGAAACCATCGTAAGGTACTGTTTGATCAGGATGGCGGAGGTTCCTTGTGGGGAAAGACGGTGGTGGCAGACTTCAGCGGCACAAACGGAAAAACCACGCTTCTTCGCGCTTGGTAAGCGTCGGAGAAACGTGGTCGCTGTCTTCAGAAAGGGAGGTCGCCACGACCACCTGAGAGGGCGGCGGGCGGTATCCCTTGCGGCTGTATGTCTGGAGCTGGCGACAGGAATCGAACCTGCAACCGCCTGATTACAAATCAGGTGCTCTGCCAGTTGAGCTACGCCAGCACGGTAACGCAGCGCATATCATAACACATTTTGCGCTCAGTTTCAATGTACGGGAGGGCGCAGGCCCTCCGGGGATGATCAGTGGCAGCCGCAGGCCTTGCGGTGCCTGTGGATGGGTAGTACGGGTGTCTGAACCGGCGGCGTGTGGATCGTGGCGATACAGCGGGTCCCGGGGATGATCCAGGAGACCGGGCAGCTGACCACATTGATGGCCTGGCCGGGCGTGCGGAAGGTCACGGGCGTACAGTCGACGGTTACGCTGCCGATCGGAATCAGCCGCCGCTGGCGCCGGCGGTGACGGTGGTGGTGGCCGTCATGGCCGCCGTGGTGGTTATGGTGGTGGTCATGGTGGCCGTGATGGTCATGGTCACCGCGGTGGTCATGGTGACCGTGGCCGTGGTCCCCATCCCACCGGTCGCCTCCGTCCTGGTCGTGGCGGCCGTTCCAGCCGTGACCGCCGCAGCCGCAGTCCCGGTCGTCCTCCAGGTCCGCGCACAGGCCGGAACGCCGGTCGTGGTCGTCCCTCCAGCTCATCCTCTCCCCTCCTTCCCTCCCTCCAGCGTATGATCGACACCCCGCCCTTGACATAAAAGAAAAAGGCCGCCCCTGCGGCCTAGTTTTGCCCTCTCTCCAGTGACTGGTTCCGGTTCTCTAAGTACCGCTCCAGCTTGCGCTTTACCCGCTGCAGGGCGTTGTCGATGGACTTGACGTGCCGGTGCAGCTCCACGGCGATCTCGTGGTAGGACTTCCCGTCGAGGTAGCTCATCAGCACCTTCCATTCGAGGTCGCTGAGGATCTCCTCCATCTTCCCCTCGATGTCGCCGAACTCTTCACGGCTGATGATCAGCTCCTCGGGGTCGGTCACCTTCGAGCCCGAGATCACGTCCAACAGCGTTCGGTCGGAGTCGTCGTCGTAAATCGGCTTGTTCAGCGAAACGTAGGAGTTCAGGGGGATGTGCTTCTGCCGCGTGGCCGTCTTGATCGCGGTGATGATCTGCCGCGTGATGCAGAGTTCTGCAAACGCTCGGAAAGAGGACAGCTTGTCCGCCCGAAAGTCCCTGATGGCCTTGTACAGGCCGATCATGCCTTCCTGCGTGATGTCGTCCCGGTCGGCACCGATCAGAAAGTAGGAGCGAGCCTTGGCCCGCACGAAGTTCTTATACTTATTAATAAGATACTCCAGCGCTTCCGTCGACCCCTCACGGGCAAACTCCACGATGTCCTCGTCCATCATGGAGTCGTAGTCAACATACACGTTGCGCTGCGGTGTCGCCGTCACTGAGCCGTCCCCCTCTCAATTCAGTCCTAACACAACAGAAGACTACGTGCGGTTACGGCGACTACCCCACCTACGGCTGTCGCTGCACCTATGTTCGGGAATTGGAAGAGCGGCCCTTTTCACCCCTTGTCCCTCTGTGGCACTCCTAACCTGGATTATACTCGCTGCCGCGAGATAACGTCAAGGTAACACCGCCGGTAAACCGCCCTGGCGAGCCCATTTTTCGGCCTTTCCCAGGAGGGTTTTCCGCGGCGACGTCGAATAGGTAATGGAAACGCCTTTATCTTTTGGGTCGGCAAAACATTATCCGATTACAGGCGGGGGGCCGCGGCGCGGTCAACCGCTTCTGTCATTCTGCGGTGCCCACCCGCACCCGTCCCGGTCTCGGGGGATACACGTCGTGAGAGACCAGCTCCCTGCGGGCTTCCGGGCCGAGGCCCATCACCCGGTATATGCGTACCTCCACGCCGAAATACCCCTCATCCTCCACCACCCGCCGGCCCCGGGGCAGTCCGGGGTCTTCCACCTCCACCAGCTCCGGCGGCGTGAAGCGCACGTACTCTTCCTCCAGCCGGATCGGGTCGCCGGCGGACGGCCTGTCCCCGTGCAGCGTCACCTCCACCCGGGGCGGATCCTCCGGGGTCACCCGCGCCCGGATCTGCACCGGGCGGTCCAGGCTGTTGCGGAACCGGAAGTCCAGCTGCCCCCAGACCACCGTGGCGTCTCGCCCCGGGCTGATGTACTGCAGCGGCCGGTCGTGGTGGTAGCGTTCCACGATCGTCAGGCCGGCGAGCAGGGCCGCGTTGTACAGGGTCGACGTCACCTGGCAGATGCCCCCGCCGTAACCCGGCACGTACTCGCCCTGGTAGATCTCGTCCGCCAGGGCCCAGCCGTGCGCCGGGTCCCGCGGGCCCACCACGTCGTTGAACGAGAAGACCTCTCCGGGCTGCAGCACGCGGCCGTCGATCCGGGACGCGGCCAGGGCGATGTTGTGCATCCGGCCCGGGGCCAGGTTCACGATGGGCGTCTGAAACCGCGCGAGGACAAAGCGGTACGCCTGCTCCGGCACGGGCAGATCGGGTGGCGCGGGCGTACGCGGCTCGCCCGCCGCAGCCCGCCTCACCGGCGCCAGGCAGGCGATCCACAAGGCCGTGATAAGCAACAGGGCCGCCACAGACCGGCGGCCCGGCTTCGCGTTGAAGCGGATGGCCCCTCCCCCTCTTCCTCAGGCCCCCGCGCTGCGCTGGCGGCGCACCTCGTAAAGCAGGATCGCCCCGGCCACGGCGGCGTTCAGCGACGTCACGTGGCCCCGCATGGGGAGCCGGACCGTGAAGTCGCAGGTCTCCGCGACCAGCCGGCTCATCCCCCGGCCCTCGCTGCCGATGACCACCGCGAGCGGTCCGGTGAGGCGCGCCTCGTAGTAGAGTTCGTCGGCCTCCTGGTGCGTGCCCACGACCCAGTACCCTCGCTCCTTCAGCATCTCCAGGGTGCGGGCGATGTTGGTGACGCGGGCGACCGGCACGTACTCCACCGCTCCGGCCGACACCTTGGCCACCGTCTCCGTGAGCCCGACGGCCCGCCGCTCAGGGATGATCACGCCGTGCACGCCGGCCGCGTCCGCCGTGCGCAACAGCGAGCCCAGGTTCTGCGGGTCCTCGATGCCGTCCAGCACCAGGAGAAGCCCGTCCTCCCCCGAGGCCGCCGCCCGCTCCAGCACCTCGTCCAGGTCGTAGTACCGGTGTGCGGCGGCCAGCGCGATGACCCCCTGGTGATTCCGGCCGCGGGCCATCGCGTCCAGCCGCTCCCGGGCCACCTCCTGCACGATGACCCCCTGGCTCCGGGCCAGGGCGATGACCTCCCGGATCGAGCCCTCCCGGGCTCCCTTTGCCACCAGGATCCGGTTGATGGTCCGCCCCGACCGGAGCGCCTCCAGCACGGGGTTCCGTCCTTCGATCTGTCCAGACACGAGCTCAGTCTCCTTCGGGTTCAGTCTGCCCGGCCCCGCCGGCGGGAATGCGCCGCCGGCGGTAGTGCTCGACGACGAAATCGTACGGGTTCTCCTCGTCCCGCGGGTGGGGCGTGCTCCCCACCAGCTCCCACTCGTCCTCGGACCACGCCGGGAAGAACGCGTCCCCTTCGAAGTCGTGGTCAATGCGGGTGAGGATCATCTCGTCCGCATGAGGCAGGAACTGGCGGTACACCTCCGCGCCGCCGATGACATAGAGCGGCCTGCGGTCCTGCAGCAGCTCCGCGACGCTGTGGCGCACCTCGCATCCCGGCGCCCGGAAGCCCGGGTCCCGGGTAAGCACGATGTTGGTCCGCCCCTTCAGGGGGCCGCCGATCGACTCGTAGGTCCTGCGTCCCATCACCACCGCCTTGCCCATGGTGGTGCGGCGGAAGTGGCGCATCTCCGCCGGCAGCCGCCAGGGCAGGCGGCCCTCCCGGCCGATGGCGCGGTTCCTGCCCATCGCCGCCACCAGGGTGATCATGTCGACAGCTCCCCGCGGATCGGCGGGTGGTGCTTGTAGTCCACCAGCTGGATGTCGTCCATCGTGAACTGGTCGATCTCCCTGACCTCGGGGTTCAGCCAGAGCCTGGGCAGCGGGTACGGCTCCCGCGTGAGCTGCAGCCGTACCTGGTCCAGGAGGTTGCGGTAGATGTGCACGTCGTTCAGGTAATGCGTGTACGTGCCCACCGCCAGCCCGGTCACCTGCGCCACCATGTGCAGCAGCAGCGAGTAGCTGGCGATGTTGAAGGGCACTCCCAGGAACAGGTCGGCGCTGCGCTGCCACACGGCCAGGTGCAGCCTGCCGTCCTTCACGTGGAACTGGAACGGCCCGTGGCAGGGCGGCAGGGCCATCTCCTCCAGGTCGGCGACGTTCCAGGGGCTGACGACCAGCCGCCTGGAGTTGGGATGGGGCCGCTCCGGGTCGGCGGCGATCTCCCGGATCTGCTGGATGACCCAGGCGATCTGGTCGTAGGTCCTGCCGTCCGCGCCCTCCCACGCCCGCCACTGCTTGCCGTAGATCGGCCCGAGCTTCCCGCCGTTGCGGGCCGCGTCCTTGTCCCAGATGTGGCATCCCCGCTCGTGCAGGAACTCCAGGTCGGTCCGGCCCGCGAGGAACCAGAGCAACTCGGCCTTCACGGAGTTGAAGAACAGCTTCTTGGTGGTCAGGGCGGGAAACCCTTCCTTGAAGTCGTGCTTCAGCATGCGGCCGAAGACGCCCACCGTCCCCATGCCGGTCCGGTTGGGCGTCCAGCGGCCCTCGGCGATCTCCTGCTCGTTCTCCGCCAGGATCTCCCGGCAGAGTTCCAGGTACTGGATCTCGATGTTCAATCCCGACCCCCCCGGGCCAGCAACCTTAATTAACTAGAACTAATTCTGCCCCGGGATCCTTCTTCCTGTCACGAAAACCAGGCGCAGGCGCGCCGACATGGCGGCGCAGCCTGCGCCGTTTACTGGCCACGCTCGATAAAGTCGGCCGCGGCCTGGAGAACCTCCGACAGCCGCTCCGCCTGCCCGGCCAGGTACAGGTACCCCACCAGCGCCTCAAAGCCGGTGGAGGCGGCGTACTCCGCCGGATCCGCCGACTTCGGGGCCCCGTGTCCCTTCGCGTTGCGCCCCCGGCGCACCACGTCCTGCTCCTGCTCCGTGAGCGCGGGCATGAGGTGGTGGAGGATCGCCGCCTGGGCGGTGGCCTGCACGTAACGCAGGGCATGCCGGTGCAGGTCGTTCACCCGCACGTAGCCCCGCTCCAGCAGCCGCTCCCGCACGAACGCCTCGTAGAGGGCGTCGCCGAGGTAGGCCAGGGTCAGCGGCGGCAGGGTGAGCGGGTTGGCCAGCCTCATGCGCGCCGCCACCGGACGCCCTGCGGGGTGTCCTCCAGGATGATGCCCATCGCGCGAAGCTGATCCCGGATCCGGTCGGCCTCGGCAAAGTTCCGCGCCTTCCTCGCCTCCTGCCGGGCGGCGATCAGCGCCTCGATCTCGGCGTCCAGTTCCTGCGGCTGCGCCTTGCGCTCCAGCAGGCCCAGCACCCCGGCCAGCTCCCGGAGCAGGGCCAGCCCGCCCTCGGCGAAGGCCGCGGAGGCGCCGGGCTTCACCCGGCTGTTCAGCTCCCGGCTCAGGTCAAAGATGACGGCCAGGCCCTCGGCCGTGTTGAAATCGTCGTCCATGGCGGCGACGAAGCGCTCGCGCGCCTGGGAGAGCTCGGCCAGCACCGCCTGCTCCTCCGCGGTCATCTCCGCGCGCGGGGCCGTCTTCGCCAGGTGCTCCAGGTTCGCCACGGTATTGTACAGCCGCTCCAGGGCGCGCCTGGTGTCCTCCATCAGCTGGTCGCTGAAGGAGAGCTGCGTGCGGTAATGCGCCGACAGGAGGAACATGCGGACGACCTCGCCGTCGTAGCGCTTCAGGATGTCCCGCACCGTGAAAAAGTTGCCCACCGACTTGGACATCTTGGCGCCGTCGATCATCAGGTGGGCGTTGTGCATCCAGTACCGCGCGAAGGGCTTGCCCGTCACCGCCTCCGACTGGGCGATCTCGTTCTCGTGGTGCGGGAACGTCAGGTCCTCGCCCCCGGCGTGGATATCGATCGTGTCGCCCAGGTACTTGCGGGCCATGGCCGAGCACTCGATGTGCCAGCCAGGCCTGCCGGGGCCCCACGGGGCCGGCCAGGCGGGCTCCCCGGGCTTCTGCCCCTTCCACAGGGCGAAGTCGAAGGGGTGTTCCTTGCGGTCGTCGGGATCGACCCGCTCCGACGCGCCGGCGACAAGTTCCTCCAAATTCTTGTGGGATAGCTTGCCGTAGTCGGGGCTTGTCGTCACCCGGAAGTACACGTCGCCGCCCTCGACAACGTAGGCGTGGCCCTTGTCGATGAGCTGTTGAATCATGGCGATCTGCTCGTCGATGAGCGCGGTGGCCCGGGGATGCACGTCCGCGGGGCGAACGCCCAGGGCGCCGGCATCGGCAAAGTAGGCCTGGATCATCTCCTCGGCCAGCTCGGAGACGGTGATGCCCCGCTCCCGGGCCCGCTTGATCATGCGGTCATCGATGTCGGTGAAGTTCTGAACGAAGGTGACCTGATAGCCCCGGTACTCCAGGTACCGTCGAACCGTGTCGAAGACGACGAAGTTGCGGGCGTTGCCGATGTGAAAGTAGTCGTAGACGGTCGGTCCGCAGTTGTAGAAACGGACCTTGCCCGGTTCGAGAGGGACGAAGTCTTCCTTCTTCCGGGTCAGATCATTGTAGATGCGGATGCCCATGCGCCAAACCCTCCTGTAATCTGCGCAGCGCCCGGTTCTCCTCCTCCAGCCGCTCGATGCGCTGGGTCAGCTTGTCGATCTGGCGCTGCATCTGGTCAAACATGTTTGCGATCGGATCGGGCATGTGGATCATGTCCAGCTGGTCCGTGCGCACGCCGTTCTGCACCACGACCCGGCCCGGGTTGCCGACGACGGTGGAGTTGGGCGGCACCTCCCGCAGTACTACGGCGCCGGCGCCGATGCGGCTGTTGGCCCCCACCGTGAACGAGCCCAGGATGCGGGCGCCGGTGCCGATCACCACGTTGTCCCCGATCGTCGGGTGCCGCTTGCCCTTCTCCTTGCCGGTGCCGCCCAGGGTCACGCCCTGGTAGATGGTCACATTGTTGCCCACCTCTGCGGTCTCGCCGATGACGACGCCGCAGCCGTGGTCGATGAAGACGCCTTCCCCGATCTTGGCGCCGGGGTGAATCTCGATCTGGGTGAAAAAACGGGAGATCTGAGAGATCACACGGGCCAGGAGTTTGAAGTTCCGCTGCCACAGCCAGTGTGCCACCCGGTGGGCCCAGATCGCCTTCAGTCCCGGATAGCAGAGCAGCACCTCCAGCACGGAACGCGCCGCCGGATCCCGCTCGAAGACCGCCTCGATGTCCCGCCGAAGCCGCTTGAACAGGCTGAACATGGCTCTCCCTCCCCCGAAACAGATCGAGTAGGAGGGGGCGGCTAGCCCCCGTCCTCTCACACCACCGGACATGCGGGTCCGCATCCGGCGGTTCGCCAGGATTGACGAGTCGCTTCATAGCATTCGGTCAGGCTTATCAGCCCCTGGGCACGCCAGTAGGCGTCGCCCAGGGCGCTGTTTAGTGGGCCACCTGCCATCCGCCACGGGCCTTTGCGGCTGTTGGCGAGTTGGTGGACTACCCATTCGGGCAAACCGAGGGCGCGCAACTCCCGAAAGCGCGTGCGTACACGCTTCCACTGCTTCCATACGCATGCTCGCAGCCGACGCTTCAGCCATCCTTCGAGTCTTTCAAAGGCTGACCTGGCATCGGAGAGCGCATAGTACCCAACCCAGCCCCGCAAGTAAGCATTCAGGCGCCGGATTCGGTCCTCCATGCTCTGGCTGCGGTTGCGGTCCGTCAGCGTGCGGAGCTTGTCCTTCACGCGCTTCAGGCTCTTCGGGGCCAGCCGGATGCGCACTCCCCGGTGCTTGTAGAAACTAAACCCGAGGAACTGCCGCTTCCACGGCCGGTCCACTGCGCTCTTCTCCTCGTTGACCTTCAGCCGTAACCGCTCCTGCAGGAAGTGGCGCACGCTCCTGTAGACCCGTTCTCCCGCCCGCTTGCTGCGGACGTAGATGTTGCAGTCATCGGCGTACCGGACGAAGTGGTGCCCGCGGCGCTCCAGCTCCTTGTCGAGGTCATCCAGCAGGATGTTCGCCAGCAGCGGGCTCAGCGGACCGCCCTGCGGCGTCCCTTCCTCCGTCGCCACGACTACCCCGTTCAGCATGACCCCAGCCTGTAAGTACCGCCGGATCAGCCGCAGCACACGCTTATCCGTTACCCGCCGCGCCACGCGGGCCATCAGCACGTCGTGGTTGACCCGGTCGAAGAACTTCTCCAGGTCCATGTCCACGACCCAGTCGTACCCTTCCTCCACGTACTGACGTGCCTTCCTGACCGCATCATGACCCCGCCGCCCCGGCCGAAAGCCGTAGCTGGATTCGGAGAATGTCGGGTCAAAGATCGGCGTCAGTACTTGCAGGAGTGCCTGTTGGATCAGGCGGTCCATCACGGTGGGAATCCCCAGCATCCGCTTGCCGCCGCCCGGTTTCGGGATTTCGACCCGGCGGACTGGCTGCGGTCTGTAGGTCCCCTGGAGCAGTCCCTCACGGATGCGGCTCCACTCCACGCGAATCTGGTCCCGCAGCCGTTCGGTGGGGACACCGTCCACGCCGGGAGCGCCTCCGTTCCGCTCCACCCGTTTCAGGGCGGCCAGCATGTTCTCCCTGGCCACCACCTGCTCCATCAGGTTGCTGTGCTCCCCGCGGGGTAACGTTCCGTCTTGTGCCGGCTGCCCACTCCGCCCTCTCGCCGTCCCTTGCGGCTTCACCGCTACCTCCGGCGAGCAGGTCCCGTTCGGGGTCTTCTGCGTTTGTCGCGGGCTGCTCGAACGCAACGGGTTCACCCCTTTCCTGACGTTCGGCCCTTCCCGGTTGGGGCGTCCCCCTGCCGGTACTATGGCCTTTGCTGACTTCTGCCGGTTCAGCTGCGTCTCCCGACGCAGGTTACCAGCGTTGCTGGCGTTCCCGGCAGATCTCCCCGGGTAAGAACGCTGACCTTCACCCCGCACCCGCCCCATCTACCGCACCGCCCTTTGGCAGCTTCGGGTTTTGCTGTGTTCGGCCAGCTCACCCGAGCGGCACAGCCTCCTATGGGGTTCGTGTTCCTCGGGTCGTGGCTTTGCCTCGGGCTTCCTTCAGATTCCGCCTCACGACGGACACCCTTGCCTTTGGCTAACGGGCTGGTGCTGCCTCGCCCGTAGCGGACTTTCACCGCCAAGTCAGCGCCCATGCCGGGCACACCGAAAAGCCCGCCTCTGTCGGCCAGAGGCGGGCAATCCCCGCGGTTCCACTCTGATTGGGCGCCTCGCCATGCGCCCCGCTCTCTCGGGTGCCAACACACCCTGTGCCGGATAACGGTGGCCTTCCGTGGGCGCCTAGCGGCCGCGGCACACCTGCCGCGCCCGTTCGGACCCCGGCTCCCGGGCGCATCTTCCCTGCGCTCGCCAGACCTCCGCTTGCAGCCTGTGGCGGTGGCTCTCTGTACAGGCTCCCGCAGGTACTTCTCCCGTTCGCTGCCTTTACGTTTGCTCTGATTTTACGGGGGGGCGCCGAAGATGTCAAGCGGGGTCCCTCACCGCCCGGCGATGAGGGCGACCGCATAGGCGGCGATGCCCTCTTCGCGACCGACGAAGCCCATCTGCTCGTTGGTCGTGGCCTTGATGCTGACCCGGCGCGGCTCGACGCCCAGCACGGCGCCGATCCGCTCCCGCATCGCCGGCACGTAGGGCCCGATCTTCGGCCGCTCGGCCACCACGGTGATGTCGCAGTTTACGGGCCGGTAACCCTCCTCGGCCAGCAGACCCACCACCCGGCGGAGCAGGTCCAGGGAGTTGGCCCCCGCCCACGCCGGGTCCGTCGGCGGAAAGTGCGTGCCGATGTCTCCCAGCCCGGCGGCCCCGAGCAAGGCGTCCATGAGGGCGTGCAGGGCCACGTCCGCGTCGGAGTGCCCCTCCAAGCCCCGCTTGCTGGGGATCTCCACGCCGCCCAGGACCAGCGGCCTCCCGGGGACCAGCCGGTGAACGTCGTAACCGAAGCCGATCAGCATTGTCGCGCCTCCTCCTCCAGCAGCAGCTCCGCCAGGCGGAAGTCCGTCGGCGTGGTCAGCTTGAGGTTGCCCGGATGGCCCCGGTAGACCCGCACGGGCACGCCGATGCGCTCCACCAGCGACGCGTCGTCCGTGCCCAGGAAACCGTCCGCGATCGCCTGGCGGAAGGCCCGTACCAGCACATCAGCCCAGAACACCTGCGGGGTCTGCACCGCCCACAGCATCGACCGGTCCGGCGTCGCCACCACCACGCCGTCCGGCCCCACCTGCTTGATGGTATCCTGCACGGGCACCGCGACCACCTGGGCCGGATGGTCGGCCGCCGCCTGAAGCACGCCCTTCAGCACGTCGGCGGTGAGCAGGGGGCGGGCAGCGTCGTGGACGGCGACGATGCGGGGGCGGGAATGGACCGCCTGCAGGGCGGCCCACACCGAATCCTGCCGCTCCGCGCCGCCCTGGACGATGCGCGTCACCTTGGGCATGTGGCCCACCAGAGCGCGGGTCGCCTCCACGTCGCCCGCGGCGATGACGATCTCGTCCACCAGGGGGCACTCGCTGAACCGCCTGACGGTGCGCACCAGCACCGGCTCGCCGCGGAGGGGGAGGAACTGCTTGGCAGTTCCTCCCCCCATGCGCCTGCCCGACCCTGCGGCCGGGATGATCACGCTGACCGGGACCTGCAGCCCCCCTGCATGAATGCTCACGGCGCCACCTTCTCCACCGTCATCTTCGGCTTGGCGAAGATCATGCGGCCGGCTGCCGTCTGGATGACCGACGTGACCAGCACGTCGATGGTGTCTCCGATGTAGCGCTTGCCGCCGTCCACCACGATCATCGTGCCGTCGTCCAGGTACCCGACGCCCTGGCCGGGTTCCTTTCCGTCCTTCACCACGGAGACGGTCATCTCCTCCCCGGGCAGGACGATCGGCTTCAGGGCGTTGGCCAGCTCATTGATGTTGAGCACCCGGACGCCCTGCAGCCCGGCCACCTTGTTCAGGTTGAAGTCGTTGGTGACGACGACGCCGCCCAGCATCTTTGCCAGCTTGAGCAGCTTGATGTCCACCTCGGCCGCGTCGATCTCGCCCTCGTAGATGCGCACATCCGCGCCCGGCAGCTTCTGGATCTCGCTCAGAATGTCGAGCCCCCGCCGGCCCCGGTTGCGCTTCAGCACATCCGGGGAGTCGGCGATGTGGCGCAGCTCCTCCAGGACCACGGACGGGACGACCAGCGGCCCCTCCAGGAATCCGGCCGCCACGATGTCGGCGATCCGGCCGTCGATGATGACCGAGGTGTCCAGGATCTTCGGCCGGCTGACCCCCCGGTACTCCTGGTGCTTGCTATGGGCCTGCGAGCCCGCGGCATGCTCCTTCCTGGCCGAGCGGCTGAAGATGGAGGAAAAGGCCTCGCTTACCTCCTCCCGCTTGCGGGTGGTCACCGTCATGCCGAGGTAGCCGAAGATCACCGCGCTGAGAACCGAGATCACACCGCCAAACAGCGGAATCTTGCCCGTAAAGACGCTGAGAAGGGCCGCAATCAACAGCCCGCTTATGAGTCCAACAGATCCCAGTATGATATCGATGAATGCAGTACGAGCCAGCCGGCCTTCAAGCCAGGTCACGAATGGGTAGAGTCCGAAGCCCACCAGACCGCCCACCAGACTGCCGACGGCGAAGAACAGAAGGGTAAAGCCCCAGTGCTCCGGAACCGAGAGCAAAAGCGCCACGCTCTCGCGCCAGAGGAACGTGGAGCCGAAACCGCTCAGGACGCCCGCGATGGTCAGCACGATCCGCAGGTTCTTTCTCAACACCATTCACCTCCTTCTGCAGATTGGGAGGGCGTTCAGCCCGGATCCGCGCCCCCCTGTTTATGAGACGAACCAGAAAAGGTGCAGGTTCGCACCCCGACCCGAACAGTTGGCGAAAGGCGAGGGGCGCCGGACACCCGGCGCCGCCTCACTGGGCGAGAACGCGGTCCAGAAGCGAGCTTGCCTGTTCCAGCTCCAGGCCTCGGATCAACACGATCTCGGACAGGAGGATCTGCCGCGCGCTGTCCAGCATCTTGCGTTCCCCCGTGGACAGCCCCTTCTCCCGCTCTCGCTGCGACAGCGTACGCACGACCTCGGCCAGTGCGAGGACGTCGCCGCTGCGGATCTTCTCCATGTTCATCCGGTAGCGGTGGTTCCAGTTCTTCTCCGCCTGGGTCGGCCGGGATCGCAGCACCTCCAGCACCTGCTGGAAGACCTGCTCGGACATCACCGCGCGCAGCCCCGTGCTCTGCGGACCGTCGCAGGGCACAAGCACCTGCATGTCGGCCACCGGCAGCCGCAGGACGTAGTAGCGCTTCCGCTCCCCCAGCACCTCCCGGTCCTCGATGGCCTCGATGATGCCGGCGCCGTGCATCGGGTACACGACCTTGTCGCCCACCTGGAACACCGGATCACCCCCACCTGCTCCCGTGCCCCGCGGCAGCGAAACCCTCCGCCCGTGCTCAGCTTACCAGACACGCACGACCTTTGTCAAGAAAAGTTTAATTATATGATGTTTGATTCGCTGGTGTCAATAGCCAAGAGAATCGTCTGACAACCACGAAAGCATGAACCTGACGGACTCCTGGCTTGACGCCCCCGGGGGCCAGCCGTACAATGGGAGCAGCAACGGGGCTATAGCTCAGTTGGGAGAGCGCGTGAATCGCACTCACGAGGTCGGGGGTTCGAGTCCCCTTAGCTCCACCAAACCGAGGGCGGAGGCCAGCCCCTCCGCCCTCCATTGTTTGCCAGACGCCGCCGTTTGTCCCCGTCGTGCCCCTCTGCTACAATAGAACCAGCCAGGAACCGTCAACCGGCGTCGCATTCCCGGGCACCCCTGGCCCGCGACGGGACTGAGAGGTGAGTCTTCGATGAAGGACCTGCTGTGCGACCAGTTTCAGGAAACGGTGAGCGAGTGCCTCATCCGTCACCGCAGCGTGCTGGATATCATGGCGAAGTACCAGGAGTCCAACGCCCGCGTCAACCGGGCGCTCACGAAGTCGGTGACCTCCTGCGGCTGCATCGAGATTCACGGCACCAAGCAGCGCTACCCCCAGGACGCGACGCTGGAACAGCTGCGGGATCACGCGATGGAGCACATCACCGGCAAGCTGTGCGACCACTGCCGCGAGGTGATCGAGGCGGAGATCGGCAACAACCTCTTCTACCTCGCCGCGCTGTGCAACGTGCTCGACCTCAACCTCTACGACGTCCTGTTGAAGGAGCACAAGAAGCTGAGCGCCCTGGGACTGTACAACTTCGCGGACTGACCCGGCAGGCAAGACACAGGAAAATGGCCCGAGCCAGGCTGCTCGGGCTTTTTTCGTTGGCGCTACAGCTGCCGCTCCAGGGCGAACTGCATCCGCATCCGGCGCAGCCCCTCCTGGATCGCCCGCGCCCGCACCTCGCCGATGCCCTCCACGTCGTCCAGCTCCTCCAGCGAGGCGGCGAGCACGCGCTGCAGCCGGCCAAACCGGGCCACCAAGTTCTCAATGACAGCGGCGGGCAGCCGGGGGATGCGCCGGAGCATGCGGTAGCCCCGGGCACCCAGGGGGCTGTCCAGCGCGCCGGCGCCCAGCAGCCGGGCGACGGCTGCCAGGTCCTGCAGCTCCTCGTACGTCCACTCGGCCATCTGCTGCCGAAGCGCCGCCGCGTGCTGAGGGTCATCGGTGCTGGCGTAGTCGCGGATGATGAGCAGCCCCTCCGCCGCCACGCCGGCCAGCAGCTCCTCCAGCTGCATCGCCACCAGCCGGCCCTCCGTGCCCAGCTCGACGATGTACCGCTCGATCTCCTTCCCGATGCGCAGCAACATCTCGGTGCGCTGCACCACCAGCGCCACATCCAGCGCGCTGACCATGTCGTCCAGCTCCAGCGCGGAGAGGCGGGCCACCGCCTGGTCCCGGACCAGCTTGTACTTCTCCAGGGTCTGCAGGGCCTGGTTGGCCTTGGTCAGGACCACGGCGAAGTCCCGCAGGATGTACTTCATCGGGCCCTTGTACAGCGTGATCAGGTCCCGGCGCTGGGAGATGGAGATCACCAACTCGCCGGTCTGTCGGGCCACCCGCTCCGCCGTGCGGTGGCGGGTGCCCGTCTCGCTGGTGGGGATCGACGGGTCGGGCACCAGCATGGCGTTCGCATAGAGGATGCGCTGGGCGTCCCGGGTGAGGATGATCGCCCCGTCCATCTTGGCCAGCTCGTACAGCCGCGTGGGCGTGAACTCGCAGTCCAGGCGGAAACCCCCGTCCACGAGCGCCAGGACCTCCGGGGAGTCGCCGACGACGATCAGCGACCCGGTCCTGGCCAGCAGGATGGACTCCAGCCCCTCCCGCAGCGCGGTGCCGGGGGCGAGTTGCTGCAGCACCTGCCAGAAGCCGCTTCGGTCCTCCATCCCCGCACCCCCTGCGCGCGGCTCAGCGGCCGAGGGCCGCCTCGAGTCCTTCCATCACCGTCTCCACGCCGACCAGTTCCACGTCGGTCTTCATGCTTAGGCTACGGAGGTTCGCCCGTGGCAATACCATGCGGTCGAAACCCATCTTCTCGGCCTCGCGAATGCGCTGGTCGATGCGGGACACCGCCCGCACCTCGCCGGCCAGCCCGACCTCGCCCACGACCACCGTACGCGGGTCGGGAGGCTGGTCCCGGAAGCTGGAGGCCAGGGCCACCGCCAGGGCCAGGTCGATCGCGGGCTCCGCCAGCCGCACCCCGCCCGCCACCTTGACGTAGGCGTCATGGTTGCCCAGCAGCAGTCCCACCCGCTTCTCCAGCACCGCGATGATCAGCTGCAGCCGGTTCAGGTCGATGCCCTCCGCGGTCCGCCGCGGCGTCACGAAGGTGGACGCGCTCACCAGCGCCTGCACCTCCACCAGGAGCGGCCGGGTGCCCTCCATCGCCGGCATGACCACGGAGCCCGCCACCTCCACCGGCCGCTCCGCCAGGAACAGCTGGGAGGCGTTGCCGACCGGCGCCAGGCCCGCGTCCCGCATCTCGAAGATGCCAATCTCATTCGTGGAGCCGAAGCGGTTTTTCACCGCGCGCAGGATCCGGAAGCTGGCGTGCCGGTCGCCCTCGAAGTAGAGAACGGTGTCCACGATATGCTCCAGTACCCGCGGGCCGGCCAGGGAGCCCTCTTTGGTGACGTGGCCCACGATAAAGATGGCGAGGTTCTGCCCCTTCGCCACCCGGAGCAGCTGGGCGGCGCACTCCCGCACCTGGCTGACGGAGCCGGGGGCGGAAGGCAGGTCGGGGCGGAAGACCGTCTGGATGGAGTCGACGATGAGCAGCCGGGGGGCCACCTGGGCCGCGTGGTGCGCGATGGCCTCCAGGTTCGTCTCGGCCAGCACCAGAAGGCGCGGGTGGATGGTCCCCAACCGGTCGGCTCGCATCCGGATCTGCCTGGCGGACTCCTCGCCGGAGGCATAGAGCACGGTGCCGTGCTGCCGGGCCACGCCGGCCGCCAGCTGCAGCAGCAGGGTCGACTTGCCGATGCCCGGGTCGCCGCCCACCAGCACGAAAGAGCCGGGCACGATGCCGCCGCCCAGCACCCGGTCCAGCTCGTCCATGCCCGTCTCCAGCCGCTGCGCGTCCTCGGTCTCCACCTCCCCGATCGCCAGCGGCGGCCCGCCCGTGCCCGGGTCAGACGTCAGCAGGCCCCGCCCGCCCGGCGGGTTCACGGGCTCCTCCACCATGGTGTTCCAGGCACCGCAGCCGGGGCACCGCCCCATCCACCGCGGCGACTCGTAGCCGCACTCCTGACAAAAGAAGGCGCTCCTGGACTTCGCCAACGCCACTGCCTCCCCGTCGTCCTCGGTCCGGTCTTGTTTCGGGGCGAGGCCCGCCCCCTCCTGCACGCGGCGCGCCGGCGCCCCGGATGCGCGCGGCAGGGGCTGTCCGCCCGTCGCCCGCGGCGCACAGCACGGACCGCCCCGCGGACGACACGGGACCCGTGAGTGCAGATCAGGCGTGCAGCGCCTGCTGCGCCCGGCGGGAGACGGCCAGGATCGCCTGCCAGATCTCCCGGACCTCCTCGCCGGCCAGCTCGTCCCCGGCCAGGCCGGCCAGCCGGTTGATGAGCGCGTGCTCGCGGTCCTCCTGCAGGACGGGCAGCCCGGCGCCGCGCTTCAGCTGCCCCACCCGGCGCGCCGCCGCCATGCGGCGCAGGAGCAGGTCCAGGATCCGCTCGTCCAGCCGGTCGATCTCCTCCCGGCACGCGTCGATGCTCTCCAGGGCAGAGGCCGGGAGCAGCTCCAGACGGGCCATCAGCCGGCTGAACTGCTCGAAGTTCAGCTGCTGCGCGGCGTCCGAGAGCGCCCGGTCGGGGTCGGGGTGCACCTCGATCATCAGGCCGTCCATGCCTGCCGCCAGCGCCGCCAGGGACAGCGGCTCGATCAGGTCCCTGCGGCCCGCGGCATGGCTCGGGTCGACGATCACCGGCAGCCCGGAGCGCGTCCGGGCCAGGATCGCCGTGCTCAGGTCCAGCGTGTTGCGGGTGGAGGTCTCAAAGGTTCGGATGCCCCGCTCGCACAGGATCACCTGGTCGTTGCCGGACTCCAGGATGTATTCCGCCGCGGCAAGCCACTCCTCCAGCGTCGCGCTCAGCCCCCGCTTCAGCAGCACCGGTTTGCCGGCCCGCCCCACCTGCTTCAGCAGGGCGAAGTTCTGCATGTTGCGGGACCCCACCTGGAGCACGTCCGCATACTCCGCCACAAGGTCGATCTGCGCGGTGTCCATGACCTCGGTCACCACCGGCAGCCCCGTCTCCGCGCGGGCCACGGCGAGGAGCCGCAGCCCCTCCTCGCCCAACCCCTGGAACGAGCGGGGCGAGGTGCGGGGCTTGAACGCGCCGCCCCTGAGGGCCGTGGCGCCCGCGGCCTTGACCGCCCGGGCGGCGGCGACGATCTGCTCCTCGCTCTCCACGCTGCACGGTCCCGCGATGATCATCGGGCGGCCTGAGCCCAGCCGCAGGCCCGCAAACCGACCGGCCACCGTGCGCTTCGTCTCCGCAGTCAGACCTTCGACCACGCTCATCCGCCTCCTTCACCCTGATAAAAAAACGCTCCCGCCCCGGTAAGGGACGAGAGCACAGCTCCCGTGGTACCACCCTTCTGAGCCGCCCAAGCGGCGACCCGCTCGATCTGCAGGTGCGGAAGAGCAGAGCTCTTCGACACCGCTCCCGGATAACGGCGGGAGGGCCGGCCTGGCCTACTGGGCCGCAAGGCTCTGCGGCCGTTCAGCCGGCAGCTCCCGAGGGAACTTCGGCGGGGACCGCCATGGCGGCGCTTCCAGTCTGCGGCGCCGCCTCCCTGGATGGCCTTCCGTCCGCTTACTTTCCTCGTTCATCGCCGTTTCGTATTTGACGCTCATTCTAGCCGTTGCCCGTACGTCCGTCAAGAGGAAACTCCGGCTTGTCCGAAAACGGAACCGCCGTGGCCGCAGGCTACAACCGGCGCAGCCCGGCGGTCTCCACCCCGCCGGTGCGCAGCAGCTCCTCCACCCGTGCGCAGTCCGCCCAGGCGAAGCGCAGCGCGAACCCGCAGTCGCTGGAGAACTGCCGGGGCGTCGGGATGAGCTTGACGGCCAGCCCCGCCGCCTTCAGCCGTTGCTCAGCCTTCAAGGCCATCGATGTCGTGTGGAAGAGCGCCACGCCGTAGTCCATCCCATCACGCCCCCTCGGCAAGCCGGCGGACCGCCGCCACCGCCCGCGCGATCTGCTCCGGGGTGTTGAAAGGCCCCGGGGACAGCCGCACCGTCCCCTGCGGGAACGTGCCCAGGGTCCGGTGGGCCACCGGGGCGCAGTGCAGCCCGACGCGGGCGAGGATCCCGAACTCCTCGTCCAGCCGTCCGCCCACCTCCGACACCGTGCGCCCCTCGACGGTGAAGGAGACCACCGCGACCCGCTGGCTGAAGTCCGCCGGGCCGTACAGCCGCACGCCAGGGATCTCCGAGAGCCCCTCCCAGAGCTGCCGGGCGAGCTGCCGTTCCCGCCGGCCGATTTCCTCCGGCCCGCCCAGTTCTGCCAGCGCCTGAATCCCGGCGCCCAGGCCGGCGATGCCCACGAAGTTGACCGTGCCGGCCTCGAACCGGTCCGGCAGGTCCGGCGGCTGTCTCTCCATTGCCGAGCGGGATCCCGTCCCGCCCCGCACCAGCGGCTTCATCTCGGCCGCGTTGACCCGCTCGCCCAGGATGAGCCCCCCGGTGCCGGTGGGGCCCAGGAGCCCTTTGTGGCCGGTGAAGGCCAGGAGGTCGATGCCCATCGCCCCCATATCGATGGGGACGCTGCCGGCGCTCTGCGCCGCGTCGACCAGCACCAGCGCGCCTGCCCGGTGCGCGATCGCGGCGGCCTCGGCGACAGGGCAGATGGTGCCGGTCACGTTGCTGGCATGGTTCAGGGCCACCATCCGGGTCGGGGCAGCCTCCACCACCCGCCGGAACGCCTCCAGGTCCAGCCGGCCCTCAGAATCGCAGGGGGCGATGACGACCTCGATCCCCAGCTCCTCCAGGTCGCGCAGGGGGCGGATGACGGCGTTGTGCTCCATGCCCGTGCAGACCACCCGGTCGCCGGGAGAGAGCAGGCCGCCCAGGGCCAGGTTGACGGCCATGGTGCCGTTGTGGGTGAAGATCACGCGCAGCGGGTCAGGGGCACCGAAGAGTTCGGCTACGGCCTGCCGCACCGCCCAGACCCGCCGGCCGGCGGCGAGCGACAGCCGGTGCCCGGAGCGGCCGGGATTGCCGGCCTCATTCTCCAGGCACTCGGCCATCGCCCGCACCACCGCCGCCGGCTTGGGCCACGAGGTGGCGGCGTTGTCCAGGTAAATCAGTTCGGCGCTCATGCCGCCGACCGGGACTGGTCCTCACCCGCCGCCACGTCCCGCATGGTGAAGCCCAGGACGACCACGACGATGAGCCCGATGATCACCGCCGCCGGCCCGTAGGGCGACGGCCCCGCGGCCGAGCTGGCCAGGTTGAAGTTGTGCGCCAGGGCGGTGCCGGTCAGCAGTCCGAAGGTGAAGACCGCCGCGTCGGTGTCGCCCTCGCCGGAGAGGAAGAGCTGCCGGCCGGGGCAGCCGCCGCCGAGCGTGAAGGCCAGGCCGGAGAGCAGCATGCCCATGAAGTTCCAGAGCCCGTCCGTATGGGCGATGGGCTGGTTGGCGAAGCCCGGGTGGAACTGGCCCAGGGCCAGGTTCGCCACCGCGGCGGTTATGATCAGGGCGACGACGCCCGTCAGCAGCTTGGTGTCACGCAGCATGAACAGATTTCTGAACGCCCCCACCGAACAGAAGCGGCTCCGCTGCCCCAGGTACCCGATGACCAGGGCGAACAGGAGCGAGATCCACCAGGCGGCGTGCTGCGAGCCCGGACCGCTGGTGCTGAAGAAGATCGGGCCCACCGGGTTCCCGTCGGCGTCCCGCCCGAACAGCGGCGCCGCCAGGAGGAGCACCAGGAGGCCGACCATGGCCGCCGGCATGATCCAGCCGGCGACCGGCGCCATCGGCTTGCTCTTGCCCAGGCTGTAGCCCCGGCGCAGGAAGAAGGTGGCCGCCCAGATGCCTGCGGCGAAACCGAGGACGCCGACGACGGCGTTCCAGTCGCCGCCGCCGATCCGCAGGAACGCCCGCCACGGACAGCCGAGGAAGACCAGCGCGCCGATCGCGGCGATGACGCCCATGATGTACCGCACCAGCGGCGAGGAGCCGCCCCGGGCGCGCCACTCGCCGGCGCCCAGCGCGGCGATCGTCGCACCCAGGACCAGGCCGATGATCTCGGGCCGGATGTACTGCACGGCCGCAGCCCGGTGCAGCCCGAGGGCGCCCGCGATGTCACGGGTGAAACAGGCGACGCACACCCCCATGTTCCCGGGGTTGCCCAGCTTCACCAGGATGGGCGCCAGGATCCCAACGACAACGCCGGTGAGGGTCACGCCCCACCTCCCTGACCAGAGACGATTCAGCGACACAACTCATGCGCCTCCCTTAAGGATGATTGGTAGTAATCTTTGACGTCCGATACCTGAATCCTCCAACAGAAAAAGCAAGGCAGGCGCCGGTCCCCCAGCACGGGGTGACCGGCGCCTGCTGAACGGGCCGGGCCAGCGGGGCCGCTAAGCCTGCGTGGTCTCGCCGCTGCCGACGCCCACCGACTCGGCGGAGGGCTCGGTGCGCTTGAAGACGATCTTGCCTTCCGCGTCGGTGTCCACGTACACCTGCTCGCCGTACTTGAACGGCTGCCGGAGCATCTCCTCGGAGAGCGGGTCCTCCACCAGCCGCTGGATGGCCCGGCGCAGCGGGCGGGCGCCGAACTTCTCGTCGTAACCTTCCGCGACCAGCTTCTCCAGGGCGGAGTCGGAAAGGGTCAGCTCCACGCCCTGCTCCTTCAGCCGGTCAGCCACCTTCTTGACCTCCAGCCGCACGATCTCCTTCAGGTGATCCTTGGTCAGGCTGTGGAAGATGATGATCTCGTCGAGCCGGTTGAGGAACTCGGGCCGGAAGAGCCGCTTGACCTCGTCCATGACCCGGGACTTCATCCGCTCGTACCGCTCCTTCTCGTCCTCCTGGACGGTGAAGCCCAGCTTCTTGTCGCCCTGGATGGCCTGGGCGCCCGCGTTGGAGGTCATGATGATCACGGTGTTGCGGAAGTCCACGGTGCGGCCCTTGGCCTCGGTCAGCCGGCCGTCCTCCAGCACCTGCAGCAGGATGTTGAAGACCTCGGGATGCGCCTTCTCGATCTCATCCAGCAGCACGACGCAGTACGGCCGGCGCCGGACGGCCTCGGTCAGCTGACCGCCCTCCTCGTACCCCACGTACCCGGGCGGCGCGCCCACCAGCCGGGAGGTGGTGTGCCGCTCCATATACTCGGACATGTCGATGCGGACCATCGCGTCCTCGTCGCCGAAGAGCGCCTCCGCCAGGGCCTTGGCCAGGTGGGTCTTGCCCGTGCCCGTCGGGCCCAGGAAGATGAAGGAGCCGATGGGCCGCTTCGGATCCTTCAGGCCGGCGCGGGCCCGCCGGATGGCCCGGGCCACCGCCGCCACCGCCTCGTCCTGGCCGACCACCTTCTCGTGCAGCACCTTCTCCAGGTTGAGCAGCCGCTGGGACTCGTCCATCGTCAGCTTTGTCGCGGGGATGCCCGTCCACTGAGAGACGATGGTGGCGATGTCCTCCTCGTTCACGACGCACTTCGCCGTGACCTTCTTCTGCTGCCACTCGTTCTTCTGCCGCTCCAGCTCCTCCTTCAGCTTGGTCTCCTTGTCCCGGAGGCGCGCGGCCTTCTCGAACTCCTGCCCCTGGACGGCGGCCTCCTTCTCCTTGCGCACCTCCTCCAGCTTATCCTCCAGCTCCTTCAGGTTGGGCGGTGCCACGAAGGTGGAGAGCCGGACGCGGGAGGCGGCCTCGTCGATCAGGTCGACGGCCTTGTCGGGCAGGAACCGGTCGGTGACGTAGCGGTCGGAGAGCCGCACTGCGGCCTCGATCGCGGCGTCGGTGATCTCGACCCGGTGGTGGGCCTCGTACCGGTCGCGCAGCCCCTTCAGGATCTGGATGGCGTCCTCGGGGCTCGGCTCCTCGACCATCACCGGCTGGAAGCGGCGCTCCAGGGCCGCGTCCTTCTCCACGTACTTGCGGTACTCGTCGATGGTGGTCGCGCCGATGGCCTGCAACTCGCCGCGGGCCAGGGCCGGCTTCAGGATGTTGGACGCGTCGATCGCGCCCTCCGCTGCGCCGGCGCCGATGATGGTGTGCAGTTCGTCGATGAAGAGGATGACGTTGCCGGCGTTGCGGATCTCCTCCAGCACCTTCTTGAGCCGCTCCTCAAACTCGCCCCGGTATTTGGAGCCCGCGACCAGCGAGGCCAGGTCCAGGGCGACGACCCGCTTGTCCTTCAGGATCTCCGGCACCCGGCCGTCGACGATGCGCTGGGCCAGGCCCTCGGCGATGGCGGTCTTGCCCACGCCGGGCTCGCCGATCAGCACCGGGTTGTTCTTGGTGCGTCGGGTGAGAATCTGGATGACCCGCTCGATCTCCTTCTCCCGGCCGATGACCGGATCCAGCTTGCCGTCGCGGGCCATCTGATTCAGGTCGCGGCCGAACTGGTCCAGCGTGGAGGTGCTGGTCTTGGGCCCCTTGACCTTGGCCGATCCCGGCATGGAGGAGCCGGCGGGCGGATGGGGCACCCCGCCGAGCAGGTGGATCACCTGGTTGCGCACCCGCTCCAGGTCCGCCCCCAGGTTCTGCAGCACCTGGGCAGCCACGCCCTCGCCCTCCCGGATGAGGCCGAGCAGGATGTGCTCCGTGCCCACGTAGTTATGCCCCAGGAGCCGCGCCTCTTCGATGGCCAGCTCCACCATCACCTTCTTGGCCCTGGGCGTGAAGCCGATCTCACCCCGGGACGAGGCGGAGCCCTTGCCGATCATCTTCTCGACCTCGGCCCGCACCTGCTCCAGCTGGATGCCCAGCGACTGGAGCGCCTTGGCGGCGATGCCCTCGCCCTCGCGAATCAGTCCCAGGAGCAGATGCTCTGTGCCGACGTAGTCGTAATTCAAACGCCGAGCCTCATCCTGGGCCAGCACGATGACCCGCTGAGCCCGTTCCGTGTAGCGGCTGAACATGCGCGACTTACCCCCTATCCATCTGTTTATTCCGGAACCACGTGGCGAGGCATCGCCCTCGCCGCACACTTACCGATTGGGACCGCTGCGCCCTGCGGTGCGATACGGCCGGCCGGTCAGGCGGAAAGGCGCGCCCGGATCAGCGCCGCCCGCCGCACGTCCCGCTCCAGCGGGTTCAGCTCCCGCCCCGCCTGCCGCTGCAGGCACGCGGGCTGCATCGCCACGAGCAACTCGTTGAGGATGCGGTAGTCGATCTTCGGCACGACCCCCAGGGCAACGCCCAGGCGTACGTCCGAGAGCAGGCGCATCGCCTCCTCCGAGCTGATCATCCGGGCGGTGGTGAGGATGCCGTACGCCCGGGAGACCCGGTCCTCGATCTGCAGCCGCATCTCCCCGTAGAGATGGCGGCGGGCCTGCTCCTCCGTGTCGATCACGGTCCGGGCGATGGCCTCCAGGTTCGCGATGATCTCCTCCTCGGCCTTCCCGAGGGAGGTCTGGTTGGAGATCTGGAAGATCTGCCCGGCCGCCTCCGTGCCCTCGCCGTAAAGTCCCCGTACCACGAGGCCCAACTGCGAGAGGTTGTGGAAGAGCCGACCGGCCTGCTGCGTCAGCACCAGGGCCGGCAGGTGCATCATCACCGAGGCCCGGAGCCCCGTGCCTACGTTGGTCGGGCAGGCCGTGAGATAGCCCAGCTGCTCGTCAAACGCGAACTGGAGCCGCTGCTCCAGGGCGTCGTCCACCTGGGACGCCACCCGCCAGGCCTCCTGCAGCTGCAGCCCGGAGGCCAGCACCTGGATGCGCAGGTGGTCCTCCTCGTTGACCATGATGGAGATGGCCTCGTCCTCGGAAATGGCCACGGCCTTGGCCATGACCTCCTTGGACTGCTGCGGGCTGATCAGGTGCTTCTCGACCAGGATCTGCCGGTCCAGCGGCGTGGTGTCGGCCAGCCGATACAGTTCCACCCGGGACGGGAAGCCGACCAGGTTGATCTCGCGGACCCCCGCCTCCGCGGCCTGCAGAAGCCGCTCGGTGTCGGGTTCGGACATCCGCTGCGGGAAGGGCAGGTCATCCAGGTTGCGGGCCAGCCGGATCCGGGAAGAGAGCACGATGTCGGCGTGCGGTCCGGTTCCCTCCATCCAGCGGCTCTCCGCGCGGGACACCAGCTCATTCCAACCCACCGTTGTCACCCCCTGCGGCGATCTCCGCCTCCAGCGCCCGGATCTGGTCCCGGATCCGGGCGGCCTCCTCGTAGCGCTCGCCCTGCACGGCGGAGGCCAGCTGCGCCCGGAGGATCTTCAGGTCACGCCTCTTGCGGGCGAGGCCGCCGGTGCGCTTGGGCACCTTCCCGCTGTGCGTGGCGGTGCCCTGGATCCGCTTGATCAGCGGCATCAGCTGCTGCTCCATCTCCTGGTAACAGCGGGGGCATCCCAGGAGTCCGCTCTGGGCGAACTGGCTGTAGGTCATGCCGCAGTGCCGGCACGTCGGCTCCGCCTTGAGCTGGGGCTGGCCGGCGCCCGCCCCGGGCAGCGTCTGCCCCAGGAACGAGCTGAGCAGCTGCTGCATGGACAGGTTCGGGAACGAAAAGCTCGGGATGGCGCCCACCTCGCGGGCGCACTCCACACACAGGTGCGACTCCTGCTTCTGGCCGTTGGTGATCACCGTCTGGTGCACCGTCGCCTCACGCTGGCCGCATCGCTCGCACCGCATGGGCCAAGACCTCCTCAGAAGCGCAGAATAGCGGTGAGCATCGCCTTCAGCACGCTGGCCCGCACCTCATCCCGGTACGGCAGCTCCAGCCCCAGGACCTCGCGCCGCACGGCCGCCTCCATGATGGCCGCTTCGCGCTCGTCGATGAGCCCCTCGTCCCGCAGCCGCCCGACGATGTGAAACGCCTCGTTCTGGCTGATCGCGTCGCCGATCTGCCGCTCGATCAGGTCCTGCAGGTCCTCGGGGTTTTTGATGTTGAGTCGGATGATGCGGATATACCCCCCGCCCCCGCGCCGGCTTTCCACCAGGTAGCCGCGCTCGGGGGTGAAGCGGGTGGTCAGCACGTAGTTGATCTGCGAGGGCGCGCAGTCAAACAGGGCGGCCAGCATGGCGCGCCGCACCTCCAGGATCTCCGTCCTGCTCAGGTGCTCCTTCAGGTAGCGTTCGATCTTGTCCGCCAGGTTGGCCATCAGGCGCTCACCCCCTGACCTTGTTTGACCTTCCTGCCTTCCAATAATACCCCCCGACGGGCTGCCGGGCAAGTGCAACTCGTAACGAAATATGCGCCTCTACCGCATTTTTCCCCGCCAGGGGCCGCCGGAGACTCCCTCTGACCTTATTTGACGTTCGGAACCTCCCTGGAGAAACGGCCGGGACGCCCGTTAAATGACTTCGTAGATGAGACACTTCAGGTAGTGGCTCTCGTCGTACCCGACCACGATCGGGTGGTCGACGGCCTGTGCCCGCTCCTCGACCAGCCTGAGGCGCCGGCGGGCGTCCTGGGCCGCCTCCGCCACCACGGCCTTGAACAGGTCCGGCGTCATGTGGTACGAGCAGGAGCAGGTGACGAGGAACCCGCCCTCGGTCAGCATACGGAGGGCGCGCAGGTTGATCTCCTTGTATCCCCGCGCCGCGCCTTCCAGTGCTGCCTTGTTCTTGGCGAAGGCGGGCGGATCCAGCACGATGACGTCGAACCGTTCCCTCTGCGCCTCCATCTGTCGCAGAATGTCGAAGGCGTTGCCCACCTGGAACCGGATCCGGTCGCGCAGGCCGTTGCGCGCGGCGTTCTCCTCCGCGGCGGCGATCGCCTCCGCGGAGGCGTCCACCGCGACGACCTCCCTGGCGCCGGCTGCGGCCGCGTTGAGCGCAAAGCCGCCCACGTTGCAGAAGCAGTCCAGCACGCGCCCGCCCGCCGCGTAGCGGCGCACGGCGTGGCGGTTCTCCCGCTGGTCCAGGTAGTACCCGGTCTTCTGGCCCTCGGCCACGTCCACCGCGATCTCCAGCCCGTTTTCGACAATCGTGATCCGCGGGTCGAACTCGCCCCGCAGGAAGCCCTTACGCTCCTCCAACCCCTCCAGACGGCGCACCGGCACGTCGTTCCGCTCGTAGATGCCCCGCGGCCGCAGCAGGTCGACAAGGATATCGACAATATCCGGCAGCCATTTGTCGATGCCGAGCGCGAGGGTCTGCACCACCAGGATGTCGCCGAACTTGTCCACGATCAATCCGGGCAGGAAGTCCGCCTCGCCGAAGACCACCCGGCAGGCCCCCGTGTCCGGAAGCAGCTTCTGCCGGTACGCCCAGGCCCGTTCGAGGCGGCGCCGGAAGAACTCCCGGTCGACGGGCTCATCGTGGGCCGTCAGCATGCGGACGAGGATCTGCGACGCGGGGTTGATGTACCCCTTGCCCAGCAGCCGGCCCCGGAAGTCCACCACGGTCACCACGTCCCCGGGAGCGAACTCGCCCCGGATCTCCTCCACCTCGCCCTGAAAAATCCACGGATGACCCGCCTGGACCCGCCGGTGGCGGCCCCGGGCCAACTGCACAACCGCCATGGACACATCTCCCTCCACAGACAGATTCGGCACCAGCGCAACGTTAGCCTGCCCCCGACACCGGCGCGTCATGGAAGCCAACGCAGCCGGGCATCCTACCCGGCGAGGAGGGGATGCACGTTGGGGCGCAGCCGTGAACCCGGGAGCGTCAGCACGTCGGTGACCGGCGCCCACGCGACCGGCCACCACCTGAACGAGGCGGCCGAGCGGGGCGAACCGGCCCGGGACGTCCCGCTGGAAGGGCTCGTCTGGATCGAAAAGGAGGACCAGGCCAAGCAGGGCATGGCCCGCAAGGGGGACATGCGGGACGCCGCTGCTGCGCCTGACCGGCCGCACCCCGCCGGGAGACCCGACCAGGGTGGCCGGCAATCCCACTAGCCGCGGGCGGGGGCCGAGGCGGCACTGGCCCGCCTCCGCCCTTGCCGTCGCGCTCGCGGCGTTCCTCACCGTCCCGTGCACGGC
This sequence comes from Symbiobacterium thermophilum IAM 14863, assembly GCF_000009905.1. GTDB lineage: Bacteria > Bacillota > Sulfobacillia > Symbiobacteriales > Symbiobacteriaceae > Symbiobacterium > Symbiobacterium thermophilum. Next base: position 3,339,604 of record NC_006177.1, read on the forward strand.
CGTTTGCCGGGCATCCCCTGCGACGGACGCAGCGCCCACCGCCCGGACGGTGCCGGCGGGGAAGGAAGCCGCTCCCCCGGAAGCGGTCCGGACGATGTCAGCTGCCCAGGGGGAGGGCCTGCCGATCCCCGGGGACTGGATCCCTCCCCTCCCCGCCGTCGCCGGCTTCCGGCTGGTTCTCTCGCCCCCGGCCGGCCCCGGGGGCGCGCCGCAGCCGCTGTACGCCACGCACCCCGATCACCGCCCGGTGATCGCCCTGGTCCTGGACCGGCTGGTCGGATCGCGCCTGACGGCCGGCACGGCGGAACCGTCCGCCGCAGGCGGCGTGCTGCACGTGGCTCTGCGGCGGGGCGGGCACCTGGCGGTCGAGCCCGCCGGGGAGTGCCCCGATGCCGCGGACCCCGGGGAGCGAGGGTACGTCTGCCCCCCGTCGCCGAGCGATGTGGTCCTGCGGCTGAGCGACGGCCGGGCGGTGCGCGTGCGCAACCCGTGGATGGCCGGGTGGCTCCAGGAGGGGTGGCGCGCCCACCTTCCCGTGGGCGCACCGCAGCTCCTCGACCGTGACGCGGCGATCGCCCTGGCGAGAGAACAAAGCGGCCTGCCGGCGTGGCAGGCGCGCTTCGTCGATGCGTATCCCGTTGAGCGGTCCGGCGGGACCGAGGTGAGGCCGGCGTGGCTGCTGGAAGCCGAGCTGCCGGCCGGGCAGCGGATCCGGCTGGTCCTCGACGCGCAGACCGGGGAGGTGCTACGGCTGGTCCAGCTGGAGGCGCTGCCGTAACGGGCCCGAGCCCGTCTACTCGGACTCCTCCTTGCGGCTGGCCTGGGCGGCATCGATGACCGCCTTGGCCACCTGGGCCGGGGCCTCCTCGTAGTGGTCGAACTCCATGGTGAACTGGCCGCGGCCCTGGGTCATCGACCGGAGGTCGATGGCGTACCGGTGCATCTCGGCGAGCGGGACCATCGCCTTGATGATCTGCTTGCCGTCGCCGGTGGGCTCCATGCCTGCGATGCGGCCGCGCTTCTTGTTCAGGTCGCCCATGATGTCGCCCATGTAGGACTCGGGCACGACAACCTCCAGCCGCATGATCGGCTCCAGCAGGATCGGCTTCGCGTTCATGAACGCCTGCCGGAACGCGTTGCGGGCGGCGATCTTGAAGGCCATTTCGGAGGAGTCGACCTCATGGTAGGAGCCGTCCAGCAGGGTGCAGCGGACGCCCGTCACCGGGTAGCCGGCCAGGACGCCCTCGGCCATGGTCTCCTGCACGCCCTTGTCGACGGCCGGACGGAAGTTGAGCGGGATCGCGCCGGCGAAGATCTTGTCGACGAACTCGTACTCGCCTTCGGGCAGCGGCTCGATCTCGATCTTGCAATGGCCGTACTGGCCGCGGCCGCCGGTCTGCTTCTTGTGCTTGTACTCGCCCTGCGCCCTGCCGCGGATGGTCTCCTTGTACGCGACCTTCGGCTCGCTCAGGACGGCCTCCACACCGAACTTCCGCTTCAGCCGCTCGATCATGACGTCCACGTGGGTCTCGCCGAGGCCGGAGAGGATCGTCTCGTGGGTGACCGGGTCACGCCGCACCGTGAAGGTCGCGTCCTCCTCGGCCAGCCGCTGCAGACCGGAGCCGATCTTCTCCTCGTCGCCCTTGGACTTCGGGCTCACCGCAACGGAGTAGACCGGGGCGGGGAAGTCAACGGGCTCCAGGACCAGCGGATTCGCCTCTTCGCCCAGGCTGTCGTTGGTCTGGGTGACGGCCAGCTTCGCGACGGCGATGATGTCGCCCGGGCCGGCCTCGGTGACCGGCTCCTGCCCCTTCCCCTTGGGGATGAAGATGTTGCCGATGCGCTCGCTTCGGCCCCGCGTCACGTTGTACACCGTCTGGTCGCTGGTGATCTTGCCGTTGAAGACCCGCATGACCGTCATGCGGCCGACGAACGGGTCCGCGGTGGTCTTGAACACCAGCGCGCTGAAGGGCTGGTTCTCGCCGATGGGCTGGCTGACGGGCTCGCCGTCAGGCGTCTGGCCGACCAGGTCGCCCCGGTCTGCCGGAGACGGCCCGTAGGCGACGATGGCGTCCATCAGGGCGCTGACGCCGATGTTCCTGGCCGCGGCCGCGACGAAGACCGGGACGATGTCGCCCTTCACCACGCCCAGCCGCAGGCCCCGCTCCAGCTCCTCCTGGGTGAGCTCGCCCTCCTCGAGGAACTTCATGGTGAGCTCATCGTCGGCCTCGGCCGCCAGTTCCATCAGCTTCTCGCGGATCTCCGCGACCTGCCCGTCGAACTCGGCGGGCACCGCTTCTTCCTTCACCTGCTTGCCGGAGAACGTGTAGGCCTTCTGCCTGACCACGTCGACGACGCCGGAGAAGCTGGCCTCGGCGCCGATGGGCAGGTGCAGCGCCACGACGCCCCGCCCCCAGGCCTCCTCCAACGCGCTCAGGGTCTTGCGGAAGTTGGCGTTCTCCCGGTCCATCTTGTTGATCACGATCATCCGGGAGACCCCGGCCTTCCGGGCGTGCTCGTAGGTCAGCTCCGCGCCGACCTCGATGCCGGCCACCGCGTCCACCACCAGAACAGCCGTCTCCACAACCCGCAGCGCCGCCTTGACCTCGCCGACAAAATCAAAATACCCGGGAGTATCCAGCAGGTTGAACTTGTGGCCCTTCCACTCCAGCGGCGCAATGCCCATGGAGATGGAGACCTTCCGCCGGATCTCCTCGGGATCGTAGTCCATCACCGTATTGCCCTCGTCGACGCGCCCAAGCCGATCCGTTGCCCCGGCCGTGAACAGCATGGCCTCAGCCAGGGAGGTCTTCCCGGCGCCGCCGTGGGCAATGAGGGCAACGTTCCGCACCTTCTCGACAGCAAATCGTCTCAAGTCCATCTCCTCCTCAACGGTTGATGGAACTGCGCTCAGCCGAGGGGCCCCCAGGCAAAACGGTTCGGACTTGCAGGCGGCGACGCAGGGGCGACAGGCGCACCGCGGGCGGTGCGCTTCCCGATGGCTGGGCGCCAGGCAAACCGCGTGATCACGGAAACCGAGCCCGGTAGACTTGCAACTTCGACCTGTCCGAAGGTGTCTCCTTCTCGCCGGATCAATCTTGTCCGAAAGCGCTAGGCGTCCCTCCTAGATACTGTGCCACCGCCTTTCCAGCCATACGCATGTCCCCCACTTTCGCCCTCGGGTAAGGGCCCGGTCAGGCGGAGACCGCGCCGGAGAGCACCAGTGCGACCAGGTCCGAGGGCCGCTCCAGCCAGAAGTCCGGTTCGCCGGCCGCCAGCGCAGCCCGGTCCAGGGCCCAGCCGACGGCGGCCGTCCGGCAGCCGGCCGCCCGGCCGCACCGCAGATCCAGCGGCGAATCGCCCACCATGAGCACCCGGGGCCCCGGCTGGACCCCCAGCAGCTCCAGGGCAAGCAGGGCGGGATCCGGCTCGGGCTTGTGCCGCTCGGTCTGGTCCTCGCCCACCACCACCGGAAAATGCGCCTCCAGCCCGCATACGGAGAGGCCGCGCCGGGCCAGGGGCGTGTACTTGGAGGTCACGACGCCCAGGCGCACGCCCGCCTGCCGCAGCGCGGCCACGGCATCGTTCACGCCGGGGAAGCGGCGGACCAGCCGGTCGTGGACGCTGAGGTTGTACTCGCGGTAGGCCTCGGTCAGCTCATCGGCCCGGTCGGGGGCGAACCGGGTCATCGTCGTGCGCAGCGGCTCCCCAAAGAACCGGTAGATCTCCTCCGGCGCCATCTCCAGGCCGAGCCGGGTCCGGAACACGTGTTGGAACGAAGTCACGATCAGGCGGTTCGTGTCGATCAAGGTACCATCGAGGTCGAACAGGACGGCGTCAAAATGCGACAAATCGGTCACCCTCCTGTAAACGGGATTCGACCCGACGTCGAACCTTACCTGCGCACGGTCGACAATGGCAACGGGAGCCCTCGACACCGAGGGCTCCCCCAAAACGTCCATATTCTACATTCTTCCCTCTGCGACGGCGATCGGGTGCTGCTCGTCCGGCGCCAGGACGATGATCGCGCCCTTGGCGCAGACCTCCTCGCACTCCTTGCACCCGACGCACGCGTTGGGCCTCACCAGCACGGCCGTCCCGAAGAACGGGCCGTCCCCAGCCAGCTCCAGGCAGTCGAACGGGCAGATGTCCACGCAGAAGTCGCAACCGGAGCAGGACACGGGGTCGATGACCGGCTTCGGCCAGTCCGAGCGCTTGGGGATGCGAGGCTTGTAGACGCCGAACTCGTCCGCGATCGCCAGCACCGGGCAGCTGCGCACGCAGGCGTCGCAGTCGATGCAGAGCTTCGGGTCGATGTAGTGCAGCTGCTTCCGCTCGCCGCTGATCGCCTCGGTCGGGCAGACGGAAACGCAGGCGGTGCAGCCGATGCACTTCTCGTCGATATAGTGCGGCACGGTTCTCCCTCCTTTGGGGGCCACTAGCCGGTCTCGGGCAGGCGCCCCTCGCGCAGCCGGCGCGTGATCCGGTAGCGCAGCGGCCTGCTCAGGGCCGGGCCGGGCTCCAGGTTGGCGACGAACCCGGCCAGCGACTCGGGGTTCAGGACGGGCACCCCGTCCTCCTCTTGGTCGTCGGGAGCGCGCATGCGGGAGAGGAGCACCAACGGGAACACGGGCAGGTCCGCGGCCTCACGCCAGCCGCTGAGCTCGGACCGCACCCAGTCGGCGCACTGCCGCGCCCGGTCCGCGGCCCCCGCCAGCCGCCGCCTGGCCCGGGCCGACCGCGCCTGCCCCGGCGAGTGCTCAACGCACACGGCCAGGAGCCCCGCAGGCCCCACCAGGAGGTAGTCCGGGCGCTCCCCGGGGGCGGCGGACCAGTCGGTGATCACCCAGTCGGGCTCCAGGGCCTTCAGCGCCTCCTCGACGCCCCTCTGCCCCGAGCGCTGCTGCAGCCGGGTGAGGGCCAGGGAGCCGACGACGCCGAACAGGAAGATCCCGAAGGTGGCGAACATGTTGAAGATGCGCATGCCCGTCACCTCCGACGCCCGGAAGAGGCTCCCGACCAGGAAGGCGATGAGCAGCAGCGTGATCAGGTACCCCCGCACGGGTTCACCCCCATCCCCCGTCGAGCCTTCCCTGCGCTACTTCAGCCCCAGCAGGTAGTCGGCGATGACCGAGATCTCCTCGTCGGTCAGCCGGTCCTCGAAGGCGGGCATGTAGTACGGCCCCTCGGAGACGACCCGCTCGCTCAGGTCGATCTCGGTGCTGGTGATCGCCCGGTTCTGGCTCCAGTAGATGGGCATCCGCTCGTCGTGGGGCATGGCGTTGGGTCCGCTGGCCCGCTTGATCCACTCCACCAGGAACTCCTTGTCGATGCCCCAGAGGCCCAGCTGGCTCAGATCCGGACCGATGTAGGCGCCCTTGGATCCGATGCGGTGGCAGGTCAGGCACTGGGTCTTCGCCAGATCCCGCAACAGGGCCTTGGCGGTGACGTTGACCTCCTCGGGCACGTCGGCGTCAGGCAGCGGGATGACGCCGGTCTCGTCAGGCGTCAGGTCAGCCGCGGGGATCGGCGCCTTGGAGGAGTCGCCGACCATGTACCACTGCGAGCCCGACGGGTCATCGTACATGATGAACAGCGTCAGGGCCTTCACGGCCTCCTCATCCAGCGGGCCGCCGTGCTCCTTCAGCCACGCGGGCATCTCGGTGTAGGACATCCAGGCGTCCTTGCCCTCGGGGGTCTTCACCCGGACCCACTGGTAATGGGCCGCGTTGCCTTCGCGCCCCCGCGCGATGGTGTCGAAGAGGTAGGCGTAGATCTCCTTGCCGGCCGGGGAGGCGGGGTCCACCCGGAACTCAGCCCGGTTGAGCGGCATGCCCACGACGCCCTCGCCGTACGGGCCGTGGCACTGCACGCAGTTCTCCGCGTAGATCTGGGCGCCCTTCAGCACGTACTCCTCGTGCTGCCTGTACTCCGCGGTGGCCATGCGGAACGGCTCCCGCACGCCGAGGCCCAGCAGCAGCAGCGCCAGAGCCAGCGAGAGCAGCGTGATGATCTTGTACTTCCTCTCGTTACGCACAGGCGGTGAACTCCTTTCCGGGCGCCGTTCTAGTAGTCGCCGATCCAGCGCTGGATGAAGTAGACGGCGGCCAGCACGCCGAGGAACAGGGTGAGGACGATCAGCAGCTCAGTCGCCTCGGAGACCCTCACCCCGTGGTACCAAGGGGTCGGAATCGGCGACGCGTAGCCCAGGAGGTATGCCAGATCAAACATCGGACTGCCCCTCCTCCCCCTAGATCTTCACGGCGTGCTCGGGCTCGTGCCGCGGCCGCTCGGTGATCTTGCCGGTGTTGACCAGCACGGTGCCGTCCGGCTCCACGATGACCTCCATCATGTCCAGCGGCCGCGGGGCCGGTCCGGCGATGTTCTGCCCGGTGATCTCGTACACCGAGGCGTGGCACGGGCACATGAACTTCTTCTGGGCGGCGTTCCAGGGGACGGTGCAGCCCAGGTGGACGCACTTCCAGTACAGGGCCATCAGCCCGTCCTCGCTGCGGGTAAGGTAGTACTTGCCCTCCCGCACCATCACCACGTCGCCGATCTCCATCTCGTGGGCCTTCACCGGGGCGGGCACGATGCCGCCAAAGCCCGTCAGCTTGATCGGCCACAGCATGCCGCCGGCGCCGGCGCCCGCGAGGCCGAACATCGCCCCGATGGTGGCGAACATGGTGCTGCGCAGCAGCTGGCGGCGGGTCATGCCGTCTGCCGCAGGACCATGGGCGGGCGGAACCGCCGCCGCAGCAGCGTGGACCTGATTTTCAGCGGCCATGGAGTCTCACCCTTTCCCAGAGGTATGTCAGTCGGCGGCGATGCCGGCCTAGTGCGGGGGCTGCAGCTCCCACGGCCACACCAGGTGCATCGACTCGCCCCGGAAGAAGGTGCCGATACCGGAGAGTACGATGAACGAGGTGAAGAAGAACGTGTACAGCGCAATCATGACCTCACGGGTGTTGGCCTGCCACCGGCGCCTGACGATCACGGCCAGTACCCAGGGGATGCCGATCATCAGCACGAGCGGGATGAAGATCGATCCGACCCAGGAGACGGCGGAGGTGGGCAGCCCGGTCTGCTCCAGCAGGTAGGTGACGGTGGCAGAGATGCGGTAGGAGCCCTCGGGCATGCCGGGCACCCGCACCACCTCGTCCACCAGTACGAGGGCGATCTCGATCACCGCGGTGTAGATGGCGGAGAAGACGGTGATGGGAAGCCCCTTCTTCGTGGAGAACCAGATGCCGGTGCCGCGCCGGTCGCGGTCGATGTACGGGATCGTGGCCAGCAGCACCAGACAGGCGCCGGGCACGATCACGCCCGCCAGCGCGGGGTCCATGTGCAGCAGCAGCTCCTGAAGCCCCAGGAAGTACCACGGCGCCTTGGCCGGGTTGGGGGTCTTGTCGGGATTGGCCAGGTCCAGCAGCGGCGCGTCGATGAACGTGGCCATCAGCGCAAAGGCAAGGATCGCGGTGATGGCCATGATCGCCTCGATGGAAACGAGGAAGGGCCAGGTGTAGACCAGCTCCTCCTTCTGACGGGGCTTCACCTTGGGGCCCGTCTGCTGATACTTCTCGTGCGCCTCAGCCATGCGAGCTCCCTCCCTACAGATCGTCGGCGGCCAGACCGGCCTCGACCGCGCCCTCGACCTCGTCCTCGTCGTACGGAATCGGGGTCGAGATGCCGCCGTCCTTGCGGATGCGCCAGAAGTGCACGGCCATCAGCGCAATGCAGGCGAGCGGCAGCAGGATCACGTGCAGGGTGTACCAGCGCACCAGCGTGGCCGGGCCGATGTCATAGCCGTCCAGCAGCGCCCGCTGGACGTAGGTGCCGATGACCGGAGTCACCTTGGCCATGTTGGAACCGACCTGAATGGCCCAGTACGCCAGCTGGTCCCAGGGCAACAGGTAGCCCGTGAAGGAGAGAAGGACCGTGATCAGGAAGAGTGCGACGCCGATCACCCAGTTGAACTCCCGGGGCGGCTTGTACGAACCGGTGTAGAAGACCCGCGTCATGTGCAGCCACACGGCGATCACCATGCCGTGGGCCGCCCACCGGTGAAGATTGCGGGCGAACGGCCCGAAGATGACGTCCGTCTCCAGGGCCTTCATCGACTCGTAGGCGCCGGGTACGGACGGCACGTAGTAGAACATGAGCCAGACGCCCGTCACCGTCAGCATGAGGAACATGAGCAATGACAGCCCGCCGAGGCCCCAGGTGTAGCTCATCCGCACGGCGCGCCGAGGCACCTTGACCGGGTGCAGGTGGAGCACAACGCTGTTCAGGATGACCAGGACCTGATTGCGCGGGGTGTCCGGGTATTCATTGCGGTAGATGGACTTGTAGAGCGTCGTATTCTTGAACCTCGCCCACAGACCCACAGAACCAGCACCTCCCCAATGTCGGAACCCAGCAACCCGGAATCCAGCCAGCCACACTGCGCAACAGCATACATTATAGCCGCAATTCGGCTTTGCAGGCAACATAAAAGGATCATAAGTGGCGTTATTGCGTGTCAGAAAACACGCACCGGAATGGCGCCCCGGTGCCAGGAGACGAAAAGTGATAGTCCTTTTTGTCTAGTTCGATGTGAGGGTCGTCGAGAGGCCCTCATCCCCCTGCGGAATCAGTACACCACGTGCACGGTGTCGAAGCTGGCCTCCGCCCCGCTCCGCTCCCCGACGACGCGGACGGTGAAGCGATGGGTACCCACGATCCGCTCGGTGGGGTGGACCCGCAGCGTCACCGAGGCCCGCTCGCCGGGCTCCAATTCAATCTCCGACCGCTCCAGGGCCGCCCAGTTGTCCGGCAGCCCTTCCACGTACAGGTGGAAGCGGTCGCCCTCATTGCCGAGGTTGATGATGGAGACGGCCATGACGTTGCCGCTGCTGATCGGGCTTCCCGCGGCCAGCACCTGGCGGTGGTTCTTCGCCACAACCAGGTCGACCCGGGGCCGGTGGGCCAGCATGTACGCCGACAGGCTCCCGAGGATCACGGTCAGGATCAGCGGCAGCACCAGCCGCGGGGCAAGCTGCCGGACATTCTGCCACAGGCGCCCCCGGTCCCGCAGCGCCACCGCGCTGTCGCCGGAACCGATGGTGAAGTTGAGGACCCGGGGCACCTTGCGCGCTCCGGAGACCAGGGCGCAAGCGTCCAGGCAGTCGCCGCAGACGACGCAGTGCTTCTGCTCCGGGGTGCGCGGGTCCACCCCCATGTGGCAGATCTCCGCGCAGAGGCCGCAGGTGGCGCAGATATCCCGGTTGCCGGGCAGGTTGAACACCTGCAGGTGCATCGTGTCCGCGTTGGAGATGATGGACTGCAGGTGGCCGTACGGGCAGGCGACCCGGCAGACGGAGGTGCGCCACCAGGCCATCGCCATGGTGAAGAAGAGCGTGAAGCCGAGGATGAACACGGTCGGGCCCGGCGGCACCTGGCCGGACAGGTACTGGGCCAGCAGGGCCCTCCCGTCGCTGAAGTAGCTGCGCACCACGAAGGCGCCGAACAGGCTGATGACCACCGAGAGCAGCGTGCTGCCCGCGCGGCCGAAACGCCGGTCCCAGCTGCGGGTCAGTTCGTTAAACAGGTTCTGGGGGCAGACCCACCCGCAGAAGACCCGGCCGAACAGCAGGCTGGCGGCGATGATCACGTAGATGACCGTTACCAGCAGCATGAAGAAGACGAAGGTGTGCTTGACCCACAGCCGCGTGCCGAACAGGTAGAGCGACATGCTCGGCAGATCAAACCGGAAGAGGTTCACGAAGGGTGAGACGATCAGCAAGGCCAGAACGGTCAGCTGGGACGCGCGGCGATACCGGCGGATCACCGTCTGCACCTTGCCGAGGCGGCTCTTCATTCTGCATCCCCCTCCGAAGGTGCGCCAGACCCCCCCGCCCCGCGGCGGGGGGGTGGCGGCGCTGCGCTAGAAGCCCGTCGGGCTGTTGGGCCCGAAGCGCAGATTGGCGGCCAGGTAGTAGACGAAGAAGATGGCGATCACGGCGTAGACGAGCAGCAGGAACTTGGGCACCGGGGGCGACTCGTGACCGTGTTCCGCCCCGGTCTGCGGCCGGTTCTCGTCAGACATGCTCCGAACCCCCTCACCGCGTGATGGGCTTGTCGTCCTCGACGTACTTGAACTTCACGTCCTCGTTCATGCTGGTGCTGCCCGACATGAAGGCCCAGTACATCACCACGGCCACCGCGGCCCACAGCACCAGCACGGCGATCAGCAGAAAGCCGCTGGAAACGCTCAGGTCGCTGAATCGGGTCCATTCGATGTCCACGGTGGGATCCCCCTTTCGCGGGGCCTACTCCTGGGTTCCCAACCACTTGATGTAGGTGGTCAGGGCCCAGCGGTCCTCGTCGGACAGTCCGTTCAGCCGCCACGACGGCATGCCGGACCCGGAGCCGTCCTCCTTCAGCGTGCCTTCCGAGATCACCCAGAAGATGAACTGTTCGGAGTGGACCTTGCCTGCCTCAAACCAGTTGGTCGGATAGGGCGGGCTGCCCCAGCCGTCCGCCGCGGTCATGCCGCGCATGTCGGCGCCGTGGCACTGCAGACAGCCGTTGGCCTCGATGAGCTCCTGAGCCCGGGCCAGCACGGCGGCGTCGTCGATGGAGTACGGGTTCTGCAGGTCGCGGTACTCGTCGGGCAGGATGTCGTCGGTGGCCTCCAGGATGTTCGGCCCGGGGTACTTGGCCAGGGTCTGGACCGGAACCGCCCAGTCGCGCAGGACCAGCAGGTACTCGGCCAGGGCGTCCAGCTCGTCCGGCGGCAGGTGGGCGTAGGACGGCATGATCGAGTTGGGCTCAGTCGAACGCGGGTCGATCAGGTGGGCGATATGCCACTCCTTCGAGGGCAGCCGGTGGCCCACGTACTTCAGGTCGGGACCGGTTCGCTGCGAACCCAGGAGGGCCGGGTTGTCGTTGCCGTAGTCCTCGGGACGGGTCGGCCGGCCCCCGACGACCCTGCCGTCATCCAGGGTGACGGCAGGGGCCTGGAAGGCGGCGTCGTTGGGTAGCGTGCGGACCTGCTGGGTATGGCAGTAGAAGCAGCCCTCACGGATGTAGATCTCCCGCCCGCGCGCCACCTGCGGGCTGATGGGCTTGCCGTCGGGGAACATGCCCGAGTACCGGGGCGACGACGGCGAGGCGGCGTACAGGTCCTCCTGCATCAGCGGCACCGCGACGGTGATGATCACCGCGAAGGTGAGGAGCAGGAAGGCGCCGAGACCGATGAGCGCAGCGTTCCGCTCGAACTTGTTGCCCATGCTTGCACCCCCCTCCCTACACGCCGGCGACGACGGAGCCGACCTCGGCGGACTCGCCGCTGAACTGCCGGCCGGCGGTCGCGGTCTTGAAGATGTTGAAGATGAACAGGAGCTGGGCGCCCAGGATCATCGCCCCGCCGAAGGCCCGGGCGATGTTGAACGGCCGCTGGTTGATGACCGAGGCGATGAAGTTGGCCGACTGGTTGGCCGCCCAGTCAGAGCCCTGCACGAGCCCGCCGATGGTCAGGGATACGAAGAACAGGGTGAAGCCGATGAGGGAGAGCCAGAAGTGCCATTCCATCAGCTTGGCCGACCAGATCTCCCGGTTGATCAGCCGGGGCAGGGCGTAGTAGATGGTCGCGAACATGATGAACGAGAAGGTGCCGACCAGCGCGAGATGCGCGTGGCCCACGACCCAGTTGGTGAAGTGGACGATGGAGCTCACCGAGCGCAGCGACTGCATCGGCCCCTGGAAGCAGGTGATGAAGTAGAAGACCATCGCACTCACCGTGAACTTCAGGGGCACGGACTCCTTCAGGGCGCCCCAGCGTCCGTTCATGGTGCCGTAGAAGTTGGTGAGCACGGTCCAGACCGGCACGATCAGGCAGACGGAGAAGGCGATGGCGACCGTCTGCAGCCAGTACGGCACGGGGCCGTTGACCAGGTGGTGAGCCCCCGTGGGGCCGTAGACGAACATCAGCATCCAGAAGCCGATCATGGAGAGCTTGTGGCTCCAGATGGGGTTGCCCGTCAGCTTGGGAAGCAGGTAGTAGACGGCGCCGACGCCGATGGGCGTGAACCAGTAGCCCAGGATGTTGTGACCGTAGAACCAGTTGACCACCGCGTCATTCACACCGGTGATGGGGTTGTTGGGGAGGAGGAACTGGTTGCCGACGATGTAGATCACCGGCGTGGTGAACACGGCGCCCAGCATGTACCAGGCGGTGACGTACAGCTCCTTCTCCTTGCGCCTGGCGAAGGTCATGATCACGTTGAAGAAGACCAGCGCGAACAGGACCACCGTGAGGATCTTCAGGATCCAGGGGGACTCCGCGTACTCCCGGCCTGCGTTCATGCCCATGAGCAGGGTCACGGTGTAGGCGGTCATGAGGAGGTTGTAGAAGACGACCGAGAAATTGCCCAGCCGCTCACTCCACAGCGGGGTGCCACAGACCCGAGGAACCATGTAAAAGAGCGTCGCGAAGTAAGCCCCGCTGAGCCAGCCGAAGAGCACCAGGTTGGTGTGCACCGGCCGCACGCGGCCAAAGGTGAAGTACTCGAGCACGGGAACGTTCTTGACCAGGTCCGGGATGACCAGCAGCACGGCGGCGAACAACCCGAAGCTCATGCCGATGGCCATCCAGATGACCGCGGTGTAGAAGAAGTTCCGACTGGCGGACCCTTCTACGTTGCTGAACATCCTCTATCTCCTCCCCTTTGCAGAGTGGGACATGGGAACCTACAGCCGTGCGCCCGGCGGCAGCCGGAGGATGGCGATGAGGACGCCGGCGGTGAAGAACGCCGCCAGGATCCCCATGGCCGCGACAGGAATCCACATCAGCCGGTGCTCACCAGGCCGCTCCCTCCGGAAGGCCGTCCGGTCAGGCGGGTCCCCGTTGCGCAACACGGCGTACTTGACGGACTCGCCCATGTTCAGCACCCCGGAACGGAGGGCCAGGTAATACACCCCTCCCCAGAACGCGAGGAAGACGGCGAGCGTGCCGAACAGCTGCTGCGTGGCCAGGCGGCCGAAGGCCTCATCGCCGGCCCGCTGCTCCACGGCGCTGACGGTCGCGGCGTGAAACCCCCCGCCGATCAGGACGAGCAGGCCGGCCGCCAGGAGCCACCGGCCCCAGCGGTACCCCCGCCAGCGCCAGCGGGCCGGCACCAGGCCCAGCACGCCCAGCAGACCGGCGAACCCCAGCACCAGGGCGACGCCGCCGTAGATCCCCATCAGGTCGCTCTCCCCGCCGCTCAGGTGCGACGCCGCCGCCTTGCCGGGCAGGAGGAGCAACAGCAGCGTCGCCACCGGCAAGGCCGTGGCCGGAGACCGTGCCCACCTCACCACCAGACCGCCCCCAATACTTCGGTCTTCGATATATTAATGTACAAACACAACTTCTACCCGAATGTGTTGAATGTGACCGCGGGGAGGCCTTGCCATGGCGGCAGGGCCGTGCTATCATTCCCCTCGGACTTTCCGAGTCGTCTGAAAACACTGCACCTACAGGGTTTTCGGCCGCCATTGTAGCACGCGTGGCACGAAAGGCGCATGCGAGATAGTCCTTAGGGTCTTGACCCTATATGAACCTAGTTGCTTATGGCGCTGGTACATTGCGCGTCCGATTGGCCGCGGGTGGCGACTTTGGCATGATATTGGGCAGGAAAGGATGTGAAACTTCAGCTATGCGTAAGCTCGCTTCTCTCCTGGTAGTGGCTCTGCTGTCGCTGGGCGTTCTGACCGGCTGCGGCGGCGGCGGCGGCGGCAACGTGAAGGAACTGACCGTGGAGATGGGCATCAACGGCGAGATGAAATTCACGCCGGACGTGCTCGAAGCCACCAAGGGCGAGACGATTAAGATCACCCTGGTGAACAAGGATCCGAACGTTGCCCACAACTTCCTGATCCCCGCTTTCAACGTCAACTCCGGCCAGGTCCCGCCCGGCCAGACCGCCACCGTCGAGGTCAAGGTCACCCAGTCCGGCGAGCACGACATCATCTGCGACGTCCCGGGCCACCGGGAGGCCGGCATGGTCGGCAAGCTGATCGTGAACTAGCCCAAAAGTACAACCCGGCGCACGCAGCGCCGGGGCTTTTTTTGCTCCCTCGGTCCCTGGCCGCCGTCCGGCCGGCATCCGCATGCGAGCCGGACGCGCGAAAAGGGACCGGGCGCACACCCGGTCCCCGACGTGGTGGAGCTGAAGGGACTCGAACCCTCGACCTTCGCCTTGCAAAGGCGCTGCTCTCCCAGCTGAGCTACAGCCCCATTGGCCGCCTCGCCATTGTACCCGCGTGCGCCGCCCGTTGTCAACGCATATCCGGTTGCCATCCGGCGCGGATCTTACCGCAGGCAGAGCGGACGGGCCGGGGCAGACTAAGCGCGGGAGGCGATGCCGATGCCGCGACCGCTCCACGACCTCAGACAGCCACAGATCGGCCCAACGGCAGGCGACCTCGGTCAGTCGGCGTTCGCAGCGAACCTGCGGGACGTTGACGGGCCGGATGCCGGCCCGCAGATCGAGGCCACCGTGCGGCCATGGGAAGCGCCCGAGCCGCGGAACCCGCCGCCCGGGCAGCGGCGCCCCAGCGGCCCGGCGCTGCGGCTGGGCGCGGACGTCAAAGACTGACTGCAGGCCTGCACACCGAGCGGGGGGCACCCATGCCCCCCGCCTGCTCACTTGATCGCGACGATCTCGTACTTAAAGACCCCGTCCGGCGCATCGACGGCCACCACGGTGCCCACCCGCTGGCCCATGATGGCGCGGCCGACCGGGGACTCGTTGGAGATCCGGTTGTGGGCGGGATCGGCCTCCGTGGTGCCGACGATGGTGTACGTATGCTCGTCGCCATACTCCAGGTCCCTCAGCACCACCGTGCTGCCGAGCACCACCACCTCCTGCTGGCCGACGGGCTCATCAATCACCCGCGCGTTGCGCAGCATCTTCTCCAGCACCAGAATGCGCCCTTCGATGAAGGCCTGCTCGTTCTTCGCATCCTCGTATTCGGAGTTCTCGGAGATGTCCCCGTACTCGCGGGCCTGCTTGATGCGCTCAGCGACCTCCATGCGCTTCACGGTGCGGAGGTACAGCAGCTCCTGCTCGAGCTGCTTCAAGCCGTCCAGGGATAGCAGAACCTCTTTCTCGGCCATGTGGTTCTCCCCTTTACACCAGTCAGCCACACCACGGTGCCGTGGCGGTGGTACGCTCGTTGTGGTAGGGATGTATACGACCCGGGCTGGCCGCAGTATACCCCGGGCACCCTGTCCGGTGCGGCGACGGAGCACTGCGGGGGCGGACCATTCGGTGCGTCCCGCAGTGCTCCACGCCTGTGGTCAATTCATTATACGGACACTGCTGCGCAGTGTCAACTTAACAGTCTGACGTTTTCCGCTGCGACGGCCTCCATGCGGTCCAGGTAACCCAGGAGGAGGGCGCGCAGGTCGTCTGCGCGCTCCGCCTCGTTGACCGCCGCCCGGACCCCGGCGGACCCGTGGAGCCCTTTCAGATACCAGGCGGCGTGCTTGCGCATCTCCCGGACGGCCAGGAACTCGCCCTTGTACTCAATCATCAGATCCAGGTGGCGGAGCGCGGTCTCCACCCGCTCCCGGACCCCCGGCTCCGGCAGAAGCTCGCCCGTCTCCAGGTAATGTAGGGTGCGGCTGAAGATCCAGGGGTTCCCGAGCGCGCCCCGCCCCACCGCGAGACCTGCGACCCCGGACGTGCGCAGCCGCGCCTCGGCCTCCCTGGGGTCCGCGATGTCGCCGTTGCCCAGCACGGGGATCGATACGGCCCGGGCGACCGCGGCGATCACGCCCCAGTCGGCCCGGCCGGAGTAATGCTGCTCCTTGGTGCGGCCATGCACCGTGATCATCCGCGCACCGGCCTCCTCCACCCGCTTCGCGACCTCCACGGCGTTGATCGAGCGGGAGTCCCAGCCGATGCGCATCTTCACCGTCACCGGTGTTGGTGCGACGGCCTGCACCACCCGGCGCACGATCTCCTGGGCCAGTTCAGGCTCCTTCAGCAGGGAGGAGCCACCCCGGCCCTTGGTCACCTTCGGCGCCGGGCAGCCCATGTTGATGTCGATCAGGTCCGGCTGCTCCAGCTCCACGACGCGCGCCGCCGCCCGCGCCATCGTGTCGGGGTCCGCGCCAAAGAGCTGTACCCCCGCGGGCCGCTCGTCCGGCAGCAGCCGGATCATCTCCCGGGTGCGCTTGCTGTCGTACAGGAGCGCCTTGTCGCTGACGAACTCAGTGACCACCAGGCCGCAGCCGTGCTCCTTGCAGAGGCGGCGAAAGGGCCAGTTGGTGACGCCGGCCATGGGCGCCAGGGCCAGCGGACGCTCGATGGTCAGACCGCCTAGGCGGATCGGCTTCAGGAGCGGTTCGGACAACCCTTTCACCCCCGCAAAAAAAGTCGGTGGCGGGGTCTATTATACCCACGCCACGCGGGGAGGTCTATGTTAACCCCTCATAACAGCGGCAGCATCACCGCGGCCGTCCAGCCGACCGCCACCGCCTCCGCCAGCGCGACGCTCAGCGCGGAGAGGCGCATCGCGGCCAGCACGCCGCTCAGGATCTCCAACGTGACCAACACCCCGAGGGCAACGGGGAGAACGGCGGGCAGGTGCGCAGGCGGATTGGGCAGAACCCCCGCCCCGACCCAGGTGGCGACCATCAGGATCTTGGCCGCAAGCCCCAGCACAAGGCCCGCCGGCGACGGCCCGCCCGCCACGGCCCGCTTCAGCGACTCCTCCTGGAAGGCGTACAGCCAGTAGGCCAGCGCAGTGGCGGCCAGCGGCAGGATTCGCGGCCCCGTCGGTACAAAATAGGTGACATTCTGATGAATCACCGGCACGAGAGCCCCGAGGAAGGCCAGAGCCACCGCCAGCCCCCGCAGCAGGGAGTGGGGAACCGACTCGGCCTCGCCCGGGGCGGACGCGCCGAACTCCCGCGGCCAAAGCTTGCGGAGGAGCAGGAGAACGACAGCCGCGACCAGGAAATAGGGTAGCAGGTAGTCCAGCGTGGCGACGCCCAGCTGCGGCACGCGCAGGTAGACCACGGCCAGAACCGCGCTGAGCAGGGAGACCGCCACGGCGGCCAGGCCGGTGACAAGACCCGCGGGCTGCTGCCGCCGGCCGGATCTCCGGGGATCGGGTCGCACCAGCGCGGCCACCGCAGGGAGCGCACCGACGCCGCCCGCCAGCCCGAGCAGCAGCCAGGCGGGCGACCCGCCCGGGGCGGCGCCTGCCGGCACATCGCCACCGACGTCGCTGGACAGCCGCCCCGCCGCATCGGCCACGGCATCCAAGTCATACAAGGGGGCCAGGGGATTCAGGGACGTCGGATGGCCGATCAGACCCACCCGGTCCGGTTCGGCCCGGCCGGCGGCAACCAGCGCATCCCTCACCTGGTTCGCGGTCCCGGGGGAATCGGCCATTGGCGCGGTCTGCGCCCCGTGGCCGGGCAAGTCCGGGATGTAGACGTCGAAGCCCAGGCGGGCCAGCGCGTAGCCCCAGTACTGCATCATCTCTTTGCTGCCGCCAAACCCGTGCAGCACAATGACGGTACCCCGGTACTCCTCCTCCGCCGACACGTGCAGCGTCGGATTCCCCGCCAGCAGCTCCTCGTTCACCGCCAGGTCCGCGTGGCCGCGCGCCATCATCCACTGTGCGGCCAGCACCATGGCGAGCGTCAGAACGACCCACCAGGCCCTGCGCACCATCGTCCTGTCCCCCAACCCGGTTGTTACTGTGCCTGAAGTATCAGGGTATATTCGTATTCTTCCTTCCATACCTGTGTGTGAATCCCCTGCTTCCGGCGCCCGGGAAGCGCCGCGGGCAGGTTGCCATACCAGACCATGCGCGTGAGGGAGGCGGTCGTATGCAGATTCGGTACCTGGGACACTCGGCATTCGAGATCACGGACGGGAAGTGGAACCTGCTGATCGATCCGTTCATCACGGGCAATCCGGCCTGCCCGGTGAAGGCGGAGGAGCTGCACCCGCAGTACATCCTGGTCACCCACCTGCACGATGACCACGTGGGCGACACGGTGGCCATCGCCAAGCGCACCGGCGCAACGGTGATCACCAGCTTCGAAGGCGGGCAGGCCCTCGCCGCGCAGGGCGTGAAGGTGGCCGACATGGCCCTGGGCGGGAAGCGCCGGTTCGACTTCGGCCTGGTCCGGGTCACCCTGGCCTTCCACGGCTTCGGCCCCACCGGCGGCCACGCCTGCGGGTTCGTGATCCACATCGGCGGCAAGCGCATCTACCACGCGGGGGACACCGCGCTCTTCAGCGACATGAAACTGCTCAACGGCGTCATCGAGGAGCCCGGCATCGACGTGGCCATGCTGCCCATCGGCGACAACTACACCATGGGTCCGGAAGACGCCGCCGTCGCGGTGGAGTGGATCCGGCCCAAGGTGGTCATCCCCATGCACTGGGGCACGTTCCCGGTGCTGGTGCAGGACGCGTCCGGTTTCGCGGCGCGGGTGCGGGAGACCGGCGCCTCGCAGCCCGTCGTCCTCCGGCCCGGCGAGACCTACACCCTGTAAAGCTGCGCCCGGCACGCGCACGAAGCGGCCGCCCCGGGAAGGGGCGGCCGTTTCCGTCTGACCCGTTGTCCGCCTGACGGCTGTTGGCGGGGCGCCCGCTCAGTCCGCCGCGGCCGCGTCCCGCCCGACGAAGGGGAGTTCGCCGGGGAAGTATGCCACGCCGATGGCGTCGGGCCCCACGTGGGCGCCGAGGCTCGGATTGACGTGCAGGTGGTGGAACCAGACGACCTCGAGCCGGCTTCGGAGCAGGGACACCAGGTGGGCCACCTGGTCGGGGCAGTGGCCCTCCAGGACCACGAGGCTCACCTGGCCCCCTTCGCCCACGTCCTCGATAATGCGGTGTGCGATCGTCTCCACGGCCCGGCGGAACGACCGGGCCTTGCCGGCCGCAATGTACGTGCCCGTCGATTTGTCCACGGTGACGATGGGCCGGATGCCCAGCAGTCCGCCCACGGCGGCCGAGACGCGGCCGATGCGCCCGCCCTTGCGCAGGTAGTCAAGCTTGTCCAGCGTGAAGTACAGGTGCGAGCTCGCGTTGACCGCCTCGATCACCTCGCGGATCTCCGCGATGGACCGCCCCTGCTCGGCCATCTCGGCGGCGACGAGCACCTGGAGGGCCATCTCACCCGAAAGCGTCCGGGTGTCCACCAGGGTGATGTCCAGTTCGGGCACCAGCGCCCGCGCCGCGCTCGCGGCGTTGTACGAGCCCGAGAGCCCGCAGGAGAGATGCAGCGACAGGATGGGCAGCCCCGCCTCAGCCGCCCGCCGGTACGCGGTGACGTAGTCGCCCACGGCGGGCTGGGACGTCGTCGGGAACTCGCCCCGCTCCCTCAGCCGCTGGTAGAAAGCGGCCGGGGTCATGTCGACGCCGCTCTGGTAGCTCTCGTCCCCGAAATTGACGGTCAGCGGAACAATATGCAGGCCGTACTGCTCGATCAGAGCCTCCGGCAGATCGACTCCTCCATCTACCACCAGGGTGCAGGAGCGATTATGCGTCATCGTGGATCCTCCTCACCGGGCTGCAGCCGCCGGAGCGGCGGCCCGCCCGCGTCTCCACTCAGCGTACCTTCTCCCGGGCGGCGGCGCATCTGCCCACGGGTCCGATCGCAGGGCAGAGTTTGGGCGCCGCGGTGTGCGGCGCCTCTGCCCAAAGGGATAGTCCGGCTTGTCCCCGACTAGACCAGGTTGAGTTCCTGAGCCAGCAGGATCGCGTGCACCCGGTCCCGCGCCCCGAGTTTGGCGAAGATGGAGCGCACGTGATGCTTTACAGTACCCTGGCCGATGAAGAGCTTCTCCGCGATATCCTGGTTGGAGGCGCCTGAGGCCATCAGGCGCAGGACCTCGGTCTCCCGCTCGGTGAGCGGCTCGACCAGCGGCCGCGCTTTCGGCCGGCTGGCGGCCATGGAGGAGAGCCGGCTGAACTCCTTCAGGACGCGGGTGGTAATCTGCGGCTGCAGCAGCGACTCCCCCGCGGCCACGGTGCGGATCGCCTGCGAGAGCTCGTCGTACTCGGCGTCCTTCAGCAGGTACCCGCGCGCGCCGGCGGCCAGCCCTTCGAAGATGTACTCGTCGTCGTCGAAGGTGGTCAGGATGATGACCCCCGCGGCGGTGCCGCTGCGGACCAGCTCCCGCGTCGCCGTGACACCGTCCATCCCCGGCATGCGCACGTCCATCAGGATCACGTCCGGTTTCAGCTCGGCCGCCATCCGCAGGGCCTCCTCGCCGCTCGACGCCTCGCCGACCACCTCCATGTCCGGGTTGCGGTTCAGCAACGCGGCGAGCCCCCGCCTGAGCAGGGACTGGTCGTCCACGATCATGATGCGGATCTTCCGTCCGTCCATGGGGCTCCCTCCATCAGAGACCGATCGGCAGGCTCAATGATACCTGAAAGCCGCCATCACTGCGCGGGCCTGCATCAAACTCCCCGTTGAGCGCCTGCGCCCGCTCCCTGAGACCCACCAGGCCGAAGCCGGACCGGACCGCCTCCGCACGGTCGCTCCGCCCGAGGTCGTCGTTGACGACCCGGAGCGTCACCCGGTCGGGCAGCCGGGTGAGGGTAATCTCGACGCGGGTGGGCCGCGCGTGCTTCTGGATGTTGGTGAGGCTTTCCTGCACGGTGCGGAACACGGTCATGCGCGCCGCCGCCGGCAGGTCGCCGCCCTCGCCGTCCACCCGGAGGATCACCGGTGTACCCGTGGTCTGCATCCAGCGGGTCACCAGGTCCTGGATCGCCCTGGGCAACGGCCGGTCGAAGCGGTCCAGGGTCTCCACCATCTCCGCGCTGGAGCGCATGGCGGCCCGGATCACCTCCAGCGCCCGGCGCACGTGTGCGGCAGCCGCCTCCGGCTCCTCGCCGGCCAGGGCCTCCGCGTTCTGCAGCTCCACGATCACCGCCGTCAGGTGGTGGCCCAGCCCGTCGTGGATCTCCCGGGCCATGCGCACCCGCTCCCGGGCGATGGCCATCCGCCTGGCCTCCACCAGCCTGGCCTCCAGCTGCCGGTTCACCTCGCGCAGCTGTTGTGCGTAGAGCATGGACCGGGTGCGGGCCTCCAGCTGGAGCCGGGTCATCTGCGCCATGACCGCGGCGAAGAAGTAGGTGACGCCGAAGGCCACGGTCAGGGAAAGGGGCGGGACGGCCCCTCCCCCGCCGATCAGCACGAGGGAGGCGCCGGTGAGCAGCGTCGGGAAGGCCACGGCCGCCACGACGCCCCGCGATCCGCCCGGCATCAGGAAGACCATCTGGGCGGACACGACGAGGAAGAGCTGGTTCATCAGCGGCTCGCCGGTTGTCCAGACCAGCAGGAGGATCAGCGCGGCCTGGGCCACGACGAAGAAGGCGCGCCAGGCATACGGGACGGGGCTTACCGACGCCCCCGCGTAGGCCCCCAGCAGCAGGATTGTGAGCAGCAGCACCCGCCACCAGTGCGGGTCGCCGGCCACCCAGTGTGCGACCAGCATGACCCCGGCGGTGACCGCCAGCACCCCGGCGTTCCAGACGTGGTAGACCCGGATCGGATCCGTGAGCTTCAGCGGCGCCTGCGGGTCCGGGGGGCCTGCAAACCGGCCGGGGGTGTCCGCCTCGTCCAGCTCCGCCCCCTCCTCGCCCGGGCGCAGGGTGCGGACGGCCGACCGCACCTCCCCCAACACGGCCTTGGCCTCCAGCCGCGCCTCCCTGACGGCCGCGTAATCGAGTTGTCCGGCGGCCAGCATGTCCCGGAGCCGGCCCTCCAGCGCGGAGAGGCGGGAGACCAGGCCGGCGTGGATGGTCCGGGCCAGCCGCTCCCTCTCCTCGCTCTCCGCCCGGTGCTCCACCGTGCGGTCGTACTCCCGGAGCACCTCGTGCCGCTGATTCACGCCATCCAGCAGCTGCCGGGCCAGCTGGCTCTCCCGCTCCTGCTGCAGCATGGTCAGCGTGACCAGGGCGGCGAACACCAGGTAGAGCAGGTACATGCCGATGCTGACGACCATGCTCGCCCCGGGCACGCCGGGGGGCGTGATGGCGAGGTACAGCGCCAGCCAGAGGGCGGCCAGGGTGCCCACAAACGGCGCCCACCGTCGGACGGGGATCAGGTAGACCGCCTGGACGGCGACCACCGCGAAGAGAAAGCGGGTGAGCCCGCCGTCCAGCGCGTAGATGGCCGCCACGAGCAGGGCCTGGGCCAGCAGGTAGAGCTCGTGCCGGATCCCCCTGCTCCAGCCGGGCGCCACCGGACGGATGCGCGACCAGACCGCCAGGTACGCCCAGCTGAGCCCGACCCCGGCAAGCCGCGCCCAGACAACCCTTGCTGCCGCCTCCCCGGAGAGCCACGAGAGCACCGGCAGGAAAGCCAGCATCAGGGCCGCAAACAGGTTCACGGGATGGGGATAGCCCGTTCGGAACAGCTGGTCGAGCCTGCGCACGATCCGCCCCTGTATCGCTTCCATATCCTTATTGTATACCCCTCTGGCCTTCTGCACTATCCGCGCCGTTGCCCACCCCGCCACCTTATACCGTCATAACGACCCGTCATAGGCCTGTCGATTTACGGCTTCGAAAGATTGTTCTAGAATAGAGCCGACGGGAATTGGATTCTCTCTGATATGCTACCGAATATCTAAACTTCTCATGGTCCCAACGGCGGTGCCCGCCGGAGGCGTTCCGCGGATCGCCAATACTGCCATACGGAAAAGAGGTGCTCAGATGTCTCGCACGGATCCGTTCAAGGCCAAGTCGACCTTCGACACCGGTTCGGGGACGGCGGTCATCTACCGTCTGTCGGCGCTGGAGCAGGCGGGGCTCGTGAAGCTCGACCGGCTGCCCTTCTCGGTGCGCATCCTGCTGGAGAACCTGCTGCGCAACCTGGACGGCTACCTGGTCACGGAGGAAGACGTGCGGACGCTCGCCGCCTGGAACCCCCGCGAGCTGCCCCGGAAGGAGATCCCGTTCATCCCCTCCCGGGTCGTGCTGCAGGACTTCACCGGCGTGCCGGTGGTCGCGGACCTCGCCGCGATGCGGGACGCCATGGTGAAGCTGGGCGGCCGCCCCGAACAGATCAACCCGCTGGTCCCGGTGGACCTGGTCATCGACCACTCGGTGCAGGTCGACGCCTTCGCCGTGGACTGGGCCTACAAGTTCAACGTCGAGCTGGAGTTCAAGCGGAACCGGGAGCGCTACGTCTTCCTGAAGTGGGCGCAGAAGGCCTTCCGCAACTTCCGCGCCGTGCCGCCGGGCATGGGCATCGTCCACCAGGTGAACCTGGAGTACCTCTCCCCCTGCGTCGCCCTGCGCGAGATCGACGGCGAGCTGGTCGCCCTGCCCGACACCGTGGTAGGCACCGACTCCCACACCACGATGATCAACGGCCTGGGCGTGCTGGGCTGGGGCGTGGGCGGCATCGAGGCCGAGGCGGCCATGCTGGGCCAGCCCTCCTACATGCTGGTGCCCGAGGTCGTCGGCTTTAAGCTGACCGGCCGCCTGCCCGAAGGGGCCACGGCCACCGACCTGGTGCTGACCGTCACCCAGATGCTGCGGCAGAAGGGCGTCGTCGAGAAGTTCGTCGAGTTCTACGGCCCGGGCCTGTCCAGCCTCTCGCTGGCCGACCGGGCGACCATCGCCAACATGGCCCCCGAGTACGGCGCAACCATGGGCTTCTTCCCGGTCGACGAGATCACCCTGGACTACCTGCGCCAGACCGGCCGCGACGAGAAGCACGTGGAGATGGTCCGTCGCTACCTGCAGGAGCAGGGGCTCTTCCGCACTGACGCGACGCCCGACCCCGAGTTCACCGACACCCTGGAGCTGGACCTCTCGACGGTGGAGCCCTCGCTGGCCGGCCCGCGGCGCCCGCAGGACCGGGTGCAGCTGAGCGGCGTCCGGACCACCTTCCACAAGAACTTCGACGAGCAGATCAAGAAGGGCGGCGGGGTCGCGGTGGCCACCAAGACCGGCGTCCAGCACGGTTCCGTGGTGATTGCCGCCATCACGTCCTGCACCAACACCTCCAACCCCGCCGTGATGATCGGCGCGGGCCTGGTCGCCCAGAAGGCCGTCGCCAAGGGGCTTGCGCGCAAGCCCTGGGTGAAGACCTCGCTGGCCCCCGGCTCCCGCGTGGTAACCGACTACCTGAAGGCCTCCGGCCTGATGGAGCCGCTGGAGGCGCTGGGCTTCCACGTGGTGGGCTACGGCTGCACCACCTGCATCGGCAACTCCGGCAGCCTGCCTGAAGACGTCGCGAAGGACGTCACCGAGAACGACCTGGTGGTCGCGGCCGTCATCTCGGGCAACCGCAACTTCGAGGGCCGCGTCAACCCGCTGGTCAAGGCCAACTTCCTGGCCTCGCCCATGCTGGTCGTCGCCTACGCGCTGGCCGGCACGGTGGACATCGACCTCAGGACCGATCCCGTCGGCCACGACCCCGAGGGCAACCCGGTCTACCTGAAGGACATCTGGCCTACCAACGCGGAGATTCAGGCCGCGATCGCCAAGGCCATCACGCCGGAGATGTTCAAGCAGGAGTACGCCAGGGTCTTTGACGGCGATGAGAACTGGCAGCAGTTGGAAGCCCCCGAAGGCGAGCTGTTCCAGTGGGATCCTGACTCCACCTACATCCAGCAGCCGCCGTACTTCAAGGACATGCAGCTGACCCCGCCGCCGGTGAAGGACATCGAGGGGGCCCGGGTGCTCGCGCTGCTGGGCGACTCCATCACCACCGACCACATCTCCCCGGCCGGCGCCATTGCCATGGGCAGCCCTGCGGCCAAGTACCTGATGGAGCACGGCGTCGATCCCGTCGACTTCAACTCGTACGGCTCCCGCCGCGGCAACCACGAGGTGATGCAGCGCGGCACCTTCGCCAACATCCGGCTGCGCAACGCCCTGGCGGACGGCAAGGAGGGCGGCTACACCAAGTACCTGCCCACAGGCGAGATCATGCCCATCTGGGACGCGGCCGTCAAGTACATGGAGGCGGGCACGCCGCTGGTGGTCATCGCCGGCAAGGACTACGGCATGGGCTCCTCCCGCGACTGGGCGGCCAAGGGCGTGATGCTCCAGGGCGTGAAGGCCGTCATCGCCGAGAGCTTCGAGCGCATCCACCGCTCCAACCTGATCGGCATGGGCGTGCTCCCGCTGCAGTTCCAGGAGGGCGAGAACGCCGCCTCCCTTGGCCTCGACGGCACGGAGGAGTACACGATCACCGGCATCAGCGGCGAGCTGACCCCGCGCCAGACCTTCGCGGTGACTGCCCGCAAGGCCGACGGCCGGGAGATCCGGTTCGACGTCACCTCCCGCCTCGACACCGCCGTCGAGATCGAGTACTACAAGAACGGCGGCGTGTTGCAGACGGTGCTGCGGCGCCTCGCGACGGAGAAGTAGGCGGGGCCTGCAGTGACCGGTCAGGCTGCCCAGTGAGCGGTGTTCGGCCCACCCGGCTCGTTCACGGCCGGAACGGCTGACGTGGCCGGTGATGCGGCGTCTGGCACTGGACCTCCAGGTCCGTGCAGACCACCGGCGGAACGGTAGGTTACGCCCAACGCCGTGTGCGGTCCGCTCATGGGGCACCGAGCACCAAGTGCCAGAGGAAGGTACAGGGGCTGTCCCGAAAGCAGATGACTCTGCTTGGGACAGCCCCGTCTGCTTGCTACCGGGTTGGGTGTTTCAGGAAGCGCCCCGACGATCGCGTGGGATCCGGTGCAGGGTTGGCCGGAACCAAGTCCTGGCCAAGGCGGGGGCTTCTCTCCGGGGCAGATGGTAGGCAAGCGCAAGCCGGCCGATCTCTAAGTCCCCTGCACAGACTGCCGGCGGAGCTACGGCCTCGAACCGGGGATTCGAGGGGGCACGGATGACCATGAGGAGGCGGAATGTGCACTGGGCAGCGGGAAGCGAGTGCACATTCCGCCTCGAACTGGCGGTTCGAGGGGGAACAGTTGGCGGTGAGAGGGCGAAATGTGCACTGCGCGGCGGGGGGCAGGTGCACATTCCGCCTTGAACTGGAGGTCTGAGGGGAAACAGTTGCCGGCGAGAAGGCGAAATGTGCACTGCGCTGTGGGGGGCGGGTGCACATTCCGCCTTGAACTGGAGGTCTGAGTGGAAACAGTTGCCGGTGAGAAGGCGAACTGTGCACTGTGCGGCGGGGGGCAGGTGCACATTCCGCCTCGAACTGGCGGTTCGAGGGGGAACAGTTGGCGGTGAGAGGGCGAAATGTGCACTGCGCGGCGGGGGGCAGGTGCACATTCCGCCTCGAACTGGAGGTCTGAGGGGAAACAGTTGCCGGCGAGAAGGCGAAATGTGCACTGCGCTGTGGGGGGCGGGTGCACATTCCGCCTTGAACTGGAGGTCTGAGTGGAAACAGTTGCCGGTGAGAAGGCGAAATGTGCACTGTGCGGCGGGGGGCAGGTGCACATTCCGCCTCGAACTGAGGATTTCGAAGGAAAACGGTGCTGGTGCCCTGCCGCGGGCACCGCCTCATGCCCTGCCCCGCGCCGAGATGGCGGTGCTGTTCGCTAACCTGTACGGTTTGCCCGGGCGCTGGGGTGCGCCGGCGATCGCCGTGCCCGCGCGCCGCACTGTGCGCTGGAAGCAGCTCACGGGGGCAGGTCGGACTGAGCCGACCTGCCCCCGCATCGCGCCGGCGAGCCCTCCGTGAATCTCAGCAGCAGATCGGCACGCCCCAGACCGCCGGGACCCCGGTGATGAAGGGCTTGCCGAACGGGCTGATCACCGGAGCTGCCGGGAACGGGAAGACCGCGCCGGTGGCGGGAACGCCGAAGGGGTACGTAACGGGGAAGACGACAGGCGCCGTCGGGGTGGGCAGCGGCACGGCCACCCCCGCGGTGACCGGCGCCGCCACCGGCGTGGCCAGCGGCTTGCCGAAGGTGGTCGGCGCCGGCAGGGGGATGCCCTTGCCCACCGGCGTCCAGGTCTTGGTCACCAGCGGCGGCGAGGGACAGGTGATCCCGGGAATCGGAAAGCCTCCGAAGAACACGCGCATACCTCCTGAAGGGCGAGACGGCTGATGACTTCACTCCCTTTATGCTATGCCCCGCCGTCCCGTGCGGTCCCGACCGCGCCGACGGGCAGGATTCGGCGCACCGCTGACGGAATCTCGCAGGAGGACGTCCGCCCTGAAGGAGGTGCTGCCCCGTTGGCCGAACGCGCCGAACGCGACCTGTATGAGCCCGTGAAGTCCCTGCTGGAGGGGCTCGGCTTCACCGTGCGAGGCGAGGTGAACGGCTGCGACCTGGCGGCGGTGCGCGGGGATGACCTGGTGATCGTCGAGCTGAAGCGGACCGTAAACCTCGACCTGCTCCTCCAGGCCGTCGACCGGCTCCGCCTGACCGATCTCGTCTACGTCGCGGTGGAGGCGCCCCGCCGCGCCCGGGGCCGGCGCTGGACCCAGATCCAGCACCTGTGCCGCCGCCTGGGCCTGGGCCTGATGGTCGTGCGCTTCACCGGCGGTGGACCGGCGGCCGCGGTCCTCTTCGACCCGGAGCCCTGGCGTCCCCGCCCCCGATCCCGGCAGCGGGCGGCGCTGCTGCGCGAGGTTGCCCGGCGTTCCGGAGACTACAACGTGGGCGGGTCGACCCGCTCGCCCCTGATCACCGCCTACCGGGAGGAGGCCCTCCGCATCGCGGCCTACCTCCGGGAACAGGGCCCGTCCGCCGTGCGCACGATCCGGGCAGCCACCGGCGTAGAGGCTGCGGCGCCGATTCTGCAGCGGAACTATTACGGATGGTATGAACGCACCGCACGCGGCGTATACCGGCTCACGCCCGCCGGGGAGGAGGCCCTGCGCACCTACGCCCACGTCGTGTCCCGGCTGGGCGGCAGGCCGCCGGCCTGAGGCCGGATCCGCTATGGAAAACTTCCATGTCGAGGGGGATGGCGCATGCGCTTCGATCCGCTGGATTATCCGTACCCTTCCCGCCGCAACTGCGTGTACGCGGCCCGGGGCATGGTTGCGACCTCGCAGCCGCTGGCCGCGCAGGCGGGGCTGACCGTCCTGCAGCAGGGCGGCAACGCGGTCGATGCGGCCGTCGCCGCCGCCGCGGCGCTCACGGTGGTCGAGCCCACGTCCAACGGCATCGGCTCCGACGCCTTCGCCCTGGTCTGGGCCGGCGGGCAACTCCACGGCCTCAACAGCAGCGGGCCCGCCCCGCGCAAGCTGACCCTTGAGAGCCTGAACCGGGCGGGGCTGAGCGAGATGCCCCGCTACGGGCTCGCGCCGGCGATGGTGCCCGGTGCGCCGGCCGCCTGGGTGGAGCTGAACCGCCGGTTCGGCCGGCTGCCCCTCGCACAGGTCCTGGCCCCGGCGGTCGAGTACGCGGAGCGCGGCTACCCTGTCTCGCCCACCTTGGGCCGGAACTGGGAGGCGGCTTACGAGAACTACCGGCGGAACCTCGCCGGAGAGGAGTTCCGCCCCTGGTTCGACACCTTCGCCCCCGCGGGACGGGCGCCGGCGATCGGAGAGATCTGGCGCTCCCCCGGCCACGCCCGCACCCTCCGGCTGATCGCCGAGACCGCCGGAGAGGCGTTCTACCGGGGCGAGCTCGCCGAGCGCATCGCCGCCTTCGCCCGGCGCCACGGCGGCTTCCTCGACCTGGAGGATCTGGCATCGTTCCGGCCCGAATGGGTGCAGCCCCTGCATGTCCGTTACCGCGGCTACGATGTGTGGGAACTGCCGCCCAACGGACAGGGGCTGGTGGCCCTGATGGCCCTGAACATCCTGAAGGGGTTCTCCTTCGGCTCCCGTGAGGAACCGGAGGCCTATCACCTGCAGATCGAGGCGATCAAGCTGGCGTTCGCGGACGGCCTCCGCTATATTGCCGATCCGCAGTCGATGGACGTCACGCCCGAAGAGCTGCTTTCGGACGCCTACGCCGAGGAGCGGCGCAGGCTGATCGGCCGCACCGCGCTCGAGCCCGCGCCCGGGCGGCCGCCGAAGGGCGGGACGGTGTACCTCGCCGCCGCGGACGCCGAGGGCAACATGGTGTCCTACATCCAGTCCAACTACATGGGGTTCGGCTGCGGCATCGTCATCCCCGAGACGGGCATCGCCCTCAACAACCGGGGCCACACCTTCCGGCTCGACCCCGCCCATCCCAACTGCCTCGCCCCGGGCAGGCGGCCGTACAACACCATCATCCCCGGCTTCCTCACCCGCGACGGCCAGGCCGTGGGCCCGTTCGGCGTCATGGGCGGGTTCATGCAGCCCCAGGGCCACGTGCAGGTGATCGTGAACGCCATCGACTTCGGCATGAATCCCCAGGCCTGCCTGGACGCCCCCCGCTGGCGATGGGTGGAGGGGCGAACCGTCGAGATGGAGCACGCCGTCCCGGAACACATCGCGGACGCGCTGGCGCGCCGGGGCCACGCCGTGCGCTGGGCGCTGGGTTCCGGCGGATTCGGCCGCGGACAGATCATCTGGCGGCAGGACAGCGGCGTGCTGGTCGGCGCGACGGAGCCACGGACGGACGGCCACGTCGCGGCGTGGTAGCCGGCACTCGGTCTATGGCCCTAGTGTGCTGCAACTCTCCCTCCGTACTTTGGCCCATCCGGGGAGCGCGAAATGGAGACTTTGTTGCCCTGTTAGGCCAAAGTCCGTGCACGTTACAATAATGTAGGTTAGGCAGCACGACGGCTGCAAGCGGTGCAGCCTGTGATAGGAGTGTGAGACGATGCCCAGGAAAGTAACCATCGACGGCAACGAGGCTGCAGCTTACGTTGCGTACCGCACCAACGAAGTCATCGCCATCTACCCGATCACGCCGTCGTCCCCCATGGGCGAGTTCGCCGACGCGTGGGCCGCGGCCGGTATCAAGAATCTGTGGGGCACGGTCCCGCAGGTTCAGGAGATGCAGTCGGAGGGCGGCGCCGCCGGTGCGATCCACGGCGCGCTGCAGGCCGGCGCCCTGGCGACCACCTTCACCGCATCCCAGGGTCTGCTCCTCATGATCCCCAACATGTACAAGATCGCCGGCGAGCTGACCCCGACCGTGTTCCACATCGCGGCCCGGGCCATCGCCACCCAGGGCCTCTCCATCTTCGGCGACCACTCCGACGTCATGGCGGCCCGCCAGACCGGATGGGCGATGCTCTTCAGCAACAACGTCCAGGAGGTCATGGACTTCGCCCTGATCGCCCAGGCCGCCACCCTGAAGGCGCGCGTCCCCTTCGTGCACGCGTTCGACGGCTTCCGCACCTCCCATGAGGTCCAGAAGATCGAGTTGCTGCCCGACGAGGTCATCCGGGCCATGATCGACGACGAGCTGGTCAAGGCCCACCGGGAGCGGGCCCTCACGCCGGACCGGCCGGTCATGCGCGGCACCGCCCAGAACTCGGACGTCTACTTCCAGGCCCGTGAGGTCTCGAACCCCTACTACCTGGCCACGCCGGGCATCGTGCAGGCGTGCATGGACCAGCTGGCCGAGCTCACCGGCCGCCGGTACCACCTGTTCGACTACGTCGGCGCCCCGGACGCGGACCGGGTCATCGTGCTCATGGGTTCGGGCGCCGAGGCCGTCGAGGAGACCGTGGAGTACCTGAACGCCCGCGGCGAGAAGGTCGGCCTGATCAAGGTCCGCCTCTTCCGGCCGTTCGCGGCGGACGCCCTGCTGAAGGCCATCCCCGAGAGCGTGCGGGCCATCGCCGTCCTCGACCGGACCAAGGAGCCCGGCTCGGCCGGTGAGCCGCTCTACCAGGACGTGCTGACCGCCCTGTCCACCGCGGTCATAAACGGCGAGCGGTCCAGCCTGCCCATCGTCGTCGGCGGCCGCTACGGCTTGGGCTCGAAGGAGTTCACGCCGGCCATGATCAAGGGCATCTTCGACGAACTGAAGAAGGACCGGCCCAAGAACCGGTTCACCGTCGGGATCGTCGACGATCTCACCCACACCCACATCGAGTACGACCCCAACTTCTCCACCGAGGCCGACGACGTCCACCGGGCCGTGTTCTGGGGCCTGGGTTCCGACGGCACGGTCGGGGCGAACAAGAACTCCATCAAGATCATCGGCGAGGAGACGGACTTCTATGCCCAGGGCTACTTCGTCTATGACTCGAAGAAGTCCGGCGGCATCACCATCTCCCACCTGCGCTTCGGCCCGCGGCCGATCAAGTCCACCTACCAGATCCAGAAGGCCAACTTCGTGGCGATCCACCAGTTCGTGTTCCTGTACAAGTACCCGGTGCTGGACGCCGCGACGCCGGGGGCGACGGTGCTCCTGAACTCGCCGTACCCGGCGGACGAGGTGTGGAACCACCTGCCGCGGTCCTTCCAGCAGCAGGTGGTGGAGAAGGGGCTGAAGCTCTGGGCCATCGACGCCGACAACGTCGCCCGGCAGACGGGCATGGGCCGGCGCATCAACACCATCATGCAGACCTGCTTCTTCGCCATCTCCGGCGTGCTGCCCAAGGACGAGGCGATCGCCAAGATCAAGAAGGCGATCGAGAAGACCTACAGCAGCAAGGGCGAGACGGTGGTGCAGAAGAACTTCGCCGCCGTCGACGCCGCCCTGGCCCACCTGCACGAGGTGAAGATCGGCGAGGTCACCTCCACCTTCGACCTGCGGCCGCCGGTTCCGCCCGAGGCGCCGGAGTTCGTCCAGAAGGTGACGGCCGAGATGATCGCCAACCGCGGCGACCTGCTGCCCACCTCGCTGATCCCTGCCGACGGCACCTACCCGACCGCCACCACCCAGTGGGAGAAGCGGTCCATCGGCCTCGAGGTGCCCGTTTGGGATCCGGACGTCTGCATCCAGTGCGGCAAGTGCGTACTCGTGTGCCCGCACGCCGTCATCCGGGCCAAGGTGGCGGACGAAGCGGACCTGGCCTCGGCTCCCGAGGGCTTCAAGCACATGCCGGCCCGCTTCCGCGAGCTGCCGGGCAAGCGGTACACCATCCAGGTCTCCATCGAGGACTGCACCGGCTGCGCCCTGTGCGTCGAGGCCTGCCCCGCCAAGAGCAAGCAGGATCCGTCCCACAAGGCCATCAACATGACCGACGTCGAGGCCGCCCGGGCGCAGGCCCAGGGCCACTGGGACTTCTTCCTCTCCCTGCCGGACATCAGCGAGACGCAGATCCCGTTCAACAACGTCCGCAACGTGCAGCTGGCCCGGCCGCTGTTCGAGTTCTCCGGCGCCTGCGCGGGCTGCGGCGAGACCCCGTACCTGAAGCTGATCTCCCAGCTGTTCGGCGACCGGGCGCTCATCGCCAACGCCACCGGCTGCTCCTCGATCTACGGCGGCAACCTGCCGACCACCCCGTGGGCGAAGAACAACGAGGGCCGCGGCCCGGCCTGGTCCAACTCGCTGTTCGAGGACAATGCCGAATTCGGCCTGGGCATGCGGCTGGCCGTCGACAAGCAGGCCGCCATGGCCGCCGAGCTGGTCGACGCCCTGCGTGACCAGATCGGCGCCGACCTGGCCGACGCCCTGCTGAGCGCCGACCAGTCCACCACCGCCGGCATCGAGGCGCAGCGGGAGCGGGTGGCCGAGCTGAAGAAGCGGCTGGCCGCCATCGCCGACCCGCGGGCGGAGCAGCTCGCGGCGATCGCCGACTACCTGGTCAAGAAGTCGGTCTGGATCGTCGGCGGCGACGGTTGGGCCTACGACATCGGCTTCGGCGGCCTCGACCACGTCCTCGCCTCGGGTAAGAACGTCAACATCCTGGTGCTCGACACCGAGGTGTACTCCAACACCGGCGGCCAGGCCTCCAAGTCGACGCCGCTGGGCGCGGTGGCCAAGTTCGCGGCCGGCGGCAAGCCGGTGGGCAAGAAGGACCTGGGCATGATCGCCATGCAGTACGGCAACGTCTACGTCGCCCAGGTGGCGATGGGCTACAACGACGCCCAGGTGATCCGGGCCATCCGCGAGGCCGAGTCCTACGACGGCCCGTCGATCATCATCGCCTACAGCCACTGCATCGCCCACGGCATCGACATGGCCAAGGGTCTCGTCCAGCAGAAGCTGGCCGTCGAGTCCGGTCACTGGCCCGTCTACCGCTACGACCCGCGCCTGGTGGCCGAGGGCAAGAACCCGTTCCAGCTGGATTGCCCGGCGCCGAAGGTGTCGCTGGAGGAGTATATCTACAACGAGACCCGGTATGCGCAGCTCCGCAAGTTCAATCCGGAGGCCGCGCAGGAGCTCCTCCGGTCGGCCCAGGAGGCCGTCGAGACCAGGTGGCGCCGGTACGAGCACCTGGCCCGGATGGAAGTCACCTCGGCAGACTAGGGACACAAGCCCCTGGCCGCAGCGAACCTACAGCAGTGAGAAGGAGCAGGGCGTGTGCTCACGCCCTGCTCCTCTTGTTGTCTTCCGGCCGCCATGTCGGCGCAGCCCCGGCGTTTACCGGGTGCCTGCCGGAAGCGCAGCTCCGTCCGCTACCGGCCGGTGCGCCGCTCCACCTCCAGCTGGAGGACCACGTCGCCCCGGGCCTTCACCGTGACCCGGTCGCCCATGCGGAGGTCGCTCACGCGGATCTTCCCTTCGCCCAGGGTAAGCACCGCCTCCTCGGCCAGGATCAGCTTCCGGTCCTGACGCCCGTTCACCCGCAGGGTGATCACGTCGTCCGCGATGGCCCGGATCGTCCCGGTGAGCTCCACCACCTCGGGCCGCTCCTCAACGAGGATCCGGTCCGCGATGCCGTTCACCAACCGGATGCGCAGCCGGTCGCCGGCCTGCAAGTCGTCCAGCTCCACCCGCCGGCCGTCCCGGACATAGGACGTGGCCGGGCTGAGAAGGACCCGCTGCTGGCCGTCGCCAGTGTACAGCCGCAGGCTGGGGGAGAAGTCGATGGAAACGTGGTAGATCGCCACCAGCTGGCCGGTGACCTCCTGGGCCGGGATCTCCTCCACCAGCACGTCGGCCGCCTCGCCGTCGACCAGGGTCACGATCACCCGGTCGCCGGGCTGCAGGTCGGTGATCCGGATGGGGCTGTCGCCTCGCCGGATGGAGGCGTCGGCCGCCAGCGGGATGTTCCGGACGCCCTCGTCGGTCCGCACGTCAATGCTGGCCCGGAAGGTGATCGAGACGGGATAGACCTCCACGATGGTCCCTGTGATCTTCTCCGTCACGGGGCCGCGCTCGGTGACCGCAATCTCGGTGGCGACGCCGTCCTTCAGGGTCACCGTCACCCTGTCGCCGACCCGCAGGTCCTCCGGCTCTAGCCGCTGCCGGCCATGGATAATCTGCACCTCAGGATCCAGGTCGATGCTGACCTTCTCCCGGCCGGTGTTCACCACGATGCTGGACCGGAACCGGATCGACACGTCGTAGATCGCCTCGATCGTCCCGGTGACCTGCTCGACCAGGGGCCCGCGCTTTTCGACACGGATCTCGGTGGCGACGCCGTCCACCGTCGTCACGACCAGCTCATCGCCCGCCCGCAGCTCCTCCAGACGCAGCGGGGTGTTGCGGTAGCGGATGGAGACGTTCTCGGCGAGGTTGATGCGCCTGCTCCCGCCGTCGGTCTTCACCGTGACGCGCGCGGGCTGGTTCCGGGTGGCCGCCTCCACCTTCTCCAGGGTGCCGGAGACCTCCTCGACCAGTGGCCCGCGGCTCCGGACGGTGACCTCCGTACCGACCCCGTCCACGGTCTTCACGACCACCTGGTCGCCCACCCGCAGTTCCTCCAGCCGCAGCGGGGTGTTGCGGTAGCGGATGGAGACGTTCTCGGCGAGGTTGATGCGCCTGCTCCCGCCGTCGGTCTTCACCGTGATGCGCGCGGGCTGGTTCCGGGTGGCCGCCTCCACCTTCTCCAGGGTGCCGGAGACCTCCTCGACCAGCGGACCGCGCTTGTGGATGGTGATCTCGGTGCCGACGCCGTCCACCACGGTGATGGTGACCTCATCGCCGACCCGCAGGTCCTCCGCCTGCAGCCTGCGGCTGCCGTGCCGGATCGAGACGTCGCTGGCCAGGGTCACCGTGCGGGTCGCCTTGCCGGTGTTCACCGTCACCTTCGGACCGGAAGTCCGGGTGGCCGGCGTGATCTGCTGGATGGTCCCGCTCACCTCTTCCACCAGCGGGCCCCGGGACAGGACGCGGACTTCCTCGGCCACGCCGTTCACCAGCCGGACCTGCACCTGATCCCCCTGGCGCAGGTCGGCCACGGTCAGCCGGTTGTTGCCCTGGCGGATGACGACGTTGGCGGCCAGGGTGACCGTGCGGGTGCGGCCGTCCTCGGTGCGCAGGCGCAGCCGGGCCTGGGTGTTCTTCGTCGCCGGCTGGACGGACTGGATCTCACCCCGAACGGTCTCCTCCGTGCGGGCGGGCTTGTCGACCGTGATGCGGATGGCGATGCCGCCGGCCAGCCGCACCGTCACCTCATCCCCGGGCTCCAGATCCGTCAGGTCCACCCTGTTGCCCTCCCGGGTGATGACCGCTCCGGGCGCCACCGTGATGGTTCGGGTGCTGTTGCCGACCCGCACCCGGATGGACCCCAGGAACGAAATCGAGTACGGCTGGACCGAGACAATCGTGCCCTTGATCTGGTCCTCCGTGCCGGCGCCGGAGCCGCGCTCGGTCACCTCGATGGCCACGACGACTCCCGCGATGACGTTGAGCCGCACCTTATCGCCGACCCGCAGCTGGTTCAGCGCGATGGACCGGCCATTGTAGGTCGCCGTCACCTGCGGCGCCAGCGGGTAGGTCTGCTCCTTGCCGCCCGAGCGCTTCAGAACCAGCAGCCCGAGCCCGCCGGCCATCTCGGACGGCTGGAAGATGGCGCTGATCTCGCCCGTCACGTCGCTGACTCCGGGCAGATTGACCGGCGAGTGGGCGATGACCATCAGCACCCGCTCGTCGCTGTCGAGCACCACCGAGACCCGGGCGCCCTTCGGCAGGTCGTCGAGGCCGGCCCGGCGTTCATCCAGGAAGACCGGCGCGTCCGCGGCCACCGAGAGCGTCCGGTTGCGACCCTGCACGGACAGGGTAATTGTCCGGTTCCGCTCGCTGGCCGACACCAGGTCGCCCGCCAGGTAACCAGGACGGAACCGCCCCTGCTCGCCCAGCTGTCGGTCGGTGCGGGACAGCAGGGCCGCCGCCTGGGCCCGCGTGATCGGGTCGTTGGGCCGGAACGTGCCGTCGGGGAAGCCC
Organism: Symbiobacterium thermophilum IAM 14863; assembly: GCF_000009905.1. GTDB lineage: Bacteria > Bacillota > Sulfobacillia > Symbiobacteriales > Symbiobacteriaceae > Symbiobacterium > Symbiobacterium thermophilum. The sequence continues at coordinate 3,375,722 of NC_006177.1, forward strand.
TGCACGAGCTCGTGGTCCACGGCGGCCGCCACGTAACCCACCAGCGAGGCGGGCACCAGATCGCCGTCCTTGAACGGCAGGCTCGCCGTCATCTTGGCCTGCGCCTCGGCCTCGTAGCCCAACGCGCGGACCAGCAGCACGGAAACCCAGAGCCGGCTCGCCTTCTCGCTGGCCCGCAGCAGGCCGTCCTCCGCGATCGGCATGATCTCGTAGTCGACCGCGACAGCGATATAGGGCCTTGCCCATGCCGGAATCTGATCGCGGTCGGTGTAGGGCAGCAGCTCGCGGATGCGGCTCTCACTCAGCCGCTGGGCCTCATCCTCCAGCCCCATGAGCCGCACGGCCACCGTCACCGCCTCGGCTCGGGTCAACGGCGCCGAGGGCTGGAAGAGGCCGTTGCCGACGCCTCTCATGAGCCCCTTGAGCTGCATCTCCACCACATACGGCCAGGCCCAGTCGCTGTCAGGGACGTCCAGGAAACCGAGCCCCAGACCGAGTCCCAGACCGATGCCCCTTGACGCTGCCGCCGCCGGGGCCGGCGCCGCCCCCAGCAGCAGCACGAGGGCGAGAACGACGCTCAGCAGTCGTCGCACCCTCAAGAGAACCCCTCCTCTCTGGTCACTCCGTTCACCGTCAATACAGACGATTCGGGGCGCCGCGCGCGTTTCAGGGGGTCCGTGAGATGACAGAAAAATCGTCAGGAGAGGGACACCCCTCTCCTGACGTCTCGCCCGTAATCACGCCATCTCCCAGGGCCGAACGGGGGCCGCACGCCCTGGCTCACGCCCCCCCGGCTCACGCCTCCCGGAGCTCGGTCCCGCCCATCTCGTGCAGCCAGGCCCACTGCTCCTGACTCACCGGCATGACCGACAGGCGCGACTGGCGCACCAGGGCCCAGTCGGCGAACCGGGGATCGGCCTTAACATCGGCCAGGGTCACCGGGGTTCTGAACCGGTAGAGCGGCTCGACATCCACCGCGACCCATCGGCCCTCCGAATCGGTCGGGTCGGGGTACGGCTCGCTGACGATGCGCCCGACGCCCACAACCGCCCGTTCGTCGCCGGTGTGGTAGAAGAGGAACAGGTCGCCGGGCCTCATCGCCCGCATATTCCTGGCCGCCGCCGCGTTGCGCACCCCGTCCCAGAGGTCGCGCCCCGCACGCTCCAGGTCGTCGTAGCTGTAGACGGTTGGTTCGGTCTTCATCAACCAGAAGGCCATCGCCAGGTCCTCCTCTCCGCGGGCCGGAGCGCCGGCCCTCACTCCTCGCCCCGCCGGATGATCCGGCCGTGGCGCCCGCCGACCCACTCGCCCCGGTCCACCACCACGTGGCCGTTGACCAGCACGTAGGCAATGCCTTCGGGGTACTCCTGCGGGCTCAGCCAGGTCGTCCGGTCGGCAACGGTCGCCGGATCGAACAGCACGAGGTCGGCGTACTGCCCGGGCTTGACGTAGCCCCTGCTCTTCAGGCCCAGCTCGTCCGCCACCTGGCCGGTGGACTTGCGGACGGCCTGCTCCAGCGTGAGCACCCCGCGCTTGCGCACCAGCTCCTCGAACAGCTGGGGGTAGGTGCCGTAGGAGCGCCGGTGGAACGCGTAGGCGCGCGCCTCCGCCGCCGTGGCCAGCTTCGGTTGCGCTTCCCCGTCGGTGGAGACGACGGACCAGTCCGCCGCGTAGAACCGGTGCATCGCCCGCTCGCTGGAGACCAGCGCCACGACCCGGGTGTTCGGGTGCCGCGCCAGAAGACTCCGGGCCGCTTCGGATTCCGGCAGGCCCAGCAGTGCGGCGGCCTCTGCCACGGTCAGCCCCTGCAGCTCCCCGGGCGCCCCGTCGACGATCAGCAGGTGCTCCGGCGGCAGGGCCGAAGCCCACTCCGCGAGGGGGCGGTTGACCGCGTAGTCCGGCGCCCGGTAGGGATAGACGTCGGCAAAGACCCGCTGCCCGGCGGCCCGGGCCTCCTCGATCAGACGGACGACCTCGTCCTCCTTGCCCCAGTTCCGGTAGTGCACGATCTTCAGGTGCGAAAGGTTCACGGGGACGCCGGCCTGCCGACCGATCTCCAGCGCCTCCTCGATCGCCTCCACCAGGGCGTCGCCCTCGCTGCGCATGTGCGTGGCGTAGATGCCGCCGTAAGGGGCGGTCTCCTTCACCAGTTCCACCAACTCCGCCGTTCCGGCGAAGGACCCGGGCTGGTACTCGAGCCCGGTGGAGAGGCCCAGGGCCCCGTCCTCCATGCCCTCGCGCACCAGCCGCTTCATCTCCGCCAGCTGCGCCTCGCCGGCCGGTCCCTCGGCCCATCCCATCACGTGAGCGCGCACGGACCCCTGCCCCAGGTAGGTACCGTAGTTGACGCCCGTCCCCTCCGCCTCAAGCCGGGAGAGGAACGCGCCGATGTCCACCGGCGACCGGCCGTCCACGCCGCCGATCTCAGTGGTGATGCCCTGCATCAGCGAGGCCTTGGCGTCCCGCTCGATGAAGGGGTTGAGCAGGTCGTCGTGGGTGTGCGAATGGGGGTTGATGAACCCGGGGGCCACCACCAACCCCGTTGCGTCGATGACCCGTTCCGCCCGGTACGGTCCGACGTCGCCCACGGCGACGATGCGGTCGCCGCTGACCGCCACGTCGCCCCGGAAGCCGGGCGCGCCGGTCCCGTCGACCACGGTGCCGCCGGCGATGACGAGGTCATATACTATGGGGGTTGCCTCCACCGCGGGCGGGTCTGCGGCGCCCCTGCCAGGGGGCTCGCCTCCGGCAGCACCGCCGCCCTCCGCCGCCCCGGCAGGACCCGCAGGCGGTGCGGAGCAACTGACGAGAAGCAGGAGACCGAAAAGCACTGCGATGAGCCTCGGCACCTCGGATCCGCCTCCTCGTTGGGTGATTTTACTGTACCTGACGGGTGTACCGGGGTCAAACCCTCTTGCACGCCAACCGGCCCTACGTGTAAACTGAAGAAAACGTCGCGACGTTGCCTCAGGGCATCGGCTGCGAGAAATTCACAGAGACGGGAGTACGAGAGCAGATGGCCAAGACCCTTTATTTCGGTAACCTGCCGTGGGCAGCCACCAGCGAGGACCTGCACAACGCCGTGTCGCAGTACTGCGAGGTCATCTCCGCTCGCATTGTCACGGACCGCGAGACCGGCCGCAGTCGCGGGTTCGGCTTCGTGGAAGTGCCCGACGAAGCCGCCCAGCTGGTGATCGATGCCCTGAACGGTGCGGAGTGGGCAGGCCGCCCGCTGACCGTCAACGAGGCGCGTCCGCGCGACGGCCGGGCCAACCTGGGCCTGCCGAAGAAGGTACAGCCCTGATCACTCGCCGATAAGCGTGCCACCTGCGGGTGGCACTTTTTTTGCGGAGGGGAGCGCTGCCGCCCCTCCCATTTTGTGCGCTTGCGCCAAGAAGAAACCAAGAGGGGTTCGCGCCGGTCCAACCGAATGGTATAGGGCTGTAGGGGGTGTTCGCACTGTACTGGCACGGCCGCTTCTGGAGGATGATCGATTGGCCGCTCTTCGCCATCGTCCTCGCCATCACTGCCATCGGCTTTGTCGTGATCTCCAGCGCCGCGCCGAGCTACGAGGTCAAGGCGGACCTCATCAAGCAGGCGGCCGCCCTCGTCATGGGCATCTTCGCCTGGGCGATCCTGCTTCTCCTTGACTACAACGAGCTGCGCGCCCTCCACTGGTGGATCTACGGGTTCAACGTGGCGATGCTGCTGGCCGTCGTGGCGTTCGGCGTCGAGGTCATGGGCAACAAGAACTGGCTGGACCTCGGCGTCATCATGGTGCAGCCGTCTGAACTGGGCAAGGTGCTCTTGATCATCACGCTGGCGAAGCAGCTCGACGACATGGAGCGGCTGGACGCGTGGTGGCACCTCGCGCCGCCGATCCTCCACGTGCTCCCCGTCCTGGGCGCCGTGGTCCTGCAGAAGGACCTGGGAACCGCCCTGGTGTTCGCCGTGATCGGCGTCGTCATGGTCTACGGCCGCGGCTTCCCGGGGCGGAAGCTGCTGGCGGCGGGGATTCTCCTGGCCGCGTTCGTCGTCGGGTCCGTCTGGAGCCACTACACATACGGCACCGTCTTCCCGCTGAACATCAACCCGGGTCAGTGGTCCCGCATCGACGCCTTCCTCTTCCCGGAGAAGGATCCCCAGGGGTCCGGCTGGCAGGTGCTGCAGTCCAAGATGGCGATCGCCAGCGGCGACATCTGGGGCAAGGGGTATAAGCAGGGCGAGTATCAGCAGAACGGCTGGCTCCCCTTCCCCCACACCGACTTCGCCTTCGCGGCGCTGGTCGAGGAGTGGGGGTTCGTCGGAGGCGCCGTGCTGCTCGGCCTCTACGCGCTGCTGTTCCTCCGGCTGGCGATCATCGCGTTCTCCGCCAACGACCGCTACGGCACCCTGCTGGTCGTCGGGGTCGCCGGCCTGTTCGGCGCCCACGTTCTGGAGAACGTCGGCATGACCATGGGGCTGATGCCGGTCACCGGTATCCCGCTGCCCTTCGTCAGCTACGGACCCACCGCCCTGCTGGCCAACATGGCCGCCATCGGCCTGGTCCAGAGCGTGGCAGCCCGGCGGGAGCCCCTGCCCTATGACTGATGAAGGAGAGGGTTGGCCTTGGCCTTGCCTGATTGGATCCGCGGCATGCTGCTGCGGCCGGCGGAAACCTTCGCGCAGGCACAGACGCAGATGCGTTTCGCCTACCTCTGGATCCTGCTGACCGTCTTCACCGTCGAGGCCGTCATGCTGCTCTTCCATCCCAGCGTGCGCTCAGCCGTGCCCTCACTGCCGGCAGGGGCACTGCTCTGGAGCCTTCTCAACCTGATGCTGACGCTGTTCGCCGTGCAGGCGGTGCTGCTCTTCTGGAGCGGACGCATCTTCGGCTGGAAGATCGAACTCCAGGAGGCGGCCAAGTACACGGGGCTGGTGTGGGTGCTGTTCCTGGTGGAGGACATCGTCACCTTCGTCCCCTACCTCACGCAGCGGGACTGGCTGGTGCTCTGGGCCTCTGTGCCGTTCCTCGTGTGGCGGGTCGTGGCCCAGACGGCAGGGGTGCACCGCATCTCGGGCCTGCCCCTGGTCCGGTGCCTGGGCCTGGTGCTCACGGCGACGCTCCCCTGGAACCTGCCCCTGCTGTACCTGAACTGGAGCGGCCTCGTCGCACCGTAATGTTAGGTACAAGAGAGCGGGTTCGCCACCCCGCGGAAGGGCCGGCGAACCCGCTTTCGTCGCTACTGCATGAACATCTTCTTAACGGCGTACACGGTGAGCTGCCGCTGGATCTCGGCGATGGAGGTGGTGAGCGGAATCCCCTTCGGGCAGGCCCGCACGCAGTTCTGGGCGCTGCCGCACTCCATGATGCCGCCCGGGCCCATCAGGGCCTCCAGCCGCTCGTGGGCGTGCATCTTGCCCGTCGGATGGGCGTTGAACAGCCGCACCTGGGAGATCGGCGCGGGACCGATGAAGTCGGTTTTCTCGTTGTAGTTGGGGCACGCCTCCATGCAGCAGCCGCAGGTCATGCACTCCGACAGCTTATACATCCACTCCTGGTCGGCGGGCGACTGGCGCGGCCCGGGGCCGAGGTCGTGGGTACCGTCGATGGGGATCCACGCCTTCACGCGCTTCAGCGCCTCGAACATGCGGGAGCGGTCCACCATGAGGTCCCGGACCAGGGGGAACGACTTCAGCGGCTCCAGCACGATCGGCTGCGTCAGGTTGTCGACCAGGGCGGAGCAGGCCTGGCGGGCCTTGCCGTTGATCACCATCGAGCAGGCGCCGCAGACCTCCTCCAGGCAGTTGGAGTCCCAGACCACCGGCGTGGTGCGCTTGCCCTCGGCGTTGACCGGGTTGCGCTGGATCTCCATCAGGCAGGCGATGACGTTCATGCCGGGGCGGTACGGGATGCGGAACTCCTCCCAGTAGAAGGGCTTATCCGGTGCCTCCTGCCGCCTGATGCGGAGTTCGATGAACTTCCTCTGATCGGCCACGGTTCCCGTACCCCCTTACTTGCTCGAGTAGTCCCGCTTGCGGGGCTGGATGTGAGTGATGTCGACCGGCTGGTAGAACAGCTCCGGCCCGTCCTCGGTGTGGCGGGCAATGGTGGTCTTCAGCCAGTTCGCGTCGTCCCGCTCCGGGAACTCGGGCTTGTAGTGCGCCCCGCGGGACTCGTTCCGGGCCAGCGCGCCCTTGGTGATGACCTCCGCCAGGACCAGCATGCCGTGGAGCCAGCGGGTGAACACAGCGGGCTGGTTGGAGTGGCTGCCGGTGTCGGGTACGCCGATCCGCTCGTACCGCTCCTTCAGCTCGGCGATCTTCACGAGCGTCTCCTGGAGCTTGGCGTTGTACCGCACCACGGTGACGTTGTCGGTCATGACCTTGCCCAGTTCGTCGGCCAGGACGTAGGGGTTTTCGGGACCGTCCATGCGCAGGATGCGCTGGTACTTGGCCTCGGCCTCCCGCACGGCCGCCTCGAAAATCGACTCGGGCAACTCCTCGGCCGGGGTGGTGTTGAGCCCCAGGACGTACTTCACGGCCGCAGGGCCGGTCACCATGCCGTCAAAGACGCAGGAGACCAGCGAGTTGGCGCCGAGCCGGTTGGCGCCGTGATGCTGGAACGAGGCCTCGCCGGCGGCGTAGAGGCCGGGGATGTTGGTCATGAAGCTCTTCGGGCTCGAGATGTCCATGTCGTTGTTGGCCTTCTTCTCGTAGCCCGCCCAGAGGCCGCCCATGCTGTAGTGGACCCCCGGGAAGATCTTCATGGGCACCTTGGTGGGGTCGTCGCCGACGAACTTGATGTACATGTCGATGAGGTTGCCGATGCGCCGGCGCAGGGTCTCTGCCGGGATGTGGCTCACATCCAGGTAGACCATGTTCTTGCCGTCGACGCCCAGCTTCTGGTTGACGCAGACGTCGAAGATCTCGCGCGTGGCGATGTCGCGCGGGACCAGATTGCCGTACTTGGGGTACTTCTCCTCGAGGAAATACCAGGGCTTGCCATCCTTGTAGGTCCAGACGCGGCCGCCCTCGCCGCGGATCGACTCCGACATGAGCCGCAGCTTGTCGTCGCCTGGGATGGCGGTGGGGTGCACCTGGATCATCTCGCCGTTGGCGTACCATGCACCCTGCTGGTAGACGATCGCGGCGGCGGAGCCGGTATTGATCACCGAGTTGGTGGACTTGCCGAAGATCATGCCGATTCCGCCCGTGGCCATGATGACCGCGTCGGCCTTGAACGCCCGGAACTCCATGGTGCGCAGGTTCTGCGCGGTGCAGCCGACCACCCGGCCCTCGTGGAGCACGAGACCGGTGAAGTCCCACCCCTCCCACTTGGTGACCTTGCCGTCCACCTCGTGGCGGCGCACCTGCTCGTCCAGGGCGTACAGCAGCTGCTGGCCGGTGGAGCCGCCGGAGAACGCGGTGCGGTGATACAGGGTGCCGCCGAAGCGCCGGAAGTCGATCAGCCCCTCCGGCGTGCGGTTGAAGGGCACACCCATCCGGTCGAAGAGGTAGATGATGCCCGGGGCCGCCTCACACATGGCCTTGACCGGCGGCTGATCGGCCAGGAAGTCGCCGCCGTAGATGGTGTCGTCAAAGTGGATCCAGGGAGAGTCACCCTCGCCCTTGGTGTTCACCGCGCCATTGATGCCCCCCTGCGCGCACACAGAGTGGGAACGCTTGACGGGGACCAGGGAGATCAGGTCGACGTGGAACCCGGCCTCGGCAGCCTTGATGACGGCCATCAGCCCGGCCAGACCGCCGCCAACGACAATGAGATTGCGTCGCACGACCGTTCCCTCCTACATCTGGAATGCGAACAGGGCGGTGAGGCCCATTGCCGAGACGAGCACGAACAGCAGGTTCGTGACCAGGCTCGAGACCCGCTGGCTGCGCGGGCCGATGGTGATCCCCCAGGTGATGAGGAAGGTGTACAGGCCGTTGGCGAAGTGGTACGCCGCGGCCACGATGCCGATCCCGTAGAGTACCTTGGCCAGCGGGCTGGCGAAGGCCTCCGCGACGATGGTGTAACTGGGCAGGCCCGGCAGTTCCAGGTTCCCGTCATAGACGCCCAGGGCTTTCTGGACTCGGAAGTGCCAGATGTGGTACGTCACGAAGACCAGCGTCACCAGACCGGTGATGCGCTGCAGCAGGAAGGCCCAGTTCCGGCCGTAGCTGTACTGGGAGACGTTGTGCCGGGCGTCGGCCGCGATGTAGATGCCGTAGATCGCATGGAAGTAAAGCGGCAGGAAAATGCCAAAGATCTCGATGAACAGGATAAACGGCAGCGAGTTGATGGACAGCACGACTTCGTTGTACGCCTCGGGCCCGTACATGGCCTTCGAGTTCTCGAACAGGTGGAACACCAGGAAGAGGCCCACGGGAACAACACCGGCAAGCGAGTGAAGCCGCCGAAGCAGGAAATGATTGCGTCTCACAAACTCTCGCATACTCCCGGTACGCTCCTTCCCCACTTGCTCTTGTCAGGAAGCCTCCGTCCAATCCATACTGGACCTTGCCCCTTCGCAGGACACGTGCTAGTTCGAACGTACCACAAGCCGTAGACCGAACCCATTGTAGTCCTGCGTACAAAGTACTGTCAACGTTCTGAAAGACTATTGCTGGGAGCAATCACGGTTATAAGCATCGCTTATGACAGCTCCTCCTATTTGTACAATTCCGCACAAGCCTTGTGCCAAACGGGTTTCGTCGCAAGGCCGAGGTGTGTGCACGCCCGGATTCCGGCTGCTGGGTATTTGCGGCCCTTATTTTGGTCCCTCGCGCTTCGAATAAGGGGAGGGGATGGCTTGTTCGACAAACTGCGCTTTTCCGTGCCGGGAGGGACGGAGCACCTGATCCCCTTTGCTCACCTCTCACGGATGCAGGAAGCGGTGGAACTCCTTGGCGCCGAGGATTTCCCTCTGCTGATGCGGCTGGGCGCGGTGGATGGTCTCCGCCTCCAGCCGGTGCGGGCCGGCGTACTTCATGACGAGGCGTTGCGCGCCTCCCAGCGGCTGGTTGCACACCAGGTTCCCACGCTGACCTTCCACTCGCCCTCCGGCGCGGCCCTGGGCTCGCTCTTCGGCGGGCAGGGGGAGGCGGACGTCGCCGCGTCCGACAGCGCCCGCGTCTCCCTCACTCCCCGGGGCATCCGGATCGCCCTCCGCCAGTTCCCGCCCCCCGTGGGATTCCGCTCCACCCCGGGGCTGGAGCGGGGCTGGTTCGCGTGCTTCTTCGCCTCGCTCCGCTTCGGGGAAGACGGGATCTGCGGACTCCGCACGCCAGAGATGGGCGGCTCCGGAGCCCCCGTGCTCCTGCCGGAGCTTCCGAAGTTCCCGCCGGTGACCCGCTGGCACCGGGCATTCGTCGCCGGCCGGCCGGACGTCGCGGAGGTCCGGTTTGCGTTCACCCCGGCCCAGGACGTCTTCCGGGACGTCCTGCACGCCCTCACGGCAGCCACGCAGGAGTCGCTGCGGCTGAAGCGGGCGCTGGAGATCGAGTTGGTGTAACACCCGCCGGCGAGGCCCACACCCCGCATCCCGCAGGCGCGCGGAAGGCGGCCCCGCCGGCGCAGCCGGAGAGCCGCCTTCCACCACCAACCTAAGTAGACTGCTTGTACACCGCACGGGCAGCCGCGACCGCCGCGCCCCGCTCGCAGCGGTACCCCTGTTCCACCAGGGCCTGCTCCAGGGCGCCTAGCAAGGTGATCACCGGCGCCGGGTTGGCGTTGACGCCCATCAGCCCCACGCGCCAGACCCTGCCGGCCAGGGGGCCGAAACCGCCCGAGATCTCGATGTTTTGCTCCAGCAGCCGGCGGCGGACCGCCAGGTCATCGATGCCCTCGGGGATGTTGATGACGTTGAGCATGGGCAGCCGCTTCCCCTTGGTGAAGAGCGTGAGCCCCATCGCCTCCAGGCCGGCGGCGAACGCCTCGTGCGCTTTGCGGTGACGGGCGTAGCGGGCCTCCAGCCCCTCCTCCAGGGCGATGCGGAGCGCCTCCCGCATGGCGTAGATCATCGTGATCGGCCCGGTGTGGTGGAACACCCGGTTGTTGGCCTTGCCGTCACCCCAATAGGCGAAGAGCAGGTTCACGTCCAGATACCATGACTGGCACTTGGACTTGCGGCCGGTGATGACCTCCATCGCCCGGGGGCTGAAGGTGACCGGCGACAGCCCGGGCGGGGCGCCCAGGCACTTCTGCGAACAGGACGCCGCCGCGTCCACGCCCCACTCGTCGACCCGGACGGGCATACCGCCCAGCGAGGTCACGCAGTCGATGGCGATCAGGGCGCCGTAGCGGTGGGCGATCTCCGCGACCGGCGCGATCTCCTGCTCCGCCCCGGTCGAGGTCTCGGCGTGCACCAGGGCGACCAGCTTCGCAGGCTTGCGCCGCAGCTCCTCCTCGAAGCGCTCGGGCGGGATCGCCTCGCCCAGGGGCGCCTCGATCACCCGCACGTTGGCCCCCGTGCGGGACGCCACGTCCGCCATCCGCTGGCCGAAGTAGCCGATAATGCCCACCACCACGTCGTCCCCGGGTTCCAGCAGGTTGACCATCATCGCCTCGACGCCGGCCGAGCCCGTGGCCGAGATGGGCACCGTGTGGTGATTCCGGGTCTCGTACACCTCCCGGAGCCAGCCCATGGTCTCATCCATGATCGACAGGAACGCCGGATCCAGGTGGCCGATGACCGGCGTCGCCATCGCCCTCAGGATTCGCGGGTCCACGTTGGAAGGGCCTGGCCCCATCAGAAGCCGCTGTGGCGGGTTCAACTCTCCGAACCTGCGCTCCAATCCAGTTCCCCCCTCGGCACTGGCTGCACGTAGAGAAGGTCCGCCTGCTAGTGCAGGACGGGCTCCCCCTCGTCATCGCTCTCCGGCACCTGGAACCGGGCCTGCCGCTCCGACAGCTCGTGCTCGTCCAGACCGGCCTCGTCCAGCACCTTCTCCTCCGCCATGATCGGCACCTTCAGCCGCAGCGCGAGGGCCAGGGCGTCGCTCGGGCGGGCATCGATCGTCAGCTCCCGGCCGTCCGCGGTGCGCAGCTCCAGGCTGGCGAAAAACGTCCTGTCGCGGTAGTCGCAGATCACCACCCGGGTTATCGTCGCCCCCAGGGCCTCCATCACTCGGAGGGTCAGTTCGTGGGTCAGCGGGCGGGGCGTCCGGATCCCTTCCACTTCCAGCGTGATGGCCCGGCCTTCCAGCAGACCCACTTCCATCACCAGGAGGCGCTTCAACGTCGCTGCACGCAGCACCAGGATGACGGTTGCGGTCTCCTCGATCATGGCCACGCTCATGAGGTCCACGCTGACCATTTGGAGTGCCCCCTTCCCAAGTTCAAGTATACGCCACCCGATCCCCGCTGGAAAGCGAGGGCCCGCGCAGGAACGGCCGGGTGGACGGGCTCTCGGCCGCTGGTCTATACTGTAGGCAAGCATTCGCGTTCCCCGGGAGGGTTCCCAATTTGGTAACGGTGAAACTCTTCGCGGCGGCGGCCGACGCCGTGGGCCGGCGTACCCTGGAGGGCGACTGGGCCGGCCGGACGACCGCGCAGCTCCTGGAGATCCTGACGCAGCAGTACCCGAACCTGGCCCGCCTCGCCCCGGTGCTCTCTGTGGCCGTCAACCGCGAGTATGCCCCCGCCGACCGGGTGCTGGCCGACGGCGACGAGGTGGCGCTCATCCCGCCGGTCAGCGGGGGGGCCGATGACCCGGAGCCTCCGCTCTTCGCCATCACCACCGAGCCCCTCTCGGCCGACGAGATCGCCGCCAGGGTCACCAACCCGCATTCCGGCGCGACGCTGGTCTTCGTCGGCACGGTTCGGGAGTGGACCCGGGGCCGGCGCACGGTCTACCTGGAGTACGAGGCCTATCCCGAGATGGCCGTGGCACAGATGGAACAGATCGGGCGGGAGATCGCGGAGCGCTGGCCGGGTGCGCGCACCGCGATCGTGCACCGGGTGGGCAGGTTGGAGATCGGCGAGGCCAGCGTAGTCATCGCCGTGGCCACCCCCCACCGGGCGGACGCCTTCGAGGCCTGCCGGCACGCCATCGAGCGGCTGAAGCAGATCGTGCCCATCTGGAAGAAAGAGGTCTGGGAGGACGGCGAGGCCTGGGTCGGCAGCCAGATCGGTCCCGACTGGATGCATCAACCTCTCAAAGAATAAGGACGAAAACAGCCTGCACCTCCGGTGCAGGGTCAGGTTGAAGACAAAATCCGGGTAACCCCTCGCGGGTGCCCGGATTTTGTTGTACAATGGCAACATAAGCAGTATCTGGCGGTGGTGAATGCGGTGCTTCGGGAACATGGACATGCTCAGCGCAAGTATGAGCTCGTGCTGATCGAAGACTTGGTGCCCCAAGATCATTTGCTCCGGAAGATCCAAGCGATACTTGATACTGACTTCATCCGGGAACGCACGGCCAGGTTCTACAGCGACCGGGGGCGACCGGCCATCGATCCAGTAGTGCTGGTGAAGATGGAGCTCATCGCATACCTCTTCGGCATCCGATCGGATCGGCGTTTGGTCGAGGAGATCCGGGTCAACGTCGCCTACCGCTGGTTCTTGGGGTTGGGGCTTACCGATCCGGTCCCGCACTTCACCACGCCAGGTAAGAACTACAGCCGTCGGTGGAAGGACTCCGGCCTGTTTGAGGAACTGTTCGACCATGTCGTCAAGCAGGCCATTGATGCCGGATACATCGATGGTCGCATGATCTTCACCGATTCCAGCCACCTGAAGGCAAACGCCAACAAGCGTCGGATTGCCAAAGAAGGTACGAAAGGCGTTACCCTGGAGGACATCGCCAGAGCCCGGGAACGGCACCTGGCGGCTCGTCGGGCCGAACGGGAAGAGTGTGCGGCAAATGATGATACGGAGGATGGCTTACTGGCCGCAGTGAACGCTGACCGCGAGGCCCACGGGCTGAAGCCCTTGCCCGAACGCAAAGAAGACCCGCAGCCGGATCTGTCGGTTGACGAGATGACGGTCAGCCTGACGGACCCGGAAGCGGCGATGCTTCGCCGTGAGGGGAAGCCTGACGGGTTTCACTACCTGCAGCACCGCACCGTCGATGGTCGCCACGGCTTCATCCTCGACGTGCTCGTCACGTCGGCGGCGATGACCGACGCCCAGGTTTACCCCACGTGCCTTTCCCGTGTTGACCGGCACGGGCTGAAGGTCGAGAAGGTTGGAGTCGATGCCGGGTACAACACCTTGGAGGTTCTGCACCTGCTGTCCAAGCGAGGGATTCAGGCTGCGGTAGCGCATCGCCGTCACCCTTCGCCCAAGGAACTGATGGGCAAGTGGCGCTTCAAGTATGACGCTTCACGGGATGCCTACCGCTGCCCGGCCAAGCAGTGGCTGACGTACGTCACCACCAACCGTGACGGCTACCGAGTCTACCGATCCGATGCTTCGGTTTGTGCGTCGTGTCCACTCCTTGGCCAGTGTACTCGCTCCACCACGAAGCAGAAAGTGATCCATCGCCACCTCTACGAGCACCTGCGGGAAGAGGCGCGGGAGTTTGTGAAGACGGATGAAGGGCAGCGCCTCGCACAGCGTCGGCGGGAAACGGTAGAGCGCAGTTTTGCCGATGCCAAAGAGTTGCACGGTCTGCGGTATGCGCGATACAGAGGCCGAAAACGTGTGCAGCACCAGTGCCTGGTGTCGGCCCTGGCGCAGAACTTGAAGAAGCTGGCCCTCTTAGAGAGCCGGCGATCTTCGTATGCCTTGAGCGCCTAAGGATACCGGGAAAGACCCTCCGTTTCCCACTTCCCCAGCACCCAACTGAGGCAAATCCAGGCGAATTTCTGGAAGTACATACCAAGAAGCGCCTCCTGTGAGCCGCTGAGCGGCCACAAGAGGCGCCTTTGTCTGCAGCCTGAGCCTGCACCTCCGGTGCAGGCTGTCCGTCTGCTTGTTATCTGAGCACCCATCCGCCGTCGTACCGGTAGTTCATGCAGAGGGCCCCGCCCTCGCAGAAGGAGGCGCCGCCGCCGGTGAGCGAGGCAGAAACCCCGAAGGCGCCCTGGACGACGACCCCCCTGGCCGGCCGCTCGGCGCCGGGGGTGTGGGTCACTCTGAGCGTCAGCAGCGCGTTCCGGTCGACCGCCTCGTCCAGCGCGTCCACCGGCACCCACCTGCCGCCCTGCTGGCGGTAGGCGAGCAGCACCGCCGCCCGGTCGGAGCGGCCCAGCAGCAGGAGCCGCTTCTCCTGGCCGGCCTGGACGATCTGCGCCCCCTCCCACCGTGTCACCACGCCGTCATAGGTCTTCACCAGCTCCGCCTGTCCCGGGGCGTGGATCACGGCCATGCCCATGCCGCCGGGGCCCGTCGGCAGGGTGATCACCCGGGTGTTCTCCCCGACATCGAAGACCCGGATCCCCAGCGACCCGTCGGGGTCGACCAGCTGGCTCAGCCGTCCGCCCGTCAGGGCGGCGGGGTCCACCAGGGCCAGGAACTCGGCCATCTGGCTGGCCGCCCATACCAGGTCCTCCTCCCCGTGCGGGCGGGTGAGCTCCCCCATGTAGTGGGTGAGGAGCGGCAGCGAATGCAGCCGGCCGTCGACCCACGTCAGCTGGTGGCACCGGCCGGGGTACTGGCAGACGGTCACGTGCGGCTCGTCTCCGTCCTGGAGTTCCACGCTGAACAGCGGGTACAGCGCGGGCTCCCAGGAGATGGTGATCTCATCGGCGGTCACGTCCCCGATATTCCAGTACGGCGCGCGGGTGACGTAGCCCACCCAGTCGGACGCGAACTGCCAGTCATTCCCCGCGTCCAGCCTGAGCAGGTAGAGGGTGCGCTTCGCCGTCCCCACGTCCTCCTGCCCTGCCGAGTCGTCCACAACCACCAGCATCGCCGGCATGCCGCGGTGCGCAAACCCCCGCACCGACTCCACCAGCCCTGGCAGGGGCAGCGCCCGGGTCGCGGGCACGCCGCTGGTGCGGAACTGGACGACGTTGAAGTACCGTCCCTTCAGGTACTGGCCGGGGGCAGGGATGCTCAGCAGGCTCACCGAGAGGCCGCGGCCCTCGTCCGACAGCATGCGGGATCCCGTTGGGAGCCGGGCGGTGAGGCTGTCTGACCAGCCGGCCTCCAACTGCCGAGTCAGCTTCGCCTTCGCCAGTTCCCAGGCGGCCTCGGCCGCCTGCTCGCGCGAAGTGCCGACCCGCGCGGTCACCGCCTCGGGGCAGTCGCCCTCCCGCTGGCACCGCCGGAGCGGATCTGCGGCGATGTCCAGCAGCGCAAAGGCGTCAAAGCGGGATTCGTCCGCCAGCGAAAAGCGCCCGTCAAACTTCAGGAAGATCTCGGTCGCCAGATGCAGCGACCCGTCCTTCGGATCGAAGGCCGGCGACCACGTCCCCTGCTCCAGCGCCACCTGCAGGGTCCCGTCGACCACGGTCAGCCGCGCCGGGCCGTAGGTCCCCTCCATTCCGGCGAAGGCGTCGGTCACAAGCTCAAACGGGCCAGCCGCCGGACCGGAGAAGTGCGCGATGTAACCGCTCCGCTCGTTCTCCTGCAGGGCCAGGGTGATTCGCCGCGCGCCGGGCGTGTCGTGCAGGTAGGCCGACACCAAGCGCGCCGCCGGCAGCGGCGAGAGCTCGAAGGCGCGGGGCGAGTTGCCCGACCGCACCTGCACCGCAACCCGGTCGATCTCGTCCACCAGGGTCCGCCCGGGCAGCGCCAGCGCATAGAGGTGGATCCCGGCGCCCAGGTCGATGTGGCGGACCATGGCCTCCAGGCCGGGGCGGGGAGACGCCGTCCACTCGTCGTCGCTGATCTGGAAGGATTCGGGCCGCTGCAGCAGGCCGAGCAGGGTGCGCACGGCGTTCTCTGCCGCCGTGCGCCGCTGCGCGCTGGAGGCGGTGCCGTCAAAGGCCGCCGCGGCACGCTCCCGCAGCTGCTCCAGCGTCGGCACATCCTCCTGCTGCTGCGGCGTCTGCCGGGCGCAACCGGTGACGAGAAGCGTCAGGGCGAGAAGCGCAGAGGCCGCCCGCAATCGCAAGCTGGTCATGGAGTACCTCCGTTGGCTGGATTTTGGATGTGTACCGCTACGCCACTGTTTCGCCCGAGCGCTCGCCCTTTCCTTCCCCGCCGGCCTACGCCTCCGCCGCGGCGTCCGGCCAGTTCAACTCGTACATCAGGCGGATCCCCTGGAGGGTGAGGTGCGGGTCGACCATCTGGATCGTCCGGCTTTCCACCGCGACCATCGAGGCGAGCCCGCCCGTCGCCACGACCACGGGATCGGGGCCGTCTGGTGCGATCTCCTGCGTCAGCCGGCGCACCAGGCCGTCAGCCAGGCCGGCAAAGCCGTAAAGAATCCCCGACTGCATGCTGGCGGCGATGTTCCGGCCGATCACCGACTTGGGCCGCTGGATCTCCACCCGCTGCAGCAGGGCCGTCCTGCGGGTCAGCGCTTCGGCGGCGGTGCGGATGCCGGGCGCGATCACGCCGCCCAGGTACTCCCCCTCGGCGCTCACGCACTCCAGCTTGGTGGCGGTGCCGAAGTCCACCACGATGACCGGCCGCCCCTGGGGCCGCCCGTAGATCTCCCAGCCAGCCAGGGCGTTGACCAGGCGATCGGTGCCCAGGGCGGCGGGGTTGTCGTACCGGACCGCCGGCAGGCTGCGCAGGTCGCCGGTCAGCTCCTTCAACTGCACCTTCAGGTACTGCTGCACCGCCCGGCTGAGGACGGGGTTGAGCGGTGGCACCACGGAGGCCATCGCCGCGCAGGTGATGTCCGCGGGCGTGTGTCCGTCCCGCTCCAGCAGCTGGATCAGCTGCAGCCCGTATTCGTCCCAGGTCTCCGCGCGGTTGGAGGCCATCCGCCACATGCAGATGAGCTCATCCTCCAGGAAGAGCCCCGCGGTAATGTTGGTGTTCCCGATGTCGACAGCGAGCAGCATGGGCTACCTTCCCCCCCGGGCGTGGGCCTGGTGCCGTTCGTAGATGATGCGCAGTCCGGTCAACGTGAGGGAGGGATCGCAGTACTGGATCGTCGCGCACTCGCCGGCCAGCAGCTCTGCCTGCTCGCCGGTCGCGACGACCTTGCACCCCTTTCCCTCCGGATCCAGTTCGGCCATCATGCGCTCCACCAGGTCGTCCACCAGACTGGCGAAGCCGAAGATGATCCCCGACTGCATGGCGTGGACCGTGTTCCGGGCCAGGGCCCGCGGCGGCCGGACCAGCTCGACCCGGGGCAGCTTGGCAGCGAACTGGAACAGCGCGTCGGCCGAGACGACAATCCCGGGCGCGATCACGCCGCCCAGGTACTCTCCCCGGGCGGAGATGGCGTCGAGGATGATGGCGGTGCTGAAGTCCACCACGATCAGCGGCCCGCCGTACTTGTCAAAGGCCGCCACTGCGCCCACGATCCGGTCCGCCCCCACCTCGCGCGGGTTGTCGTACCGGATCATCATGCCGGTGCGGACGCCGGGACCGACCACCAGCGGCTTCAGGTTGAAGTACTTCTGGCACATCCACTCGAGCGTGGGGACCAGCGGCGGGACCGAGGACGCGATGGCCACGGCCGTCACCTGGCCGGATGAAAAGCCGGCGCGCGCCATCAGCTGGGTGAACAGCATCCCGTACTCGTCCATGGTGCGGTTCGGATCGGTGGTCACCGTCCATTCCGCCAGCAGGTTCTGACCCTCGAACACGCCGGCGACCGTGAATGTGTTCCCGACGTCAATGGTGAGCAGCATCCGTGCGCGACCTCCCCGGTGGCCGGCCTGCTCCGGTGCGGGCCCGGCTCCACGAAAACTCATGGACGATTATAGCATGACTGCATGCGGCCCGGGTCAACGACCCGGGCCGCATGCCGAGCGCTATGCAGTTCGGAGTCGATAACCCCAGCACCTCCACGGGGACAGACTCGGAAGTCCCCGGATCCCCCCTGGCGGCCCGATGACCGACTCCTGCGGGAAAGGCCCGCCGCCGTTCCGCCTGGGGTTTCGGTCCCTTCCTGTACCTCTATTATACCGGATGGCCGGGCCCCGTGACCTGTCAATCTTCAGTCTTCTTTTTCCAGCGCTTTCGGATCCCCGAAGGATAGGCGGAAGGGCAGAGGCCTGGCCGCGTGGGCGAGGTCGCAGACGCTGATGATGTCCACGCCCGTCTTGGCCAGTTCGGTGAGGTGCGCCGGATCGGCGGAGCCGCAGACCTCCAGTGCGGCCCTGCCGGCGACCATCTCCACGGCCCGCTTCACGGTCTCGGGATCCATGCCGGTGAGCACCAGGATGTCCGCGCCCCCATCGACCCCCTCCTGCACCTGCTCCAGCGACACCACCTCCACGGCGATCCGGCTCGTCGGCGGCGCGCCCTTCCGGGCGGCCACCACCGCCTCCCGTACGCCGCCCGCCAGCGCGAGGTGGCCCGCCCGTACCAGGATCCCGCCGGTCGGTCCGTAGGGCTGAACCTGGCCGCCGCCGATCCGCACCGCGTATTGCGCGATCACCCGCAGGTCGGGGACCGTCTCCCATCCGGCGACGAGGCGGGCGTGGTAGTACTTGATCGCGTCGGCCAGCTGGCGGGTCGCGGTGGCGATGCCGCTCATCCTCTGCAACAGGCTGACCGCCACCCGCTCGGCCGTGAGGATGGGCCGTGCAGGACCGGAGACCGAGGCCACGGGGACGCCGTCGTCGACGGCGCCGCCCTCCGGCACGAGCCGCTCATAGACCAGCTCGGGGTCCACCGCCCGGAAGACCGCCTGGGCCACCGGGTGCCCGCACAGCACGCCCGCCGCCCCCGCAACGATCGTCGCCGTGCACCGGGCGTCTTCCGGCACCACGGCCGACGTGGCCAGGTCGCCGGGGCCCACGTCCTCCAGAAGGGCCCGCCGCACCAACTCCTCCACGGCAACTGGGTTCAGGGTCATTCCGCAGACCTCCTCGGCTTCACTGTCCGGCCGTGCCGGCCGTCCCGCCCATTGGCTTTATTCTACCCCCTGAATCTGCCTCAGCAAAGACTGCCGGTCCCGGATCCGCACCACCGGCTGGTCCCCGAGGTCCGAGAGCCGCCCCTCCAGCGCCGTCCGGCTGATTCCGGCCGGCTCCTCCCCGTCGCGCCACACCTCCAGCAGCGGCGCCAGCACGAAGGCGCGCTCCAGCATGCGCGGGTGGGGCAGGGTGAGCCCGGGGCCGTCCAGCCGCGCCTGCCCGTGCAGCAGGATGTCGATGTCGATGGTGCGCGGGCCCCAGCGGATCGTGCGCACCCGGCCCAGGTCGGCCTCGATGGACTGCGTGAGGGCCAGCAACCCGTACGGGTCCAGGGCCGTCTCGATGCGGGCGGCGCAGTTCAGGAAGTCCGGCTGGTCGGTCAGCCCCTGGGGCGCCGTGCGGTACAGCCCGCTCACCGCGGCCAGGCTGGTCCCTGGGGCGGACGCCAGCCGGCGCAGGGCCGAGACCAGCTGTCCCTCCGGGTCGCCGATGTTCGCCCCCAGCGAAAGGTACGCGGTGGTCACCGGCCACGCCTCCTCTGGATCTCCACCATCACGCCGCCCAGGGCGCCCGGGATCGGCGCCCGCGGCTTGTGCACCCGGATGGTCACGGCCTCCACGTTGCGGTACTGGGCCAGCACCTCGGCGGCCACCCGCTCCGCCACGGCCTCGATCAGCTTGAACGGGGTGCCCTCCACGATCGCCTTCACCGTCTGGTAGACCTTC
The DNA here is from genome assembly GCF_000009905.1 of Symbiobacterium thermophilum IAM 14863. Lineage (GTDB taxonomy): Bacteria > Bacillota > Sulfobacillia > Symbiobacteriales > Symbiobacteriaceae > Symbiobacterium > Symbiobacterium thermophilum. Next base: position 3,395,368 of record NC_006177.1, read on the forward strand.
CCGTAGTGCACCGTCTGCCGGATGTCGTCCTCCTGCCCCGCAGCCTGCAGGTCCAGGTAGAGCTCCGCGTCCACCAGGAACTCCTGCCCCAGGCGCGTCTCCTCGGGCAACACGCCGTGGTAGGCGTAAAAGCGCATGCCCGAAATCACAATGCGATCCACGTCCGCCGTCACCCCTCAAAGCCGCCGCGGCCGGGGCGCACGATGGCGTCGGCCACCTGCGCCACCCGCTTCATGGCGCGCACGTCGTGTACACGGAGGATGTCCGCGCCGCCCATGATACCAATCGCCACCGCCGCCGCCGTACCCTCCAGCCGTTCCTCCGGCGGCAGCCCGCCCAGTACCTTCCCGATGGTCGACTTGCGGCTGACGCCGAGGAGCAGGGGCCTGTCCAGCTCCCGCAGCTCCCCCAGCCGCCGGATGACCTCCAGGTTCTGCAGAGGGGTCTTGCCGAAACCTACGCCGGGATCCAGGATGATCAGGTCCCCGGGCAGTCCGGCCGCGGCGGCCAGCGCCAGCGACCGGCGGAAGAAGGCCTTGATGTCGCCCATCAGCTCCCGGTACTCGGTGCCGTGCTGGTTGTGCATCACCACCACCGGGCACTGCCACCGCGCCGCCACCTGGACCATCTCCGGATCGCCCTGCAGCCCCCAGATGTCGTTGATCATATCGGCCCCGGCGCCCAGGGCGGCCTCTGCGACCGCCGCCTTCTGCGTGTCCACGGAGATGATGGCATCAGGCGCCGCCCGCCGCAGGGCCGCGATCACCGGCAGGACCCGGCGCATCTCCTCGTCGGCCGGGACGGGCTCGTACCCCGGACGGGTCGACTCGCCGCCGATGTCGATGATGTCCGCGCCCTCCTCCAGCATGTGCAGGGCGCGGGCCACGGCCCGTTCCGGGTCCGTCCAGCGGCCGCCGTCGGAAAACGAATCCGGCGTCACGTTCAGAATGCCCATGATCACTGAGCGCGTACCCAGCTCCAGCGAGCGGCCCCGGCAGGAAATCCGCCACATGAGATTCAGGTCACCTCGTCTCTGAATGTGCGAAGGCCGGGGAGGGATTCGCCCCGGCCTCCGCCTCTCCCTTCCTGCGGAAGCGAACAGCGCCCGGTCCGGCTAGAACAGCCCTGTGATCTCCCCGTCGTCGGAGACGTCGATGCTCTCCGCGGCGGGCACCGGCGGCAGGCCGGGCATGGTCATGATCTCGCCGGTGAGCGCCACCACGAAGCCCGCGCCGGCGCTGGGCCGCACCTCGCGGACGGTCAGCCGCCAGCCCGTGGGCGCGCCCAACTTCTTGGGGTCGTCGGAGAACGAGTACTGGGTCTTCGCGATGCAGACCGGTGCGCGGCCGAAGCCCTCGCTCTCCAGCTTCTTCAGCATGCGGCTGGCCTCCCGGGTAAAATCGACGCCGTCGGCGCCGTAGATCCGCGTGGCGACCTTCTCGATCTTGGTCTTCAGGCTGTCCTCGTCGTCGTAGGCGAAGCGGAACCGGTTCGGCTGTTCAACCAGCTCCACCACCCGCTGCGCCAGCTCGATGCCGCCGTCGCCGCCCCGGGCGTGGACGTCCGCCACCACGGCCGTGGCGCCGGCCTCCTCCACCAGTGCCCGCAGCAGGGCAATCTCGGCTTCGGTGTCGGCCGCAAAACGGTTGATCGCGACGACCGCCGGCAGTCCGAAGACCTCGGTCACGTTGCGGAGGTGACGCATGAGGTTGGCGCTGCCCCGCTGCAGGGCCTCCAGGTCCTCCCGGGCCAGATCGTCCTTCTTCAGGCCGCCGTGCATCTTCAGCGAGCGGATGGTGGCCACCACCACCACGGCGTCGGGGCGCAGCCCGGAGAGCCGGCACTTGATGTCAATGAACTTCTCCGCCCCCAGGTCCGCACCGAAGCCGGCCTCCGTGATCACGTAGTCGGCCAGCTTCAGGGCGAGCCGGGTCGCCACGACGGTGTTGCACCCGTGGGCGATGTTGGCGAAGGGCCCGCCGTGCACGAAGGCCGGAGTGTTCTCCAGCGTCTGCACCAGGTTGGGCTTGATGGCTTCCTTCAGGAGGGTGGCCATCGCCCCTTCCGCCTTCAGGTCCCGGGCCCGCACCGGGGCGCCGTCGTAGGTGTAGCCGACGATGATCTCACCGCAGCGTCGCTTCAGGTCGGCCAGGTCCTCCGCCAGGCAGAGCGTCGCCATGACCTCCGACGCCGGGGTGATCATGAACTCCTCCTGGCGCGGCACGCCGCCGTTCTTGCCGCCGAGACCGATGACCACGGACCGCAGGGCCCGGTCGTTCATGTCCAGGACCCGCTTGAAGGTGATCTGCCGCGGGTCGAGGCCCAGTTTGTTGCCCTGGTGGAGGTGGTTGTCGATCATCGCCGCCAGCAGGTTGTTGGCCGCCGTCACGGCGTGGAAGTCGCCGGTGAAGTGCAGGTTGATCTCATCCATGGGAACGACCTGCGAGTAGCCGCCGCCGGCCGCGCCGCCCTTCACGCCGAACGCCGGCCCCAGCGAGGGCTCCCGGAGGGCGATGATCGCCCGCTTCCCGATGCGGGACATCGCCTGGCCCAGGCCCACCGTCACCGTGGTCTTGCCCTCGCCGGCAGGCGTCGGGCTGATGGCGGTGACCAGGATCAGCTTGCCGTCGGGGTTGGACCTCACGCGGGGCCACACGTGGTCGGCCACCTTGGCCTTATAGCGGCCGTACAGCTCCAGGTCTTCGGGACCCAGTCCGATCTGCTCTGCCACCTTCGTGATCGGTTCAAGCCGTGCACGCTGCGCAATTGCGATGTCGGAGAGCAAGGTCCGTTCCTCCTCCACTGGTCACTCCGCTGGACTGCTACTGCTGCTTCAGGAACCGCACCACCGGATCCGGAACCAGGCTGTGGAAGGCCTGCAGCACCTCCTCCCGTTCCGCACGCATGCGCTCCACCTGTTCCAGCGTCTCCTGACGGAAGGCTTCATCCGTAATGGAGCCGAGGTTGATCGCCACGTTCCACAGGGCCCCCTCGAAGCCCGCCGACGCCATCAGGAGCCCCACCACCGCGTCGCTGGCAGCGTTGGGGTTGCCCCGGGCCACCGCCGCCAGCGCGTGCCGCATCACCGCCAGGCAGTGATCCATGGTCTCCAGCGGCGTGCGGGTCGCCTCCCGGTAGGCCGCCTGGACCGCCTGCCGACGCGCCGACTTCTCCTCCGGCGTGCCCTTGGGCAGGGCGAACGCCGCCATCACCTGGTTGAACGCCGCCTGGTCCTGGTCGGCCAGGCCGAGGAGCGCCTCCGCCTCCTTCAAGCCCGCTTCCTGGGCGGCCGCCATGTCCGCCTCCACGTCCCGGAACTTCTCCCGCCCCCGGGTCAGGCCCGCCACCATGGCGACCAGGCTGGCCCCCATGGCCCCGGCCACGGCGGCCACCGTGCCGCCGCCGGGGGCCGGCGTCGAGGCCGCCACCTGCTCGCAGAACCCCTTGACCGTCTGTTCACCGATGCGCATGGGCTACCGCTACCTCCTGCGTACCTTTCCCTCGTCCACAATGAGCCTGCCCCGCTTCACGACCTTGGCCACGACACCCATGCCCATGTGGTAGGGAATGTGCCAGTGGGTCGGCGTCGACAGGATCACCACGTCGGCCAGCTTGCCCACCTCCAGCGAGCCCACCTCGGCCTCCATCCCGATCGCAGCTGCGGCGTTGATCGTCGCCGCCGCCAGGGCCTCGCTGGGGTTCAGCCCCAGGTGCATGCAGGCCAGGGTGATGATGAAGGGCATCGCATAGGCCGGGCAGGAACCTGGGTTGTAATCGCTGCCCAGGGCCACGGTGCAGCCCAACTCGATCATCCGGCGGGCCCGGGCGTAGGGCGCGTTCATCAGGCAGAACGACGTGCCCGGCAGGCAGACCGCCACCGTGCCCGCCTCCGCCAGCTTCGCCAGCGCCTCGTCCGACGCGTGGAGCAGGTGCTCGGCGCTGATGGCTCCGAGCTCCGCCGCCAAGGCCGCGCCGCCCAGGTCGGAAAGCTCGTCGGCGTGCACCTTCACGCCGAAGCCCAGCGCCTTCGCCCGCTCCAGGATCCGGCGGGACTCCGCGACCGAGAAGACCCCCGCCTCGGTGAAGACATCGGCGAACCGGGCCAGGCCCGGCTCCGCGGCCACCGCGGGCAGCATCTCCTCCACCAGCAGGTCCACGTAAGCCTCCCGGCGGCTGCGGTACTCCGGCGGCACCTCGTGTGCCCCCATGAAGGTGGGGACCACGGTCAGCGGATGGCGGCGGGCCATCGCCCGGATCGCCCGGAGCTGCTTCAGCTCGTCGGCCAGGCTCAGGCCGTAGCCGGACTTCACCTCCACCGTCGTCGTCCCGTTCAGGGCCAGCTGATCCAGCCGGGCGAGGCCCAGCTCCACCAACTCGGCCTGGCTGGCGGCCCGGGTGGCACGCACCGTCTCCAGGATGCCGCCGCCCCGCGCGGCGATCTCCTGGTAGGTGGCTCCGCCCAGGCGCAGCGCAAACTCCTCCGCCCGGTCCCCGGCGAAACAGAGGTGCGTGTGCGGGTCCACGAACCCCGGGATCACGGCCCGCCCCCGGGCGTCGATCACCCGGGTGTCGGGGCCGGTCTCCACCGTCCGCAGCACCTCGTCCTCCGGCCCGACGGCCACGATGCGTCCGTCCCGGGCCGCGAGCGCCCCGCCGGGGATGACGGCCGCGTCCTTCATCCGCTCGCCCCGCCGCGGGCCCCCGGCCATCGTCACCAGTTCGCCCGCGCCCACGATCAGGAGATCCACGGGCCTCAACCGCATCACCGCCCTCAGTCGACCAGCCGCTTCTCCAGGACCTGGTCGGTCTTGAACCCCTCCAGCCGCAGGTAGTGGCGGGCCACACCCACCAGAGCGTCCACGGGCACCAGCCCGACGATCTCCGACCCCACCACCGGCACGCCGTACCGCTCGGCCTCGATCCGGATCAGCTCAAACGCCCTGTGCAGTGGCGTCTCCTTGTAGTTGACCATGTTCATGCTGACCTGCACCTGGTTCCGGTCGGCGAGGGGCACCGCGATGGCCTTGCAGTGGACGAGACCGCCGCTGGAGCCGCGCACCGCCTTCGCGATCTTCCTGGCGATGGACAGGTCGGACGTGCCCAGGTTGACGTTGAAGGCGATGAGCGGCATCCGCGCGCCCACGGCGGTGCACCCCGCGGTGGGGTGGATCTTCCGGGGGCCGAAGTCGGGGTCCTTCGCCGGGTCGACGCCGATCAGCTCCCTGAGCCCCTCGAACTCCCCCCGGCGCACGTCGGCCAGGTTGCGCCGGTCAGGGCGGGTCGCCGCCTCCTCGTAGAGGAAGACCGGCACCCCCATGTTGCCCAGCGCCTCGCCCACCTGCCGGGCCAGGGCCACGCAGTCCTCCATGGTGCACCCCGAGACCGGCACGAAGGGGATGACGTCCACCGCGCCCATGCGCGGGTGGCTGCCCTTGTGGTGGTTCAGGTCGATGAGCCGGATGGCCGCTTCCGCCCCCCGCAGGGCGGCCCGGACCACGGCCTCCGGGGATCCGATGAAGGTGACGACGCAGCGGTTGTGGTCGACGTCGGCGGAGACCGACAGCACCTTCACCCCCTGGGCCGCGATGGCCCCGGCGATGGCCTCGATCACCTCCGGCCGCCGCCCCTCGCTGAAGTTGGGCACGCACTCAACCAGCGCGTTCGGATTCAAGGGACCGCCTCCTCCCCGGTTGTCCTCCACGCCCGGCTCACTCGTACATGGGCAGCCGGATGCCCCGCTCCCGGGCGACCTGCAGGGCCTTTTCGTACCCGGCGTCCACGTGCCGCACCACGCCCATGCCCGGGTCGGTGGTCAGCACCCGCTCCAGCCGCACCCGCGCCTCCTCGGTGCCGTCCGCGACCACCACCATGCCGGCGTGCTGGCTGTAGCCGATGCCCACGCCGCCACCGTGGTGGATCGAGACCCAGGTCGCGCCCGCGGCCGTGTTGACCAGCGCGTTCAGCAGCGGCCAGTCGGCGACCGCGTCGGAACCGTCCTTCATCGCCTCGGTCTCCCGATTGGGCGAGGCCACCGAACCCGCGTCCAGGTGATCGCGCCCGATGACGATGGGCGCCTTCAGCTCGCCGCTCGCGACCATCTCGTTGAACTTCAGCCCTGCCTTCACCCGCTCGCCGTAGCCGAGCCAGCAGATGCGGGCCGGCAGCCCCTGGAAGTGAACCTTCTTCTGCGCCATCTCCAGCCACCGGCGCAGCGACTGGTTCTCGGGGAACAGCTCCATGATCGCCCGGTCGGTCTTGTAGATGTCCTCCGGGTCGCCGGAGAGCGCCACCCACCGGAAGGGGCCCTTGCCCTCGCAGAACAGCGGCCGGATGAAGGCCGGCACGAATCCCGGGAAGGCGAAGGCGTCCTTCAGCCCTTCCTCGTACGCCTGCTGCCGGATGTTGTTGCCGTAGTCGAACACCACGGCCCCCGCCTTCTGCATGTCCAGCATCGCCTGCACGTGCTTCACGATGCTGGCCTTGGCCCGCCGGATGTACTCGTCGGGGTCCGCCTTGCGCAGCTTTGCCGCCTCCTGCACCGAGAGCCCTTCGGGGATGTAGCCGTTCAGCGGGTCGTGGGCGGAGGTCTGGTCGGTCACCACGTCGGGGATCACGCCGCGGCGGACGATCTCCGGATAGATCGTCGCGGCGTTGCCCAGCAGGCCGATGGAGAGCGGCTCCCCCTTCGCCATGGACTCCCGGGCCCAGGCCAGGGCCTCGTCCAGGCTGCGGGTCATGCGGTCCAGGTAGCGGTGATCCAGACGGCGCTGGATGCGCGCCTCGTCCACCTCCACGACGATGGCGACGCCCTCGTTCATCGTCACCGCCAGCGGCTGGGCGCCGCCCATGCCGCCCAGGCCCGCCGTCAGGGCCAGCCGCCCCTTCAGGCTGCCGCCGAAGTGCTGCCGGGCGGCCTCGGCAAAGGTCTCGTAAGTGCCCTGGAGGATGCCCTGGGTGCCGATGTAGATCCACGAGCCGGCGGTCATCTGGCCGAACATCATGAGCCCCTTACGCTCCAGCTCCCAGAAGTGCTCCCAGGTTGCCCAGCGTGCGACCAGGTTGGAGTTGGCGATCAGGACGCGCGGGGCCATGCGGTGCGTGCGGAAGATCGCCACCGGCTTGCCGGACTGGACGAGCAGCGTCTCGTCGTCCTCCAGACTGCGCAGCGCCTTCACAATAGCGTCGAAGGCCTCCCAGGAGCGGGCGGCCTTCCCGCTGCCGCCGTAGACCACCAGCTCCTCCGGCCGCTCGGCCACCTCGGGGTCCAGGTTGTTCATGAGCATCCGCAGGGCGGCCTCCTGCTGCCACCCCTTGCACGAGAGCTGCGTGCCGCGCGGGGCGCGGACCGTCCGGGTCATCTCCATACCCCCCTCGTTTCGGTTACGACTGCGCTACTCGAGGGGACCGGCCACTGCCTCGACGGCGGCGACCAGTTCCCCGTTGTGCACCAGTTCGGCGAGGGCCTCAATGTCCGGCGCCAGCACCCGGTCGCCGCTCAGCGGCGCCACCCGCTCCCGGATCGCCGCGTAGGCGGCGCGCGTGGCCGGGGCGAGCCGCTCCGGGCCCACGAACTCCAGAGCCTGGGCGGCGCACAGCAGCTCGATGGCCAGCACCCGGCGGACGTTGGCGATCACCTGCCGCGCCTTGCGGGCGGCCGTGGTGCCCATCGACACGTGGTCCTCCTGGTTGGCGCTGGACGGAATGGAGTCCACGCTGGCCGGGTGAGCGAGCACCTTGTTCTCGCTCACCAGCGACGCCGCCGTGTACTGGGTGATCATCAGCCCCGAATGCACCCCGCCGTTGCGGGTGAGGAAGGCCGGCAGCCCCGAAAGCTGTGGGTTGACCAGTCGCTCGATGCGCCGCTCGGCGATGTCGCCGAGCTCCGCGACGGCGATGGCCAAGTAGTCCAGCGCCAGCGCGACCGGCTGACCGTGGAAGTTGCCGCCGGAGATGACCTCGTCGTCGTCCGGGAAGAGCAGGGGATTGTCGGTGACGGCGTTCATCTCCCAGTCCAGCACCTGCGCCACGTGCTCGATCGCGGTCCGGCTGGCGCCGTGCACCTGCGGAAGGCAGCGCAGGGTGTACGGATCCTGGGTGCGCATCTGCCCCGGTCGGGTGGTGAGGCGCGACCCCTCGGTCAGCCGGCGCAGGTTCCTGGCAGCCGCCTGCTGCCCCGTGTGGAGCCGCAGGGCCTGCACCCGCGGGTCCCAGGCCGCCGGGATCGCCCCCAGCGCCTCGGCCGTCATGGCCGCCGCGATGTCCGCGGTTTTCAGCAGCACCTGAGCATCGTGGAGGCCGAGGGACCCCAGCGCGGTCATCGCCTGGGTGCCGTTGATCAGGGCCAGCCCTTCCTTGGCCGTCAGCGTCAGCGGCCGGAGGCCGACCCGCTGCAGCGCCTCGGCGCCGGACAGCCGCTCGCCATTGACAACGGCCTCACCCAACCCGATCAGCGGAAGGCTCATGTGGGCGAGCGGCGCGAGGTCGCCGCTGGCGCCCAGGGAGCCCTGCTCCGGCACCACGGGGGTGAGGCCGAGATTGAGGAACGCCACGAGCATCTCCAGGGTCTCCGCCCGGATGCCGGAGTGGCCCCGGGAGAGCGCCTGGGCGCGCAGAAGGAGCATCGCCCGCACCACTTCCGCCGCGAGCGGCTCTCCGACGGCGCAGGCGTGGCTCATCAGGAGATTGCGCTGCAGTGCTTCTGTCTGCTCTGCCGATATGGGGACGTCGCTGAACTTGCCAAAACCGGTGGTGATGCCGTAGACCGGCCGGCGCTCCCGCACCAGCCGTTCCACCATCTCGCTCGCTCTGGCTACCCGCTGCCGCACCTCCGGCGTCAGCACGACGCGCGCGCCGTGCCTGGCGACAGCCACGACTTCCGGGAGGGTTAAATGTGCACCGAGTTCTACCGCTTCCATGGACTGAACCTCCCGCATTAGCCTGCTCCCATTATAGGAACCGAAAAACCGGGGAGGCAAACGACTACGCTGTCGCTTTAAACCAGTCAAGGGCGGCATAAAAAGGGGGCCAGCGTCCCGTGGGGGGAGGACGCTGGCTACGGCAAAGGGGAGGGTTGTCCTCAACCCGTGGGGGCAGGCTGAGGACCGGAACAAAGGAGGGTGAGCGGTGGGTGATCCTCGGGTCGACCGACTGGAATCAGTGGATGAAGTCGTTCGTGATCGACTGCTGCATCGTCAGCGGCTGATTGGGGGGTCAGCCAACTGCGCGTGGCCCAGCCGACCCAAGTGATCGCCTACGCTTTGAGAATAGCCCGCCGGCAAACAGTTGAAAATCCAACCTTTGGACGCTAAAAGTCTACGCCGGGGACTACGCTGTGCGGCCGAGGATCCCCCGTCTGTGCTCTACCCGGACATCGTCCCGGCAGCCAGCTAGGGCCTGGGAGAGATGACCGACGTGGCCGCCAGCGCGGCGTCGAAATGCTCCCGCAGCCGCTGGTTCGCCGCATCCAGGGTCAGCGACTGCAGAGCGGGGATCTCGTCGAAGAGCCCGATCCCCTTGAAGAAGCCGTCGATGAACAGGTAGGAGAGCCCCTCCAGGTCGTTCATCAGGTTCAGGATGCGCCCCACCAGCTTCCGGCGGGCCCTTTCGAAGTCCTCCGGCTGGATCCCCTCCTCCCGGGCCCGCGCCAGCCCCTCCAGGAGCTCGGCCTCCAGCTGCTCGGGATCCGGGGTGGGGCCGGAGACGTAGGTGTAGCCGAAGGTAACTTCCGGCGCGTGCCCGAAGCCGAAGCGCTGGTCGATGAGGCCGCTCTCGTACAACCGGGTGTAGAGCGGGGAGCCCTTGCCGACCAGGACGTCCAGCAGAATGGCAGTCAGCAGGTCCCGCTCCAGGAGCGGCCGGCCGGTAAGGCCGACCTGCTTCTCCTTGAAGCCCAGCCGGAAGATCGGCTGGCTCACGACCAGCTCCTGGACCCGCCGCCGCTGGGCGATCGCCTGCGGCTCCTCGGGCAGGCGCCGCTGGATCGGCGCCTGGGCGGGGTACCGGCGGCCGGCGAAGGCGGCCCTCGCCTGCTCCACCACCGCCCGGGGATCCAGGTCGCCGGCGACGAACAGCACCATGTTGGACGGGTGATAGAAGATCCGGTGGCAGAGGTACAGCAGGTCCTGGTCGATCCGGCGGATGGACTCCACCGTGCCGGCGATGTCCAGCCGCACCGGGTGCCGGACGAACAGGGCCTCCATCAGGTTGGCGGAGGAGCGCCAGCCCGGGTCGTCCAGGTACATCCGGATCTCCTGCTCGATGATGCCCTGCTCGCGGGCCACCGACTCGGGCGTGAAGTAAGGCTCCTGCACGAAGTTCAGCAGCAGGTCGAGGCAGGCCGCGAAGTGATCGGTGGTGGTGAAGTAGTACACCGTGTGCGTGTGCGTGGTGTAGGCGTTGACGTCCGCGCCCAGCTCCGCGAACCGGTCGGCCACGTTGCCGTCCGGCCCCTCAAACAGCTTGTGTTCCAGGAAATGGGCGATGCCGTCAGGCACCTGTACCTCGTCGCCGGACTGCGGGTCGACGAAGCAGCTGTCGATGGAGCCGTACTGCACCGCCACGCGACCGGTGGCCTGCCGGAAGCCGGGCTTGACCAGCACCGCCACCGTCAGGCCGTTCTCCAGTCGCTCGGTGTACAGTTCGTCACGCAGGATGGGGTCAAAGTGCCGCTCCACCGATTACGCTCCCCCTTCCTTCCTGGTGAGCAGGTAGACCGTGTCGGGCGTGAAGTGGCGGGCGGCCTCGACCACCTGCTCCCGGGTGACCTGTCGGTAGCGCGTCACCCGCTCGTCGATGGAGAGGTCGCGGCCCGAGAAGACCTGGTCCACCGCCAGCTCCGCCATCGCCCCGGGGCTGTCGGCCGCGCTCAGCATATCGTTCACCAGGGTGGCCTTCGTCATCTCCAGCTCGGCCTCGGTCAGCGCCCCCTCCTGCAGCGCCTTCAGTTGCTCCAGCATGATCGCCCGGCACTTCTCCGCGTCGGCGAACTCCACGCCGGCGTACATGTATCCCACGCCCTTCACCGTCTCGATGGCCGAGTAGGCGAAGTAGGCCAGCGAATGCTTCTCCCGCACCTCCTGGAAGAGCTTGGAGTGGGAGAATCCCCCGAGCACGCCGTTGGCCACCAGCATCGGGAAGTACAGCTCGTCCCGGAGCGTGATCCCGGTGCGGAAGCCAATGACCACCACGCCCTGGTTGACGTCCATCCGGTCGACCACCGCGCGCACGGGCCCGTCCGGCCGGCGCTTGACCAGGGTGTCGGGGAACCGGCGCTCCCCGGCCGGAATCGGCAGCCGCCGGGGGACCTCCTGCGCCACCTGTTCGGGGTCGACGTCGCCGAGGATGAAGATGTCCACCGGGGCCTCCGTCAGCACCCGTCGGTGGTGCGCCAGCAGGCTCTGCGGGGTGGCGCCCTCCAGATCCTCCACCCGGCCCAGCCGGTGCAGGGCGAAGGGCTCACCCGCGCACATCTCGGCGGTGCAGCGGACCATCGCATAGCGCCGCTTGTCGTTGATGAGCCCCTCGATCATCTGCCGGAGGTTGTTCCGCTCCTGCTCGACGTAGTCGGGCCGGAAGCCGTCGCCGACCAGCAGCGGGCGGGTGATGACGCTGGCGAGCACGTCCAGGCCCCGCAGGAGGAGCCCGCGCTCGCCCGGGATGTGGTGGTCTCCGGCCACCTCCAGGCGGAAGACGATGGACTGCACCTCGCCGCGCCGGGCGACGTCGACGCTGAAGGACGCGCCATACAGCTCATCCAGATGTCGGGACAGCGCCGCAGTGGTGGGAAAGTCGGCCGAGGCCCGGGCCAGCACCATCGGCAGCAGCGCGTTGTAGGTCACCGTCACAGGTTCCAGCGGCATGTGGAAGTAGATATAGACCGTCGTCGTCTTGAACTTGCGCGTCGGCTGCACGTAGAGGTTGACGCCCTCGTGCAGGGGGAAGCGGGTGAAGTGATCCGCCAACGGGAACCCTCCTTCCTGGCCTTAGTCTGCCCCGGCGCGGGGCGGCGCTTCCTGGCGGTCCCAGTTAAGGCACAGCTGCACCGCGTCGGTGAGGGGCAGACCGCCGACTTCTGACAGGGCCACCCAGCGGGCGTCGGCTGCGTCGTCGGCCGCGCGCAGGCTGCCCCCCGCCGGCCGGGCCGTGAAGTAGTGCACCACGTAATGGTAGCGCACCCGCCCCGCCTCATCGCGGTCGATCGCGTCGATGTAGCCCAGATAGCGCTCAATGTCCACCTGCAGCCCCGTCTCCTCCCGGACCTCCCGCAGGAGCGCCTGCTCCACCGTCTCCCCCAGCTCCACCCGGCCACCGGGGAGTCCCCAGTACCCCTGGAGCGGCGGCGTCGCCCGCTGCACCAGGAGCACCCTGTCCCCGTCCCGTATGAGCGCGTGGCAGGAAGGCATCGGGTAGCCCGCGTAGGCACGGCCCATTCGTGCACATCCCCTTTCCCTGCGAAAAACCCCCGCCATCTCCATGGCGGGGGCATCAGGCGCTGATCAGAAGGCAGGAGCCACCTGCGAGGTGCCGCCGCCGACCATCCGCGGCTTCAGCGGCTCGGGCTTGGGCCGGGGCGGCAGCAGCTGCTCCAGCAGATCCTGCAGTTCCTTGCCCTCCAAGGTCTCCTTCTCCAGCAGGACCTCCGACACCTTTTCGAGGGCGTCCCGGTGCTCGGTGAGGATGTCGATGGCCCGCTGATAGGCCATGTGGACGAACTTCCGCACCTCTTCGTCGATCAGCCCGGCGACCTCCTCGGAGTAGTTGCGCAGCCGGGTCATGTCGCGCGCGAGGAAGACCTCGTCCTGCTTCATGCCGTAGGTGAGCGGGCCGAGCTTCTCGCTCATGCCCCACTCGGTGACCATGCGGCGCGCCCACTGCGTCGTGCGCTCGATGTCGTCCTGGGCGCCGCTGGTGATCTCACCGAAGGTGATCTCCTCCGCGGCCCGGCCGCCGAGGGCCATGGTCATGCGGTCGAGGATCTCCGACTTGGAGATGTTGTAGCGGTCCTCCACCGGCAGGAACAGGGTGTAGCCCATCGCCCGGCCCCGGGGGATGATGGTGATCTTATGCAGCGGGTCCATGTGCGGCAGCATGTGGCCCACCACCGCGTGGCCGGCCTCGTGGTACGCGGTGACCCGCTTCTCCTTCTCGGAGATCACCCGGGACTTCTTCTCGGGCCCGCCGGCCAGCACGCGGTCGATGGCGTCCTCCACGTCCTGCATGGAGATCTTCTTCTTGCGCCGGCGGGCGGCCAGCAGGGCGGCCTCGTTCATGAGGTTGGCGATGTCGGCGCCCGTGAAGCCGGGCGTTCGCTTGGCCAGCACCTCCAGGTCCACGTCCGGCTCCAGGGGCTTGCCCTTGGCGTGCACCTGGAAGATGGCGAGCCGCCCCTTCAGGTCCGGGCGGTCGATGACGATCTGCCGGTCGAACCGGCCGGGCCGGAGCAGGGCCGGGTCAAGCACGTCGGGCCGGTTGGTGGCCGCGATGATGATGATCCCCTCGTTGGCCGAGAAGCCGTCCATCTCCACCAGCAGCTGGTTCAGCGTCTGCTCCCGCTCGTCGTGGCCGCCGCCGTAGCCGGCGCCCCGCTGACGGCCCACCGCGTCGATCTCGTCGATGAACACGATGCAGGGCGAGTTCTTCTTCGCCTGCTCGAACAGGTCGCGCACCCGGCTGGCGCCGACGCCGACGAACATCTCGACGAAGTCCGAACCGGAGATCGAGAAGAACGGCACCCCCGCCTCGCCGGCCACCGCCTTGGCCAGGAGCGTCTTGCCCGTTCCGGGTGGCCCGTACAGCAGCACGCCCTTGGGGATGCGGGCGCCCAGCTCCAGGTACCGCTTCGGGTGCTTCAGGAAGTCGACGATCTCGGCCAGCTCCTCCTTGACCTCGTCGATGCCGGCCACGTCGTCGAAGGTCACCCGCTTGCGGTCGTCGGTCACCAGGCGCGCCCGGCTCTTGCCGAACTGCATCACCCGGTTCCCGGACCCCTGGGTCTGCTGCATGATGAAGAAGAACGCGAGAAGCACCAGCACGACCGGCACCAGGGTCTGCAGCAACATGGCCCAGATGCCGGACGTGTTGTCCTGCCGGAAGTCGAGCTTGATGTTCGGATGCTGCTGCAGCATCTCCACCAGCGGCGCCTGCGAGGAGCTCGGGGGGAGCTGTACGGTGAACTTTTCGCCGCTCACGAGCTCGCCCTCAGCGTACGCGCCGCTCAGGGTGATGCTCCTGACCTCCCCCTGCTGAATGTACCTGACCAGGTCAGAGTACACCAGCTGGGTGGTCTGCTGACTGGTCCCTCCCAACTGGACGGCGATCGCCACGGAGATGACCAGAATCAGCATATAGAAGGCAAGACTGCGAAATAGCTTGTTCAAGTCTGCCGGGCCCCTCCTTCCGCAGGGCTAACGCCTCAGGGCGTGCGGAGATACTCTTGCTCAACCATTGAGTCGGCCGTATGGCCGCAAAAGATACTTGTTCAGTGTACCATATTCAATTCGCCGGAGCAACCGACGCCAGAGGGCTTCAATCGCCGCCAGACCCCTCCGGACGCCTGCGGACCGTCACCCGCACGGCCGAACGCGTCCCGGCGTCAGGTCGGAAGCGGCGGTCCCGGATCACCCCGGGCACCCAGACTACAGTATCGCCCGCAACCAGCAGCGGCAGACCATCCCGCTGGTCCCGGGGCACCTTCGCATCCACCAGGATGTCCTGAAGCTTCTTGGAACCCTGCATGCCCGCCGGCCAGAGCCGGTCCCCGGGACGGCGCGTCCGCACCGCCAGCGGCCCCGGAAGCCGGTCCCGGTCGAGCCACATCTCGTCGTCCGGCAGCCGCGCCGGCATCGCGGACGGCGGAACCAGCTCCGCCGCCACCGTCACGCCCAGGGCCGGAATCGCCGTCTCGCCCGGCACGGCCACCGGCCAGACCTGTTCCAACGCCTCCGCCCCCGGCCCCAGTTGCGGATGGGACCGCGCGAACCGGCAGCGGCCGTAAGCCACGGACAGGCGAACCCCCTGCGGCAGGTCCAGCCAGTGGCTGCCCTCCGTCCGGCCGGCCAGCTCCAGGGCCCGGGTCACAGCGGAGAGCCCCGGGCCGTAGGCCGAGCCGCTCACCCGCTGCACGGCCATCCGGACGATCCGCCGGGCCAGGGCCAGAGGCTCCTGCACCAGGAGCGTCCCGTCCAGCTCGACCACCGGCTCGCCGGTCGCCTCCCCGGTCTCCCGCCACCCGCAGCGGGCGCAGGCCTCCCGGGTGAGCTCCGCGAGCAGCCGGTCCTCCTCCCGGAGCAGGTCCGCCGTCTGGGCGAGGTTGTCCACCACCGCGTCGCCGAACCGCTCCGTCAGGGCCGGCAGGATCTCCAGCCGGATCCGGTTGCGCTCAAAGTCCCCCTGCAGGTTGGTGGCGTCCATGCGGGGCGTGAGCCCGTGCGCCCGGCAGTACGCCAGGATCTCCTGCCGCGAGGCGCCCAGCAGCGGCCGGATGATGGTCAGGCCGCCCTCCCGCCGCACGGGCGGGATGCCGGCAAGGCCGGTGGAACCGCTGCCCCGCAGCAGCCGCATCAGCACCGTTTCCGCCTGGTCGTTCCGGTTGTGGCCGGTGGCGGCCCGCTGCGCCCCGATGGCCGCCGCGAGGCGGGCCATCTCCGCGTACCGGCGGCGGCGGGCGTTGTCCTCGAGCGAACCCCGCATGGCCTCCAACTCGCCGGGGCGGAGCGTTACCGTGGTCAGCGGCAGCGAAAGCTCCCGGGCCAGGTCGGCGACGAAGGCGGCATCCGCCCGCGACGCCTCGCCGCGCAGGCCGTGGTCTAGATGAAAAAGGTGCAGAGAAAGCCGCCACGCGGGGGCCAGGCGGTAGAGCACGTGCGTGAGCGCCAGAGAGTCAGGGCCCCCGGAGACGGCCACGATCACCCGATCGCCCGGCTCGAGCATCCCGTGCCGGACCACGTATTCGCGCACCCGATCGAGCAGCGGCACCCGGTCACCCCCCCTCCACGCCAATCCCCGGCCCAGGTGCCGATTCCCGTTTCGACACCGGCCGGGGATTCCCTTCCGGTTTCCGTGCAGCTTTCCGTCCGTCAGCGCCTGCGTGCGCGCCTGCCCCCGTTGCCGCCCGGGCCCCCGCGGGGAGCCGTCATGGCGGGGACCCACTGGCCCGATGGCTTCGGCCGCGGCGCCGCTTCCGCCGCGCCGTCCGCGAGGGCCATCCGGGCCACCACGACGGTGAGGTCGTCCTCCGGCGCGGGCGTCAGTTCAAGGGCACGGGCCAGCACGCGCTCGGCCACCTCCTCGGGGTCCGCGCTCTGCTCCCGGCTCAGCTGCTCCAATAGCCACCGCTCCTTATCCTCCTGATCGCGGGCGGCCTCCAGGACGCCGTCGCTGACCATCACGATGAGGTCGCCGTCGCCCAGCACCCGCCGCTCCGGCTCCACCTCCACGTCCGGGACGGCGCCGGCCGGCGGCGCGGGAACGCGCACGACCGTCACGTCGCCGCCGCGGCGCACGAAGCTGGGTGCGGCCCCGACCTTGACGAACTCGGCCTGACCGGTGGCCAGGTCGAGGACTGCGAGGTCCAGCGTGGCGAACGTATCCCCGGGCCCTCGGAGGAGGAGCACGGAATTGACCGTCTTCACCGCCACCTCGGCGTTGAACCCGGCATCCAGCAACTGCTGCAGGAGGCGGACGCACTCGCCGGACTGCACCGCCGCCTCGCGGCCGACGCCCATGCCATCGCTGAGCGCCAGCAGGAACCGCCCGCCCGAGAGGGGCCCCGTGACCGCCGAATCGCCGGAGATGTGGCCGCCCCGCTTCGGCATGCGGGCCACCGCGGCCGTCGCCGTGAACACCGCCGGCATGGCGCGGCCGGGCCTGCCCCCCGCTGCAATGTCCTCCGCCATGCGGTCCAGCATGCGGGCGACGCTGTGGATGTACTCTCCCGCCACAGCCCTGCCCTCCTCGAGCCGTCGGGCCAGGGCGCGGTCGGACCGCTCCAGGTCGTACAGGTGGTTGAGCGTCACCGCAACCTGCGCGGGGTGAATGCAGCGGGCCTCCAGCTGGTCCGGCAGCGGGGACAGCGGCAGCGGGCCCTCCAGATCGATCCGTCGCCACAAGTCGTCCATCAGCTGCCGGGTCTCGTCCGCGTCCCGCTCCCAGCACTGTGCGCGGAGGGAGCAGGACTGGCAGACCTGCTCTTTCAGTGACCGCAGGCGGCGCTCCAGGACAGGCGCCGGCGGGGATGCCACGGCGGCCACCTGCGTGTAGGTGCGCTGAATCTCCCTCAGGGCCTGCGCCACCGCCAGCAGCCGTTCACGGGCCTCGCGCACGGTGCCGTCGACGGGTGCGCCGGCATCCGGCTCAGGCGGAGCAGCGCGCTCGCTGCGCAGGGCCTGCGGCAGGCGCACCGCCCAGGCCGACGGCAGCAGCCAGAACAGCAGCGTGGCGGTGCCGGCCGACAGGGCCATGGCCTCGAGCACGGCCCCCTGTCCCTGCGTCGCCATGCTGTACGAGAGAAATCCCAATGCGTACGCCAGGCCCACCCCCGGCTTCCTGAGGTCGCGGAACGCGCCGCCCAGGAAACCGGCGACAACGTACGCCATCGCCTGGCTGTCCGAAAGGGTCGGCGGGCCGAACATGCCGGTGCCCGGCGGGTGTGCGAGCACCGTGAGGAAGGACGACATGCCGATCACCGCCCCCGCGGCGGCGCCCCAGCCCATTCCGCCCGCGTGGGCGCAGAGCAGCACCGCCAGCCCCGCGAAGACGCCGTGCAGCGAAAGCCGTCCCCACAGGGTCAGGTCCTGCAACCCGGTGAGGGCGGATGCCAGCAGGATGATGGCGGGGACCGGCAGATCCAGCGGCGCGCCTTCCGGGTACCTGCCCTGCCTCAGGTCGGACACGGCCAGGGTGAAGAGGAGCGCGAGCACGCCGGTGAGGCTGGACCAGAACGCGAGCGGCACCGTGCCGACTGCGGGGTTCTGCAGGATTCCCTGGCCCGCCGCCACCGCGGCGGCAAGCAGGGCGCCGATGAGCGGACTGTGCCGAGGGCTCACCTGCGTCAGCCCGCCCAGGGTGTGGACCAGGCCGATGGCCACGGCCGTGGTGGCGAACACGGAGAGCGGCTGGACCAGCGCGGCGCCGCCCAGCAGCGCCAGGGCCACGGGAAGCGCCGCCAGCCCGCCGAACCCCGCCGCCCGCACCGCCGTGTAGAAGGCGATGCTGAACGGCGCTGCGGGGCTGACCGGCTGTGCCCGGCCCATGAGGAACGCGATCACGATCCCGGCGTACAGAAGCGGGCGCCACGCCCACGACAGGCGGCGTTGCAGCCACCCCTGAAGGCCCGTCCACCTCCGGCCGGACGGCTCGGGACGATCAGACGACCGGGAGAATGCCACGCGATCACCCTCTGCAGGCGATGTTGCAGCATCCAGTGTAACCCAACGGCCTTGCCGAAAGCTGTCGAATTTTGTAAGGGCCGCCTGCGATTTCCATCCAGGAGAAGAAAGCACCCGGCGCTGGCTCCTGCCAGCGCCGGGTGCTTTGCCATTGGCGACCCCAACGGGATTCGAACCCGTGCCGCCACCGTGAAAGGGTGGTGTCCTAGGCCTCTAGACGATGGGGTCGTCATCCTGAGGCTCACTTAGCTTATCAAAGATTGCGGCACGGCGTCAAGTAGTCAACCGATTCCAGCGGCTTCCGGATCACACGTCGCCCCTCGGGGGCGGCACGAAGACGTCCGCGTCGTCCAGCAGAAGGGCGCGCACCCGCGCACCGGCCGGGAGCGGGCCCGCGTGGGCCGGAACCACCGCGTAGGCGTTGGCATGGCTCATCGAGCTGAGCACGCCCGCCCGCTGGGCCATGCTGGTGTCAAGCCGGATCTCGCCGTCCGGACCATTGTACGCCCGCGCCCGGAGGTACCGGGTGACGCCCGCCGTTTTCAGCACCGGCTGGTCCAGCACCCCCTCCGCGGCCCTGAGGCCCAGGCGGCGCCGGCCCAGCAGGTGGTCCAGCAACGGGCGCACCAGCAGGTCGAAGTCCGTAATCGCCGCCGCAGGGTTGCCCGACAGCCCGATGACGAGGCGGCCTTCCAACACGCTCGCACACACCGGCGTGCCGGGCTTGATGCTGACCCGCCAGAAGAGCTGTTCGGCACCCAGGATCGTCAGCGCCTCCCGCACCACGTCAAACCGGCCCACGGAAACGCCGCCCGTGGTGAGAATCAGGTCGCACCCCGCCGCCTCCCGCAGCATGCCGGCGATGACCTCGGTCACATCGCGGGCGACCCCCAGCACGATGGGGACGCCCCCTGCGGCCCGCACCAGCGCGGCCACGCCGGGGCTGTTGGAGTTGCGGATCTGCCCCGGTCCCGGCGTCTGGTGCGCCGGCACCAACTCGTCCCCGGTGCTCAGGATCCCCACCCGGGGCCGGGCGAAAACCGGGACCTCCAGGATGCCGAGGGCCGCAAGCAGGTTGATCTCCTGGGGGCGGATCAGATGACCGGCCTCGAGGATCAGCTCGCCCTCCCGCACGTCCTCGCCCACGGGCGCGACGTTCTCCATCGGCGGGACGGGGCGGAACACCAGCACGCCCTCCGGGGTCACCCGCACCTCCTCCAGCCGGATCACCGCGTCGGCGCCCGGCGGCACCGCGCCGCCGGTCATGATGGCCACCGCCGTGCCCGGCGCCAGTTCCGCCTCCCGGGGATGCCCGGCAGGAATCACCCCGACCGGCCGGAGGACCACGGGCTGCTCCCGGGTTGCCCCCAGGGTGTCCGCGGAGCGGACGGCGTACCCGTCCATGCCCGATCGGGCGAAGGCGGGCAGCGGCTCGGGCGCGTGCACATCCTCGGCCAGGACCAGCCCCAGCGCGTCCTCCAACGGTACCCGCTCCACGCGCCGGGGCGGCGCGCGGTGCAGCAGAAGCTCACAGGCCTCCTCAACCCGAAGCATGCCGCTCCCCCCTAGCTCCTCGTCTGTGCGTCCCTGAGCAACCGCATCTCCACGAAGTCCGCGATGGCGACGATGTCGTTCCAGTCAAACCGGGGAAGGGCCGTTTGGACCGGGAGGTCGCCGGCCACGGCGATGAGCGTCGGGTCTTCCCCGCACAGCAGGTGCCCCTCGTTCCGGGCGCTGCTGAAGATCTCGATCTTGGGGAAGCGCTCGCGCTTGAACCCTTCGGTGATCACGAGGTCCACGGAGCCCAGCAGCGCGATGGCGTCTGCGGTGGAGAACTCCCCTTCGGGCACCGAACGGACGAGCCCGATCTGCCCGGGGCCGATGATGCACACCGCCTTCGCCCCGGCCTGCCGGTGCCGCCAGGTGTCCTTGCCTTCATGGTCCATCTGGAAACCGTGAACGTCGTGCTTCAGCGTGCCCACCGACCAGCCGCGGCGAGTGAGCTCCGCCACCAGCCGTTCCACCAGGGTGGTCTTGCCGCACTTCCCACAACCCACGATCGAGAGCACTGGGGGCCGTTCCGTCATGGCCTGGTTCGCCTCCCGCGTCGGAGTCAAGGACCATCATACCGGGAATCCGCGGAGCCGGCCATCGGGCGCGGGCCGGTGGAAGCGTAGCACCAAATGGGGGCACCGGTCAGCTCCCGGTGCTGGTGTAGCGCCGCGTGCCGAACTTCCAGAAGCCGTACGCCAAACCGATGGCAGCCACGCCCACCGCCGGCGTCGCCCAGGCCAGGAGCGGCAGCGGCAGCTCCTGCACCCGGCCCAGCAGCACGTGGGCGGGGAAGTAATTAATGAAAGCAAACGGCACCAGCACCGTCAGGACGAACTGAATCGCCCGGTGGTAGATGGAGACCGGGTAGTTGATCAGCTGGCGCGCCGGGTAGACCAGGCTCCAGTAGAACGTGTAGGTCCGGGTCGTCCAGAAGGCCATCGTCGCCACGGTCATCATGGCCGCCCCGAGGATCATGGCCCCGCCGGCCGCGGTGAGGACCAGGTAGCCCAGCTGCAGCGCGGTAAGGCGGATGCCCGCGGTCTTCACCGCGAAGGTGAACGCCGCGAGGGAGAACACGAACTGCCCCATCCCGGCGATGGGCGACTGGGTGCTGATCACCGTGAGCATGGGGTTGATCGGCCGCAGCAGGGCGCGATCGAAGCTGCCCATGCGAACCTGGTCCTCGAAGCTGATGAAACTCCAGAAGAGCGACACGGCGAAGCCCCACGCCAGGATGGCCAGGGCGTAAAGCAAGATGATCTCCTCAAACCGCCACCCGCCCACGGTGGTGAACCGCTGCGTCAGCCAGTACAGCGCCGCGAACTGTCCGGCATAGGTGAGCACGATGCCGATGAGATGGGAGAAGAAGTTCACCCGGTACTGCATCTGCGACCGGGCCTGGGCCATGGCCATGCGGACGTAACAGGACAGGTTGTGCCCGAGATCGCCCACCGCTATCCCCCCTGCACCGTCAGCTTCCGCTGCCCCGCGTGCCACATCGCGGCCAGCAGTCCGCAGCCCGCCAGAGCCCACGCGGCCTGCAGTGCCAGCGCCTGCCACAGGGCAGGGCCCGTAAGTGTCCCCGCCAGGATGGCCGAGGGGACGAAGTACGTGCCCGCCCACGGCAGGTAGGTGGCCAGGGCTGCGGCCCATCCCGGCAGGTAGTACAGCGGGATGAACTCCCCGGAAAAGAGCGAGCTGGCCAGGAACCACAAGTTCTCCGCCTCGTTGAACTGGATCGTCCACAGTGCGATCAGCGTCAGCGACAGCAGGAAGCTCGCTTCGATCACCCAACCCAGCAGGCCGCTGACCACGAAGAGCAGCAGGGCGGCGGGGTCGGGCACCGTGAGGCGGAAGGCCAGCCAGATGACCACGTACACCGGCAGCGACCGGAGGGTGCGGAACAGCGAACGGCCAAGGAAGTCGCCCATCACCCGCACCGGCAGCGGAACCGGTTTGATCAGTTCCAGCGCCACGTCGCCCATGCGGAACTTCTCGGCGACCTCCCAGGTCGGCAGGTGGCCGAGCTCGGACAGGATGCGGATGGCGACGATGTACCGCATCTGCCGTTCGAGGGCGACGGGGTCGTTCCCCAGAAGCGCGGTCCAGATCCCCGCGAACAGCACGAACCAGATCAGGCCGGAGACGATCCCCAGCCATCCCTCCACCTTGTAGGCCGCCTGTTGGCGGAACCCCTGCGCGACGAACGCCGCGAACGCGCCCATGCGCCGCAAAGCCCCCTTCTCCATGACGGTCCTGATGGCACGCCATATCGTTTCGCTGCCGCCCCCGGGAGCCCCTCTCAGGAGGACTCTTCGTTTCCCCTGTGGAAAGTTTGATGTATGCCGAGACGGAGGTTCGCGCGATGAAGCTGGAAGTCATCAACGCCTTTCTGACTGCTGCTCGCCACAGCCTGTCCCAGGAGTTGCAGTCCGAAATCAAGCGCACCGGACTCTTCGTGGACCCCTCGGAGAACGCGATCGACGAGGTTGCCGTCTACCTTTCCTTCGTCGGCCAGGTGCGGGGCACGATGCTGCTGGGCTTTGACCTGACCACCGCCCGGAAGATCGCCTCCGCCATGGTGAGGGAACCGCTGGCGGAACTTACGGAGATGGGGCTCTCCGCCTTGGCGGAGCTGGGGAACCTGATCGCCGGCGGTACGTGCATCGAACTGGAGCAGCTCGGCTTCTCGGCCGACATCTCCCCGCCCACCATCATGATCGGCGCGCGGTCCCGCATCTCGACCCTGGGGATCCGACGCGTGGTTCTGCCGCTGGCGACCCAGCACGGCCATTTCAACCTGCACGTCGCGGTCGACATCACCTGATCGCGCAGAGCGAAGGAGTGTGCAGCAGAATGACCCTGGTGCGTGATGCCATGATCCAGGTGGAACCCCTTTCCCCCAACGACCCGATCTTCGTCGCCCTCCAGGCGATGCGGAAGCAGCGGCTCCCGTTCGTGCCGGTCGTGCGGTCGGACGGCACCCTGTACGGGTTGGTCACGGAAGGCGACCTGGTCCGCCTGATCTACCGGGCAACCCGCGAAAGCGGCGAAAGCGTGCCGCACTGGATCCGCGGCGCAGGCCGTCAGGTACTGCTCGTGCAGTCGGTGAAAGAGGTGGTGACCCGGGAGCTGGACACCATCGGACCGGACATTCCCCTGGAGGATGCCGCCGAGCTCATGGTCCGCAACCACCGCAAGGTGCTGCCGGTGGTGGCGGATGGCCGGCCTATGGGCTATCTGATGCGCTCGGCCGTCGTCGACCACCTGATTGGAGAATAGCGGTTCACGCGCTTCGGGACCGGCCCCTCCCCGCGTTGCGGGAGCGGGCCGGTTTCTGTTTCGGTTCCCCCGCGTAGACAGTCCCGGCGCACGGTGACTAGGCCCCAGGTACTATTGTGACACCTTTTTTCACAGACCCGTTGTGTCATGACACTTTGTAAATGGGATAGCCAAAAGATGACCCTCCCATGTTCTTGCCACACCCAGAAGAGTGAATTACCATCAAGGTGAGGATGCGTTCGTGATTTCACAAACAAGCGTATCCCTGTCGTTGGCAAAGGTGGTGTGCGTATGACGCATGCTTGCAAGGGCATTACGCCCGATGATCCACGGTTTGCCGAACTGGACGCCTTCATTCAGGACGGCCGGTCTTCCGCCGACCACCTGATCGCGGTGCTCCACAAGGCCCAGGAGATCTTCGGATTCCTGCCCGAGGAGGTGCAGCGCCACGTCGCTGCCGCGCTGCACGTGCCTCCGAGCGAGGTCTACGGCGTCGTGACGTTCTACAACTACTTCACCCTGACGCCCGTGGGCAAGTATCCCATCAACGTCTGCATGGGCACGGCCTGTTACGTGCAGGGCGCGGGCCGCCTCCTCTCGCTGTTTGAACGGGAGCTCGGCATTCAGCCCGGGCAGGTCACTCCCGACGGGCTCTTCTCGCTCGAGGTCTGCCGGTGCCTGGGCGCCTGCGGTCTCGCCCCGGTGGTGACCGTGGCGGGTGAAGTGCACGGCAAGCTGACCGAAAGCGACGCTCTGAAGTTGGTGGCCGAGCTGCGCCAGCGGGCCGCCGCCGAACAGCCGCAGGCCGGCGCAGCCGTTGCCGCAGTGGGAGGTGAGGCGCAATGACCGCCGTTCAGACGCCCCAGCGAATTACTTCCCTGGCGGACCTGGAGGCCGTGCGGGCCCGGCGTGCGGGCGCCATCGCCCTGCGCCAGGCCGAGGCCGTGAACCTGGCGGAAGCGCCCGAGGTGCACATCCTCGTCTGTGCGGGCACGGGCTGCCAATCCAACAAGTCCCTGAACACCGTCGCGGCCCTCCAGCAGGCGGTGGAGGACCACGGCGTGGCTGACCGGGTGAAGGTCGTGCCCGTCGGGTGTTTCGGCTTCTGCCGGATGGGGCCGGTGGTGGTGGTGTATCCCGGCCAGACCTTCTACTGCGAGGTGCAGCCGCAGCACGCACCGGTCATCATCCAGCAGCACGTGCTGGGCGGCCAGCCCGTCGAGGCGCTGCTGTACGCGCCCAATCCGCGGGAGAAGCACCGCATCGCCAAGATGATGGACCAGCCCTTCTACAAGGGGCAGCACCGCACGGCCCTCAGCCACTGCGGCCTCATCAACCCCGAGTGCATCGAGGAGGCCATCGCTGCGGACCGCTACTTCGCCCTGGCCAAGGCCCTGCTGGAGATGACCCCGGCCCAGGTGATCGAAGAGGTGAAGCGCTCGGGCCTGCGGGGCCGGGGCGGCGGCGGCTTCCCCACGGGCCGCAAGTGGGAACTGGCGGCCGCGGTGGAGGGCGACGTGAAGTACGTCCTCTGCAACGCCGACGAGGGGGATCCCGGCGCGTTCATGGACCGCTCCATCATCGAGGGCGACCCGCACGCCATCCTGGAAGCCATGGCCATCGCCGGGTACGCCATCGGGGCACAGCACGGCTACATCTACGTGCGCGCCGAGTACCCGGTCGCGGTGCACCGGCTGGAGATCGCCATCCGGCAGGCCCGCGAGCTCGGCCTCCTGGGCGAGAACATTCTCGGCACGGGCTTCAGCTTCGACATCGACATCCGTCTCGGCGCCGGCGCCTTCGTCTGCGGCGAGGAGACGGCTCTGATCGCCTCGATTGAAGGCCAGCGCGGCCTGCCCCGGCCCCGGCCTCCCTTCCCGGCGCAGAAGGGGCTGTGGGGCAAGCCGACGCTGAACAACAACGTCGAAACCTACGCCAACGTGCCGTACATCATCCTCCACGGCGCTGAGGCCTTCCGTAGCGTGGGCACGGAGAAGTCGCCGGGCACCAAGGTGTTTGCCGTGGCCGGCAACGTGATGAACACCGGCCTGGTTGAGGTGCCCATCGGCACCACCCTCCGGGAGATCGTCTACGGCATGGCCGGCGGCATCCCGAAGGGGCGGCCGTTCAAGGCGGCCCAGACCGGCGGCCCCTCCGGCGGGTGCATTCCCGCCCACCTGCTGGATATCCCCATGGATTACGAGCCGCTCAACGAGGTCGGCTCCATGATGGGGTCCGGCGGGCTCATCGTGATGGACGACCAGTCCTGCATGGTCGACGTGGCACGCTTCTACCTGCAGTTCACCCAGGACGAGTCCTGCGGGAAGTGCCCGCCCTGCCGCATCGGCACCAAGCGGATGCTGGAGATCCTGGACCGCATCGTCGAGGGCGAGGGCACGATGGAGGACCTGGACGAGCTGGAGCGGCTGGCCAACGGGATCAAGGCCACGGCGCTGTGCGGCCTCGGCCAGACCGCGCCGAACCCGGTCCTGTCCACCCTGCGCTACTTCCGTGAGGAGTACGAGGCGCACGTGCGGGACAAGCACTGCCCGGCGGGGCGCTGCAAGGCCCTGACGGACTTCCGGATCGACCAGGAGCGGTGCAAGGCGTGCAACGTCTGCGCCCGGAACTGCCCGGTGGACGCCGTCCACGGCGAGGTGCGCAAGCCGGAGACGTTCTACATCGACGCCGAGGCGTGCATCAAGTGCGGGACGTGCGCCACCGTCTGCAAGTTCAACGCCGTTGTATGGTAAGGGGGTGCGGTGCGTGATCCATCTGACGATCGACCGGCGCCCCGTCTCGGTCGAACCCGGAACCACAGTCCTGGAGGCGGCGCGCCAGAACGGTATCCACATTCCCACGCTCTGCTATCTGAAGGACATCAACAAGATCGGAGCCTGCCGCATGTGCCTGGTGGAGGTCGAGGGGGCCCGCGGCCTCCAGACCGCCTGCACCACCCCCTGCACCGAGGGGATGGTCGTCCACACCAACTCCCCCGCAGTCCGCGAGGCCCGCAAGCTGGTGCTGGAACTGCTGCTCTCCGACCACAACATCGAGTGCCCGACGTGCCTGCGCGCGGGCAACTGCGAGCTGATGCAACTGGCCCAGGAAATGGGCGTGCGCACGGTCCCGCTGAAGGGCGCCCACCATCAGGTGCATCGGGACGTGGAGTCCGGCGCTATCGCCGTGGACAGTTCCAAGTGCGTGCTCTGCCAGCGCTGTGTCGCCGTCTGCCGTGAGGTGCAGGGCGTCTCGGCCATCTCGGTCACCGGCCGCGGCTTCGAGTCCCGGGTCGCGCCGTTCTTCGGCGTGTCGCTCAACGACGCGGCCTGCGCCCTCTGCGGCCAGTGCACCGTGGTCTGCCCCACCGGTGCGCTCACCGAGTACGACGAGACCGAGGCCGTCTGGCGGGCCCTGCTGGATCCCACCAAGCACGTGGTGGTACAGACCGCCCCGGCCGTCCGGGTCCAGATCGGCGAGCCGTTCGGCCTGCCGCCCGGCGCGGTCTCCACCGGCAAGATG
This sequence comes from Symbiobacterium thermophilum IAM 14863, assembly GCF_000009905.1. Lineage (GTDB taxonomy): Bacteria > Bacillota > Sulfobacillia > Symbiobacteriales > Symbiobacteriaceae > Symbiobacterium > Symbiobacterium thermophilum. The sequence continues at coordinate 3,422,109 of NC_006177.1, forward strand.
GTGGCGGGGCTGCGTCGGCTGGGCTTCGACCAGGTGTTCGACACCGTGTTCTCCGCCGACCTGACGATCATGGAGGAAGCGACGGAGCTCATCCAGCGGCTCCAGAAGGGCGGTCCGCTACCCCTCATCACCTCCTGCTCGCCGGGCTGGGTCAAGTTCGCCGAGCACTTCTTCCCCAACATGCTGGAGAACCTCTCCACCTGCAAGTCGCCGCAGCAGATGTTCGGCGCCCTGGCCAAGACCTACTACGCCGAGAAGGCCGGCATCGACCCTGCGGACATGGTCGTGGTGTCGGTCATGCCCTGCACGGCCAAGAAGTACGAGGCCAACCGACCCGAGATGCGGGACTCCGGGTACCAGGATGTCGACTACGTCCTGACCACCCGCGAGCTCGCCCGCATGTTCCGCCAGGCGGGGATCGACCTGCCCTCCCTGCCGGACGAGGAGTTCGACAACCCGCTCGGCATCGGTACCGGCGCCGGCACCATCTTCGGCACCACGGGCGGCGTCATGGAGGCGGCTCTGCGCACCGCGGCCGCCTGGCTGGAGCCCGGCAGCCCCTCCCCGAAGATCGAGTTCCAGGAGGTGCGGGGCATTCCGTTCCAGGTGCGTGAGGCTACCGTCACCCTGGACGGCGTCACCCTCAACGTCGCTGTGGCCAATGGCCTCGGCGCCGCCGGCTGGCTGATGGAAGAGGTCTCCGCGGGCCGGAAGAACTACCACTTCATCGAGATCATGGGCTGCCCGGGCGGCTGCATCGGCGGCGGCGGCCAGCCGATCCCCGCGAAGGGCCCCGACGCCCTCGACGAGGTCCGCCTCGCCCGGATCGCCTCGCTCTACACCATCGACGAGCGCATGACGATCCGCCGCTCCCACGAGAACCCGGCGATCCAGCAGGTGTACGCCGAGTACCTGGGCAAGCCGGGCAGCGAGCGGGCACACCACCTGCTGCACACCCACTACCAGGCACGGGTTCCGGCCGGCATTCGCCGCCGGCAGCCCGGCAGATAACCAGGCCAGCTGCCTTCCTGACGCCCGACCCATCCCGCGGCCGGACATGTGACGGACATCCCGGCGCCAGACAGCCCGTTGGACGCAGATTCGACGCCGTACTTCCCTGCACCAGACGCCCCAGCCAACACATGGAACCTACGCCGCGTGGCTTACCATGCAACACCCCATCCAACGCAGCGACCTACGCCGCACGGTCCTACACGAGATGAGGTACCAACGCCGGAAACGACGCCGCCCATCCTTGGACGAGTCGGCCCGCACGACGCCGCACCCAACACTGCGCAGACATGCACCAGACAACCCTCGGACATACAGCCCCCGGGCATCATACCGCAACCACACGTCCCAGGAGACTTGCAACACGTCAGGCAGGCGTGCGAGGAGGCCCTCCCCGCGGGAAACCGCAGGGAGGGCCTCCTGTTCTCATGCTGCGGACCGGGCCGCCCGCCCGGTGCGCCGGCCGCTCCGGTGCAGGAGCCACAAAGCCGCCGCCAGGTAGATGAGGAGCGTGACGATCCCGGTCTCACCCGCCAGATACGGCCCGAGCGGCGCCGTCATGCGGACCTGGCTGCCGACGACCTCGTCGAAGGCGTTGTGGGCGGAGTGCATCAGGGAGGCCACCCACAGGCTGTCCGTGCGCAGCCGCAGTTCGCCGATGACGACGCTCAGGGGCAGCACCATCAGGGTGAACAGCCCGGCGCCGAGCAGCCGGTTGCCATCAGGCAGGTAGAGGTCGGACAGGAAGATGACCGGGTAGTGGAATGCCGCCCACGCCAGGCCGCAGATCAGGTGTCCCCGCCGGTGGCCGAACGCCATGAGCCGGGGGAGCAGGTAGCCCCGCCAGCCCACCTCCTCGCCCAGGGAGAACGTGAAGGTGTAGAAGGCGACCAGGAGGAGGTAGTTCAGGGCCCGCGCGGCGCCGGGAGCGCCCGGCAGAGGTTCAGGGGCGGCAGCCCCGGCGGCGGTGGCGGCCAGGTAGCCCCCGCCCAGGGCGGCGGCCGGCAGCAGCAGGGCCGCTGGCCACCGCCGGACGCCGGCCCGGCCGAGGCCCAGCCGGCGCCATCCGTCACGGGTGTACCCGTCCCGGCCGATGACCAGCATCATCACCAGAGCGGTCAGGGCGGGGACGAACATCAGGAGCTGGTGCCACCCGAGCGCGACCACGGCCGCCGACCCGGCCATGACCAACAGGATGTAGAGGATCGATTGCGTTTTGTCGCTCAGCGTCAGCATCGTCGGATCCCCCTCACGCGATCCGGGCGTTGCCGCCCGACAGGGTGCGCCAGTACACCGCGTAGGTCACCGCGTAGTACAGCACGTACAGCCCCAGGTAGCCGAGGGCGATGAGCCACCCGTAGTGCAGCACCGGCCGCTGGGCCAGCGTCCCCAGGGCCTTCATGGCGAAGGTGCAGTGCATGAGACCGACGAGGAAGGGGACGAAGAAGATGATCTGCGTCTGCTGCAGCAGGACCCGGCGCATTTCGGCCTGGCTCACGCCCAGGTGCTGCAGCCGGCGGAAGTAGCGGCGATCCTCGTCGATCTCCGTAAAGAGCCTGAAGTAGAGCACGCTGCAGCTGGTGACGAAGAAGACGAGGGAGACGAACACGCCGACGAACAGGGTGAGACCCCAGCCCGAGACAGAGGCCTGGTACGCCGGGATAATGGACGTGAAATGCCTGTCGGCCGCGGCGTCGTCCGGGAACTGCAGGCTGAGCGCCTGGGCCGCGGCGGACGCCTCCCGGGTGCGCCAGGCGGCCACATCCCACATCGTCACCCGCAGCCGCCGGTCCGCCGCAGCTTCGGCGACGATCTGCTCCAGCTGGGCATCCGACACCACCAGGACGGTCCGCAGCTCCCCGGACGCGTTGACGGGCAGGCCGTTCCATTCGGGGAGGACGGAGACCGTATAGGTCCGGTCGCCCACGGTCAGCTGCTTCGGCACGGGATCCCGCTCCTCCGCCTCGGGATCCAGGTTCGTGTACGGGTAGATCAGCAGGGCGCCGCCCGTGGCGTCGGGCAGCGGCCGCACCGCATCGGGCGTGCGCCTCACGCCCGCATACAGGGAGTAAGGAGCGAGGATGACCGGGGTCTCCTCCTGCACGTACCCCCACACGGTCACCAGCTCATGCCGCGCCCAGTCGGCCACCCCGTGCCGGTGCAGCTCGGCTTCCACCACGCCGGCGGCCGAATCGGCTTGCGCCGGCTCGACCAGCTGGAACGCGTGCGGGTTGCGCATCTGCGCTTCGTGCGCGAAGACCACCAGGAGCGTGTAGATGGTGGACACCGCGGTGAGGATCACGGCGATGGCCACGGCGGTGTTGGCCAGCACCCGGGCGTTCTCCTGCAACTTGAAGCGCAGGTGGCTGATGGTGAGCAAGGGCGACGTGCGGTAGTAGAACCCCTCCCGCCGCCGCAGCCAGTTGAGCAGGGCGACGCTGCCCTCCCGCATGAGGAAGACCGTCCCCAGCGAGACCATCACCGTCACCGGGACCACCCCGAGGATGATGGCGGTGGGCCAGGGAACGCTGGCCCAGGCGTACCCGCCGACCACCAGCACCAGCCCCAGCAGGGCCTTCCACCACCGGAAGGTGGGCTCGGCCTTCGGCTTGCGTTCGGCCCGGATCAGCTCGATGACGGTGCTCCGCAGAATATCCACCATCGAGTAGAGCGAAACGAAGAGGAAGAAGCCCCCGAAGACGGACAGCGTGTGCAGCCAGACCGGAAGGCCCGCGTACACCGGCAGCGCCTCGGACCGCCCCAGGAGGACGCTGATGGCCATGAAGAACAGCCGCAGAAAGACCAGGCCGAAACCGAGGCCGATCGCCAGGGCAGCGGCTGCGATGAAAAAGCTCTCCCAGAGCACGACCGCGATCAGCTGCCCCCGTGTCACGCCCATCAGGCTCCAGAGGCCGAACTCCTTCTTGCGGGACCGGGTAAACGCCGCATTCGACGTCATCAGGAACTGAAACGTGATGCCGGCGATGACCAGCGAGGCGGCTTTGATGCCGTCCTTGACGCCCACGAGCACACCGGGGTCCCCCGCCTGCAGGTCCGGATGCAGGGCCAGGGCCGTGTAGATGAAGTAGATCATGACCGCGAAGGCGGCGCTGCCCAGGTAGGCCAGGTACCTCCCCCGGTTCCGCCAGACGTTCCTAGCCGCGATTTGCCAGAGGCTCATCCCGGCCACCTCCCATCAGCGCCAGCACGTCCAGGATCTGCTGGAAGAACGCCTCGCGGCTGTCGCCCCGGCGGATTTCGGTGTAGATCTGTCCATCGCGGATGAACTGGATCCGCCGGCAGTAGCTGGCGGCGAAGGCGTCGTGCGTGACCATCACGATGGTCACCCCGGCCATGTTGTTGAGCATCACCAGCGTCTCCATCAGGTCCTTGGCCGACCGGGAATCCAGGTTTCCGGTCGGCTCGTCGGCCAGGATGACCGCCGGCTCGTGGATGATCGCCCGGGCCGCGGCCGCCCGCTGCTGCTGGCCGCCCGAGACCTCGTACGGGTACTTGTGGAGGATGTCGCCGATCCCCAGCTGACCCGCCAGCATCCGGAGCCGCTCCTTGATGATCCGGACCGGCACCCGGTCCAGCACCAGCGGGAGGGCGATGTTTTCTCCGAGGGTCAGGCTGTCCAGCAGGTTGTAATCCTGGAAGACGAAGCCCAGCCGCCGGCGGCGGAACAGGGCCAGCTGCTCGCCCCTGAGCTGGCTCACGTCGGTGCCCTCGATCGCCACGGTTCCCGACGTCGGCCGGTCGATGGTCGCCAGCAGGTTGAGAAGGGTGGTCTTGCCGCTGCCGGAAGGTCCCATGATGCCCAGGAACTCGCCCTTCTGCACCTGGAGGGAGAGGTTGTTGAGGGCGCGGGTGGCCACCTTGCCCCTGCCCCCGTAAACCTTGGTGAGATTCTTCGCTTCGAGTACGATCACTGGAACGCAACCTCCCTGCACGGTGTGCGTCGGCGCCGCCGCCCCCGCAGGCGATGAACGGCGAGGCCGGCGCCTTGCGCTTCCCAGTGTAGCGGCGCCGGCCGGCGGTTCCCATCGATCTGGCTTGCAGGCCGCGGGACGAAGCTTACGGTTCCGTCACGTTGGCTGTAAGGCTGTCCCGCAGCCCCGCGAAGAGGGTCTGCGGCGCTGCGAAGCGCAGCCGTACCGTGGTGCCCTCCCCCGGGGCCGAGTCGAGGCTGATCCCGTGTCCCAGTTGGCTGCACACCTCCCGGGCCAGGTACAGCCCCATCCCGGTCGCCTGCGGAAAGGCCCGGCCGTTCAGCCCCGTGAAGAAGGGGTCGAAGACGCGCCCCAGGTCCTCCGGCGGGATGCCGACGCCGTTGTCGGCGATCTCCAGGACCACGTCGCCACCCTCCCGGCGCAGCCGGAAGAGCACCCGCCCCTGCTCGTCCGCCTCCGGGGGCCGGGAGGCGTACTTCAGGGCGTTGCTCACCACCTGCTCCAGCACAAGGCGCAGCCACTTGGCGTCGCTCTCCACCAGCCAGGGCCGGTCTCCCTCATCCTCCGCAACCACCTGAGGGTAGACCCGCCGCGCGATGAAGGCCCGCTTCTCGTCATTGATGACCTCCCGGACCAGCGCCAGCAGGTCGAGCCGCTCCGCGCGGAAGTCCTGTGCGAAGTCCTGCAGCCGGACGGTGTTGAGCAGCATCTGCAGCGAGTGCTGCAGCCGCTGATTCTCCTCGGCCACGCCGGCTGCCAGGGCCCGCGCCTCCTCCGGCCACTCCTCCGTGTCGGCCCGCTGCAGCAGCAGGTCGATGACGGCGACGGGGGTCTTCATGTGGTGCGCCCACTGGGTGACCAGGCTCACGTTCCGCTGCCCCCGCTCCCTCTCGGCCGCCAGCTCGCCGCTCAGCCGCCCGTACATGCGGCTCCAGGCCTCGGCCAGCAACTCCCCCTCCGCCGTCTGCGGCACCGGCAGTAGGGCCAGCTGTGCGATGGGCTCCCGACCCGTCAGCCCGGCCAGGTGGCGGTAGAAGGGGACTATCCGCTGGTATTCCCACCAGAGGTAGACGACGAGCCCCACCAGCCCCAGGAGGAAGATGTAGAGGAGGTTGACCACCTGCAGACTCGCCCCGGTGAGCATGAGGTCCAGGTGGACCACCACGAGGGACAGCGCAGCGAAGGCCACGTAGACGGCGATGTAGTTGATCCGGTCCCACAGAAACTGCCAGAAGCGCACGTCACTCCCCCCAGCCGGCGTTCAGCCGATAGCCCTGGCCCCGCTTGGTCTCGATCACCCCGGTAAGGCCCAGCTCCTCCAGCCGACGCCGGACCCGGGTCACGTTCACAGTGAGAGTATTGTCGTCCACGAACTCGGTGTCGTCCCACAGCTCCTCCAGCAGCGTCTCCCGGCCGACGATCTCCCCCGCCCGGCGCGCCAGGCACCACAGCAGCCGGAACTCCTTGGGGCTCAGCTCCACCGTCCGGTCGCCGCAGCTCACCCGGTTGGTCGCGCGGTCCAGAACCAGGGGCCCGACCCTGAGCAGGTCGGCCTCACCGGCGGCGGCATACTCGCCGTAGGCCCGGCGGATGGCCGCCTTCACCTTGGCCCGGGCCAGCTCCAGGTTGAACGGCTTGGTGATGTAGTCGTCCGCGCCGTGGTCAATCGCCCGCACCTGGTCCATCTGGTCCGAGCGGGCGGAGATGAAGAGGATCGGCACCCGGGACACGGTGCGGATCTGCCGGCACCAGTAGTAGCCGTCGTACCGGGGCAGGTTGATGTCCATGAGCACGACGTCCGGTCGGGCCGCCACAAATTCTCCCTTGATGTTGGCGTAGTCGCGCGCGAGGACGACGTCATACCCGTAGCGGACGAACTCGTCGGCCAGGATCGACGCGATCTTCTCGTCGTCCTCGACGATCAGGATGCGGAAGCGGCGTCCCTCCGTCACGGCTGCCTCTCCTCCCGCCGGAGCACCTCAGGGTTCACGGGGGTGGGCGGCTGCTTCCCCGTGAGGGCGGCCACCAGGTTCTCGGCGGCCAGGGTCGCCATCCGGGTCCGGGTCCGCACGGTCGCGGAGCCGATGTGAGGCACGGCCGTCACGTTGGGGAGCGACAGCAGCGGGTGATCGGCGGGAATGGGCTCCCGGTCGAAGACGTCCAGCCCCGCGGCGTAGATGCGCCGGTCCCGCAGGGCCTCGTACAGGGCCCGTTCGTCCACCACGGGACCCCGGGCGGCGTTGACCAGCACCGCGGTGGGCTTCATCAGGGCAAGCTCCCGGGCCCCGATAAGCCCCCGGGTCTCGGGCGTCAACGGCACCAGCACGACGACGAAGTCAGACTCCCGCAACAGGTCGTCGAGCAGCCGATAGGAAGCCCCGACCTCGGCCTCGAAGGCCGGGTTAGGCCGCCGGTTGTGGTACAGAATCCGCATGTCGAAGCCCCGGGCCCGCCGGGCCACCGCCTGGCCGATGCGGCCGGCGCCGACGATGCCCAGGGTTGCGCCGTACACGTCCTGACCGGTCATGAACATCGGCGACCAGCCCTTCCACCGCCCTTCCACGATGGTCCGCTGCCCCTCGTACAGCCGGCGGGCAGCGGCGATCATCAGGCCGAAGGCCAGGTCAGCGGTGGTCTCGGTCAGCACGCCCGGCGTGTTGGTGATCAGGATCCCGCGCGCCGTGGCCGCCGCCACGTCGATGTTGTCATAGCCCACCGCCATGTTGGCGTACACGCGGCAGCGGGGGGCCGCGTCCATGAGCGCCGCGTCGATCCGGTGGGGACCCACGACGAGGGCGCCGTCCGCCTCCTGGAGCCCACGGACCAGTTCGTCCTGCGGGACCGGCTCGTCCTCGTGGTCCCAGGTGTGCACCTCGCATGCGGTGCGCAAGATACTTAGCGCCTCGTCGGGAATCCGCCGGGTGACGAAGACACGCGGTTTCGCCATCGCTTGTGCCTCCCCGTGAGGTAGTCTCGACGGTTTATTCGCCATACCTCGCCTGGTTCCCGCCTCTGGAACTCGCAGGGAACCAGCGTCTTCAAGCGAACGTCCTATGCGAGTCCAATGGAAACACGTCCGGGAAGCGGTGAATTCGACTGTGAAGATTGGCCTGGTGAGACACTTCCGCGTAAAGCATGCCTATCCTGCGAAGCTGCTGGTGACGCCCGACGAGGTCGCCGAGTGGTTCGCGGGCTACGACAACGCCGACATTGAATACGGCCACGTCGACCTCAGCGGCGGCGACTGGCAGCACTGCTTCTGCAGCGACCTCCCCAGGGCCGTCAAGACCGCCCGGGCGATCTTCCCCGGTGAGATCATCATCCTGAAGGACCTGCGCGAGATCGAGCCGTACCCCTTCCGCGGCAACCGCATCAAGCTCCCGTTCCTGGTCTGGGCGGTGCTGGTGCGGCTGGTCTGGTACTTTAAGTCCCACCCCAACGTCGAAAGCCGGCGGGCGGTGCGGGAGCGGGTCAGGCGGGTGGTCGACCGGGTGCTGCAGTCCGACAGCGACGCCCTGGTCGTCAGCCACGCGGCCCTGATGCCGTTCCTGCGCAGCGAGCTGAAGCGGCGCGGCTTCCGGGGGCCCTGGTTCGGCCACGCAGCCAACGGACTGCTGTACGTCTTCGAACGGTAAGACGCTCCGGCGGTCGGCTGTTACGCCATGCCACGGAGCAGGGGAGGCCCCGAACGGATCAAAGCGGCTCTCCCGGCATGTAGCCGGGAGAGCCGCTAATTGCTTCGTTTGGACTTCGGATCACCGGGCAAGCGCCAGCGGCGCCCCGGCGTTGAAGTTGAAGGTCGTCTCCGCGCCCTCCGGCATCCGGCGGTGCTGCCCGTGCATCACCGCCACCAGCCGCTGGTCCCCGACCTGGATCACGTACTCGGTCACCCGGCCCAGGAACACGGCCCGCCGAACCGTCCCGGTGAAGGGGCCGTCGCCCAGCGTGACCTCCTCCGGCCGGACCGCCACCTTCACCTCCTGGCCCGCTGCAATCCCGTACGGATTGCGGACCTGCACCTTCCGGCCCAGGAGCTCGGCCTCGTCGGGACCGGTCATGCGCCCGGGGATGAGGTTCACCCCGCCGATGAAGTCCGCCACGAAGCTGTTGCGGGGCTGGAAGTAGATCTCCTCGGGCGAGCCCGCCTGCTCCACCTGGCCGCCGTTCATGATCACCACGTAATCGGAGATGGCCATCGCCTCCTCCTGGTCGTGGGTGACGTAGACGGTGGTGACGCCCAGGTTCCGCTGCAGCTCACGGATGTCCTGCCGCACCTGGATGCGCAGCTTCGCATCCAGGTTGGAGAGCGGCTCGTCGAAGAGCAGGATCTTCGGCGACATCACCAGCGCCCGGGCGAGTGCGACCCGCTGCTGCTGGCCGCCGGAGAGCTGGTTGGGCTGCCTGTCCGCCATGTTGCTGAGGCCCATCATCTCCAACTTCTCGTGAACCGCCCGCTTCAGCTCCGCCTCGGGCACCTTCCGGAGCCGCAGGCCGTAGGCGACGTTCTCAAAGACGGTAAGGTGCGGGAAGAGGGCGTAGTTCTGGAAGACCATCGCCGTTTCGCGCTTGTTGGGCGGCACATGGGTGATGGGCTTGTCGTCCAGGTAGATCTCCCCGGAGGTGGGGGTCTCCAGGCCCGCGATCATCCGGAGGATCGTCGTCTTGCCGCAGCCGGAAGGGCCGAGCAGGGTGACGAAGGCGCCCGCCGGGAAGTCCAGCGAGACATCGTTCACCGCCCGCACGGTCCGCTTCTGGGATTCGAACTCTTTCACCAGGTTCGCCAATCGCAGAGTCGAGCGCATGCCAGGCCCCTCCTACAGGTCCGTAATGCTGGTCTTAATGCCGAACAGCCGCAGGATCATGGACAGCAGGACCGTCACCGCCAGGACGATGAGGATCAGCACCACCGAGTAGGCCGAGGCGTAACCCCAACGCCCCACGTCCACCTGGTTGAGGATGGCGGTGGTCAGCAGGTTGTACTTGGCAGAGACCAGGAAGATCACCTGGGAGACCGCCGTCATCGCCCGCACGAAGCTGTACAGGAGGCCGGAGAAGAAGGCGGAGCCCATGAGCGGAAGCATCACCTTCATGAAGGTCTGCGTCGTCGTGGCGCCCATGTTGATGGAGGCCTCCTCCATCGACGGGTCGATCTGCTGCAGCGCGGCGATGCCCGAACGAATGCCGACCGGCATGTTGCGGAAGATGAAGGCGATGACCAGGATGGTCCCGGTTCCCGTCAGGACGATCGGCGGCTTGTTGAAGGCCAGGATGTAACCGATACCGATGACCGTGCCGGGGATCGCCAGGGAGAGCATCGAGACGAACTCGATGACGCTGCGGCCGAAGAACCGCTTCTTCGTCACCAGGTAGGCGATGATCATGCCCAGGAAGCCGGCGATCGGGGCCGAAATCAGGGCGAGCCGGGTGGTGTCGTAGATGGGCTTCATGCCCAGGCCCAGCACGTACTTGAAGTTGTCCAGGGTGAACGTCCAGTTGATGCCCCAGAGCTTGATGAAGGCGTTAATGGGAATCAGGGCGTACATGCCGATGACCACCAGCGTGATCAGGCTCAGCACCGTGAAGAGCGGCCAGACGACCCACGGATCCGTGATCTGCGAGCGCTCCCGGGCCGGCTTCCCGGTGACGGTCACGTACGAACGGCCTGCCAGCCAGTAGCGCTGAATCGTGAAGACCGCTACGGTGATGAAGAGCAGCAGCACGGCCACGGCAGAACCGCCCTGCAGGTCGTACCCGCCGATGGCCTGCTGGTAGATCTGCACGGCGAGCACCATGAAGTTGCCGCCGATCACCATCGGGTTGCTGAAGTCCGCCAGGGCCTGGATGAAGACCAGCAGGAACGCGTTGGCCAGTCCGGGCAGCAGCAGCGGCAGCGTGACGGTGCGGAAGACCTGCCAGCGGGAGGCCCCGGCGTTGCGGGACGCCTCCTCCAGGCTGACATCGATGTTCTGGAGAAGCCCGATCAGGGTCAGGAAGGTGACCGGGAACTCGCTGAGCACCATGACGAGCACGAGGCCGCCGAACCCGTAGATGTTGGCGTTCTCAATCCCCAGGAGAGTCCGGGTGATAAGTCCGGTCCGGCCGAACAGCAGGATGGCCGACAGAGAGACCACGAAGGGCGGGGAGACGACCGGCAGAATCGCCAGCGTCCGGAAGAGGCCCTTCAGGGGGATCTTCACGTAGGCCACGGCGTAGGCGAACAGGAAGCCGATGGCGGTGGCGATAAGGCTTACGGTGGTACAGAGTAGCAGCGTGTTGCCGAAGATCTTCACGATCCGCTCGCTGCTGATGACGTCCCAGTAGGCCTGCAAGGAGATGCCGCTGGGCGTCATGACGCTTTGCTTCAGCACCTGGAAGATCGGGTTGACGATGAAGAGCCAGAGGGCACCGGCGACCAGCAGGATGGTGACCAGCACCACGGGCTCCAAGGAGGCGCTGCGCTTGCGGCGGGCGGCGATAGAGGCCACGTGTTACACCCTCCTCGATACGTCAAGGGCCGGGCTGGAGAGCCCGGCCCTTCCGTACTGTGCTACTGCATATTGACGGCCTTGGACCACTTCTCGACGAGCTGGGTCCGGTTGGCGCCCGCCCACTGCAGGTCGTAGTCGATGATCGTGACCTCGTCCAGCGAGAACGCCTCGGGCGGATTGGTCGCCTCCACGTTGGTCAGCGACTGGTAGGAGCCGTACTTCTGGCCGAGCTCCTGCGCCTCCTTGGTCAGGGCCCAGTCGATGAAGATCTTGGCCGCCTCCTCGTCGGGAGCGCCGTTGATCAGGGCGATGCCGCCAATCTCGTAGCCGGTGCCCTCCTTCGGGAAGGTGACGTCGAGGGGCATGCCCTCCTTGGCGTACTTCACGATGTCGTGAGCGAACGAGATCCCGATGAGCACCTCGCCGCGGCCGGCCATCTGGCCCGGGGCGGTACCCGACTTGGGATACTGGGCGACCTGCTCGTGCAGCTTGGTCATGTACTCCAGGCCCTTCTCCTCACCCATCAGCTGGACGATGGTGGCCAGCAGGGTGTAGGAGGTGCCCGACGAACCGGGGTTGGCCAGGGCGATCTGGCCCTTGAACTCGGGCTTCAGCAGGTCCTCCCACGACTCAGGCGGGGTGAGCCCCTTCTCTTCCATCATCTTCGTGTTGTAGCCGAAGCCCAGGAGGCCGACGTAAATGCCGGTCCAGTAGCCCTCGGGATCCTTGAACTGATCGGGAATCTTAGCGGCGTTGGGCGAGACGTACTGCGCCAGGAGCCCCTCCTCCTTGGCCGCCACGTAGGCGTCCGCCGGACCGCCGTACCAGACGCTGGCCTGCGGGTTCTCCTTCTCGGCCCGGATCCGGGTCAGCGTCTCGCCGGAGGACATGCGCACCCATTCCACCTTGATGCCGGTCTGGGCCTCAAACTCGGCCACGGCACCCTTCACATGGTCCTCCATCATGCCGGCGTAGATCACCAGCTTCTTGGGTTCGTTCGACTTCGGGGCCTCGGATGACGCGGGCGGGTTCGAAGTCGAAGGCGTGGTCGACGGGGCCGGAGTCTGCTTCGAGCCGCAGCCGGCGAGAACCAGGAGGCTCGCGGCCAGGGTGAGAGCCAGAGTCCGCTTCCACATCATGCTTCCCTCCGTATGCGTGAGAGAGATCCTCCAAAAGTAGGAGACAGTGTAATCGTACATTCGAACGACCTTTCCGTGTATCCGTAGCCTCGCGTACACCGTGTCCGGGAATTCCCGGACACGGCTGCCGATGGTGCGGATCAGGTCAGTTTGTGCTCCAGGGCGTAGCGAACCATCTCCGACCGGGTGTAGACGCCGAGTTTCTCACAGATCCGGGTCTTGTAAGTTTCAACCGTTCGTACGCTCACGTTCAGCTGCAAAGCAATTTCCTGGTTGGTATGGCCCAGGGCCACCAGGCGGAGCACCTCCAGCTCCCGGGGGCTGAGCGGCACCGACTTGCGCTCGCCGCCCGCCTTCTCCTCCACGAGCTTGGCGGCCAGGGTGGGATAGATGTACGTCTGGCCCGAAAGCACGGCGCGGATGGCCGAGAACAGCTCCACGTCGGCTGCCTCTTTGAGGACGTAACCGCTGCCGCCCGCCTGAATCACCTGCCGCACGTAAGCGGGATCGTCGTGCATCGTCAGCACCAGCACCCGGGTCATCTCCGAAAGCTGGCGCAGGTACAGAAGGCCGTTCCCATCGGGCATGGAAAGGTCCAGGATGACCAGCTCCGGCCGCAACTCCTGCGCCTTCTGCACCGTCTCCGGCCCGCTGGACGCCTCCCCGACCACTTCGAAGTCGGGATGGCTCTCCAGCAGCATCCGCAGCCCCGTCCTGACGACCCGATGATCATCGGCGATCAAGATGCGCATCCGACTCGTCCTCCTTCTCGCGCGGGACCGCGATAAACAGGGTGGTGCCGCTTTCCGGACTGGATTCGATGGTCATGCGGCCACTCACCAGCGCCAGCCGCTCGCTGATCCCGGTCAGGCCGGTTCCCTCCCGGGGCGCGCCCGGATCGAACCCCCGGCCGTCGTCCTCGATCACCAGCCGCACGTCCGGCCCGCGCAGGTCCAGCACGATGCCGAAGTGGCGGGCCTGGCTGTGGCGGGCCACGTTGGTGAGCGCCTCCTGCGTGATCCGGTAGAGCGTTGTCTCCACCACCGGAGGGAGGCGGACGGACTCATCGCCCACCACCTGGACCGTCCCCTCGATGCCGTGGTAGCGGGCGAAGTCGCCGGCATAGCGCCGGATCGCCGCGACGAGCCCGATGTCGTCCAGCACCGCCGGGCGCAGGTCGCGGGAGAGCCGCCGCACCGACTCCAGCGTGCCGGCGGCCAGGTCGCGCAGGTACGTCACCTGACTCTGGCGCTCCGCATCCCCCTCTTCCAGGACCCGCAGACCGACGATCAGGCCGGTCAGCGCCTGGCCGACCTCGTCGTGCAGTTCCCGGGAGATCCGCGCCCGCTCCTCCTCCTGTGCCGTGAGCACCTTCTGCAGCAAGGCCTTGCGGGCGGCCTCCTTCCGGACCACCAGGGCGCGGGTGCGGGCCAGGTCCCGAACCATCTGGTTAAAGGCCTCTGCCAGGTGCCCGAACTCGTCGGCCGGGCCGGGCCGCACCCGCACGGTCAGGTCGCCCCGGCCCACCGCCTGGGCGGCGCGGACCAGCTGCGGCACCCGGACGGTCACCTTCCAGATGCCCAGGTAGCCGAGCAGGACCGCCAGCACGCAGGCCAGCGCCAGCGTCAGCATCTGCCGGCGCCGCATGTCCCGGAGCATCGCCATCAGATGCGCCTCGGACAGCCCGACCCGCACGTGCCCGGCCAGTCCGTCCACGATCAGGGCGGTCGCGTCGTGGATCACCCCTTCCTCCGAGAGGAGCCACTGCACGTCCTCGGTCCGGTCAGGAGCGGCCGGGCGCTGGGTCAGCAGATCCCGGGGAAAGCCCCCGGCAAACGTGTGGGCCACCAGCCGCCCCCGGCTGTCCAGCACGAACGCGTACCGGACGTCGGGGTTGGTGGCCTGCACGTCGGCCAGGATCTCCCGTACCTCCAACGGATTGGCCGTCAGGAGCGGGTCGGTCACCCGCAGGGCGACGTTGCGGGCGATGGAGAGCGCCCGCTTGTCCAGCTCCTCCCGCAACGTCCGGGGCAGGGTCGCCTGCAGCTGGAGAATGGAGACAAGCCCCAGCGCAATGGTGAGCGCCAGAAGCACGGAGATCAGCTTGGCCCGGATGCCGAAAACGCGCAGCCTCGGCCGGCCTGACGCCTCCTGCCGCCGCATCCTCACTTGCTCGCCTCCACCTCTTCCAGCATGAGCCTGATCGGTTCGTACCAGGCGGGATCCGGAGCGACGAAACGGTCCAGGCGCAAGCTCTGCAGCACCGCCCGTCCCTCCTCATCCTCGCCCATCTGAAGGAAGACAGACTCCAGCTGTGCGACCAGCTCGGAACCGACCGTCGGGGAGACGACCACCGGCGGCGATCCGAGCGGCTCCGATGAGCCGATGGCACGCAGCCGCCGGGCCAGGTCGGGGTCCTCAGCGACCGCCATGTCGTAGATCACGCTGTTGACGGCGGCGCCGTCCACCAGCCCGTGGTCCAGGGCCTGAATCGCCTTGTCGTCGGTGCCGGTGAAGAGCGCCCGGTCGAAGAAGCGTTCCACCGCCTCATTCAGCTCAAGCACCAGCGTCTGCGGATAAAGCCAGCCGGTGGCGGAAACCGGGTCGGTGTAGGCAAACGTGTGTCCCTTCAGGTGGGCGAATTCTTCCAGGCCGCTGTAGCGGCGCACCAGGATCAGCGAGCGGTGCGTCGGTTCGCCCTGGTACTCGGGCACCGCCAGCGCCTTCAGGCCGAAGCCGTCGGCGCCCTGCACGTACGCGAGGCTGCCCACCAGCCCGAGCTGCACCCCGCCGGTGCGCAGGAGCTCAAGCATCTCCGTCTGTGAGGAGGCGAGGACCACCTCGACGTGCCGTTCCAGCTTGCTGTTCAGGTAGTCCAGCAGCGGCCCGTAACGGAGCAGGCTCTCCCGGGGCGACATCATGGTGGCCAGGCCGACCTTCAGGACCGGTCGCGGCGAGATGCCGACTGACCCGGCCGCCAGGGTGCGGTCGAGTTGGTTCAGTCGCACCTCGGGCAACTGGGGAGCCGAAGCGCAGCCCCACAGGCTCACCACCGCTGCCAGCAACAGGACAGACAGGGGGCGCCGCACGCGCATCCACCTCCACCTACTTCGAGCCAACGGCTGATACTTCTCGTCTGGATTCTTTCGTACCTGCCGCGAATGCGGCATCAGCCGCCCGTTCAGGGCGGCAAATGGTTGGCACGTCAGGAAGAGACATGAACAGGCCCCGCAAGCAGGAAGGCCACCACGCTCGGTGCGCGGTGGCCTTGTGCCACATCCGGTCTCCCCTTCACAAGGTCAGACCCTGGTGGCCGCTGAACCCAAACAGCGCCGTGTGGGGTGCGGACGTCAGGACCATCATCTCCTGCAGCCGGGTGCGGTCCACCAGGATCACGTTGGCGGCCTCTCCCTGCTCGCGGGCCTCCTCGGTGAACTCGCCGCTGGTCACCACCATCGCCCGCTCGCAGCCGTACAGCAGCCGGGACGACTCCACGGTCATGACGGGGATCGGGTCCACCGGATCGTCGGCCCGGTGCGCCCGCACCGCGATCCGCTGCTCCGTGGTCGGATGGGTCAGCACCAGGTCGACGCCGTAGTTGCCGACCGGCGGAGTGAACTGGACGGTGAAGCCGGCGGACCGGAAGAGGTAGGCGAGGTACTGCAGGAACTCCTGACCGCTCATCTGGTCGACGGCGGCCAGGTCAGCCCCGCGAAATCGCGCCTCGGCCTTCTCCCGGCGCCATTCGCCGATCCAGTACCGGATGGAGTCGATCACCTTGTAGCAGACGAGCAGTCCGCCGAAGTAAAGAAGCAACGCCCAACGCAGTTCCCACAGCACCCGGCCGACCGGTTCGAGCCAGGCCCACACGCGCTTTCCCTCCCTACAGGCAACAAGTTTCAGCCTGTTCCATTCTAGGCATACCAATTTTGGGTTCGCTTAACTTGCCGTCAACTCCTGCTGCCGCGGGCAGGGTCGTGGCAGCACCGCCCTTCGGAGCCGCCCAGGAGATCGCTGGACGCGCGCCGAAGAGAACGCCACGGCCCCGCCGAACCCGCGGCCCGGCGGCGAGGAGGACACCCCACCGCCCGCGGGATCCCGACCGGCGGCCAGGCGATCGCCACGACGAGATCCCCACGGCGCCTGCGGGATCCACGGCCGTGCGGCACAGGAAAGGTGGGAACCCCCGATGAAAGGAGGCGGGTGGTTGGCCGGCAGTCAGTTCCTCCAGAAGGCCCGCGGAGCCTTCTACACCACCCATACCGCGGCGGAGTACATGGTGCGGTGGGCGGTACGCAGCCCCGGCGACCTCATTCTGGAACCGTGCTTCGGGGCCGGGGCCTTCCTGGGACCACTGTCGGAAGCCCTGGGGCCGGAGCGGGTGTACGGCGCCGAGATCGACGAGGCCGCATACCGCAGGGTGCTCGACCGGAGACTGCTGTGGACTGACCGGGCCTACCTGGGGGACTTCCTCCGGGCGGATCCGGGGAAACCGCCCTTCCCCCGCGCGTTTACCGCCGTCGTCGGCAACCCGCCCTACATCCGGCTCCGTAGACTGCCCAGGCAGGCGGTGGCCCGGGCGCTGCAGATCGCGGCCGCGGTCATGGGAGAGCCCATGAGCCCGAGCGGCAGCCTCTGGATGCCTTTCGTCCTGCAGTCCTGCCGGTTCCTGGCGCCCGGCGGCCGGATCGCGTTCGTCCTGCCCTATGAGCTGACCTATGTGCAGTACGCCAAGCCCCTGTGGCGGTACCTGAAGGGGCACTTCGGCGAGATGCGCTGCGTGCGGGTACACGATCGGCTCTTTCCCGACCTGTCGCAGGACGTGGTGCTGCTCCTCGCCGATCGCTTCGGGGGCGCCACCGATGTCGTCACCTTCGAGACCTACGCGGATCTGGACGCTTTGCTGGACGGCCGCCCGGACACGGCGGTCGACATTGCGGTAGACGACGTGGTGGCCGGCGGCCGCCCCTTCGTGGAGGCGCTGCTGCCGCCGGCGCTGCGGGAGCTGCTTTCGTCGCCGCGGCTGGCGGGCCGCCTCAGCCGGCTGGGGCAGCTTAGCCGCTTCGGCATCGGTTACGTGGCCGGCGACAAGCGGTTCTTCCACCTGTCTGCGGAGCAGGCCCGGGCCCGGGAAATTCCGCCGGCCCATCTGCAGCCCACCCTCACCAGCGGACGCGAACTCCGGGGAATCGGCATCTCCACCCGCTCGATCCCCCGGGAACGGCGGCTCTACCTGTACGATCCGCCGGCGGACCCGGAACACCTGACCGCAGCCGACCTGCGCTACCTGGCAGAGGGCGAGGCTGCGGGGGTCCACCTGCGCTACAAGTGCCGTATCCGCGAGCCCTGGTACAGGGTGCCCGGCCTGCACCGGCCGGACCTGCTGCTCTCCGTCTTCAGCGAGCGCCCCGTCATGGTGATGAACGAGGGCGGCTTCCTGGCCTCCAACAGCCTGCTCTGTGGTTTCGTGGCCCCCGGGATCGGCCCGGAGCAGGTGGTCGCCGCGTGGTACAACAGCCTGACCTTGCTCTCCTGCGAGACCGAGGTCCACTCCCTGGGCGGCGGCGTCCTGATCCTCATCCCCGGCGAGGCCAATAAGGTGCGGGTTCCCCGGCTGGACCGGGTACCCTCCGCTTACCTGGCTGAACTGGACCGGCTGCTGCGCCGGGCCGGCGGCTTGGACGACGCCTTCGCGCTGGGGGACGAGGTCATCCTTCAGAGTGAACTGGAACTGACCCGGAGCGAGGTCAATCTGATTCGCGATGGCGTGGAGACGCTGCGCCGGTGGCGGAGAAACAGGTGCTAGAAGAGAGGACCGTCCCCGTCCGGGACGGCCTTCTACTTTTTACTCGACCGCCTGTGAACTCGAACATCGTGATCCAGGCGTCCGATTCGAGGCGGAATGTGCACCCCACAGCCTCAGCCCACCGCACATTCCGCCTCCAACTGAAGCGTGACCTGACCAGGCTCAGAGGTTTCGAGGCGGAACGCATCTCGCCGGAGGGCCGGAGCGGCCATACGGAAAGACCTGCCGCGTCTCGGCGACAGGTGGAAACAAGGCCACAGAAACCCGAGAACACATCAAGGGCTGCAGGGTCCAGAACCCTGCAGCCCTTGTCTCATCTGGTGCCCGAGGCGGGACTCGAACCCGCACGGCCTCTGCGGCCCCAAGATTTTAAGTCTCGTGCGTCTGCCATTCCGCCACTCGGGCCCGATCGCGTTAGTTCATCTTAGCACGCGCCGGCGGCGGATTTCAACCGACCAGGGCCTGCCAGTGTGCCGGCAGGGCGCCCTTCCCGCGCTCAGTGCCCGCGCGGCACGATTGTCTGATAGACCTGCTCATCGGGCCACGTGAAGCCCAGTTGCTTCGCCTTCAGCTCCATCGACTCGTCGCTGGTGACCCGCTCCAACGTCTCGGACAGCCGCCGGTTTTTCTCCTGGAGCGCCCGCAGCTCCGACTCCACCTGCGCCTGCGCCTGCAGGGCGTGCTCCAGCTGCATCCTCGCCTCGTAGAGCTCCAGCGCCGCAAACGAGAGGACGGCGCCGACCGCGGCAATCAGCGCGCCGGTCAGCCAGTGCCGCCGCAGGGGATCTCCCCTGGCGCGCCGGCCTGGCTCGGGCGCGGTGGCCGCGGTGTCTGCCCTCCTATAGGGAGTTCTCATTCTTCATCCTCCCTGTCGGCGCTGTCAAACAGCCCCAGACTGTCGCCCGGCAGGACGATCACGACCTGGTAGCCCTTGGACTTGGCCCGGTTGTACAGGGTCGCGACGGTGCTGGGCGCGAGCGACAGGCGCTTGGCGACCTGCTCTTGCTCCAGCCCATTTCCTTCAGCACAACCACCTGGCGCTCCCGGAAGCTCAGCCGTTCGGCGCCGCGGATTTCGATGTTCACTGCACCGTCAGCCCCTGGCTACCGGATATGCACAACCTGTGGATAGGCTGTGTACATCCTGAGTACAACCTGAGTACAAGCTGTGTATGTTCTTATTACGTTCTTCTGCAGCCGTGAAACTCCTTCTGCCCGTCCAGAAACTTCACGTCTTCGGCCCGCGGAACCAGTGGCGCCACGCGCGCCGCAGGCGGCGTCTGGCCAACAGGTATCGCAGCCGGAGCCACCGGTAAGGTCCCCGCAGCCGACGCCCCAGCCACGTGCCCAGCCCGCGGCCCAGCCGCCACAGGACCGCCGCCACCGCCTGCAGGGGAAACCAGACCAGCCGCATCGCCAGCTCCCAGAGCACCTTTAGCACCCAGGCCACCGCGTGCAGCAACCGGTCCGCCAGCCAGAGCACAGCCGGGCTCGCCAGCGCGAAGTGCAGAACCAGGCCGGTCAGGAGCCCGACCAGCACGTAGAACCGGTACTCCCCCCAGTTGCCCAGGAACAGCCCGGTGCCCACCATGGCCGTCGCGGCGCCCCAGAAAAGAAGATCCCCCAGGGCCGCCAGCAGCGGCCCTGGGCGCAGGAACCGCCTGACCGCCCGGAGCAGGTCGAACAGCAGGCCGACCCCGATGCCGCTGAGCACCGTCATAAACAGCGCGTAGAACTGCAGCTCCATCCGCAGCACCGGACCGCCTCCCCGCCCCCGACTCGCTCTGCGCGCCCGCTACCGGAGCAGCCGCTCCAGGAACGACCGGCCCCGCTGCTGCCGGCCGGTCCGCTGCCTCGGGCTGGCGTACTGCAGCGCCGACACGAAGCCCGAAATCTCGAACTGGCCCTTCTCCAGGTCGAGCTGCTTGATCTGCAGTTCCTCTCCCCGGATGGTCAGCAGCCCCATCTCGGTCTCCAGGTTGACCTCTGCATCGTCGAAGCTGTCCACGGCCACCACGCCGGTGATCTGTACCCGCTCCCGATTGGCGATGCTGAGGGAGTGGGTGGCGCCCTCGTGCGTCCTCTCCTCCACCCGGATCGACCTCCTCTGCGCCCCTTGGATCTGGGGGACCCTGTCCCATCCCTATGCCGCCACCCGGGGCGTTATGTAAGAAAACGGACCGCCGGTCCGCGGTCCGTGCATTCGCTATTCGGGATCATCCTCCAGCTCCGCCAGCAGAGGGTCGGCCTTGAACTCCTCCGCGATCACCTCGTAGAGCTCCCGCGCCTCGGCGGCGCGCACGTGCTCGCGCACGGCCAGAACCCGCACCGTCAGCTGACGACGGCCGAAGTCGATGGAGATCGTGTCGCCGGGCTTCACCTCGGTGCCGGCCTTCGCCACCTTGCCGCCCACCTGCACCCGCCCGGCGTCGCAGACCTCCTTCGCCAGGGTGCGCCGCTTGATGATACGCGAGACCTTCAGGAACTTGTCGATGCGCATGCAACCGCTCCTTGCACGAAGACCGGACCCCCTTCAGGGTCCGGCCCTTACCGTCTTGACTTATACGCTCTCCTTCAGCTCCTTGCCCGGACGGAAGGCAGGCACCTTGCCCGCAGGGATCTTGATCGGCTCGCCGGTCTGCGGATTGCGCCCCGAACGGGCAGCCCGGTTCCGGACCTCGAACGTGCCGAAGCCGACGAGCGAGACCTTGTCGCCCTTCTTCAGGGCTTCCTTGATCGACTCCACAACGGCGTTCAGGGCCTTCTCCGCGTCCTTCTTGGTCAGACCGGACTTCTCGGCAACACTCGCGACCAGATCCTGCTTGTTCAAGAATCGGTCTCCCCTTTCGAGGTCAGAATTGGGTGGGTATGATTCCCGCTGAGCCGTATTCGGCGCAGGTTTCCAGAACTCCTTCCATGTCCTTTACGGCTCTCGTTATTTTCCCCCATATTTTTTCCGAAGTTCGACCCGTTTACCCTCTTCCCACAGTGCGTCCATCTCCGCCAGGCTCACGTCGGCAGGGCGAAGCCCCTTCTCCGCGAGCCTTCTTTCCACATACCGGAATCGCTGTTCGAACTTGGCGCTGGCCCGCGTCAGGGCCAGCTCGGGGTCGACCCCCAGCTTCCGGGCCAGGTTGACGGCCGCGAAGAGCAGGTCGCCCACCTCGGCTTCCCGTTCCCCGGGGGGAGCCCCCAGCACTTCGGCAAGCTCCTCCCGCACCTTCGCCGCGGGGCCCTCCGCATCCTCCCAGTCGAACCCGACCCCGGCGGCGCGCTTCTGCAGCTCGCAGGCCCGGGAGAGCGCGGGCAGGGAACGGGACACCCCGCTGAGCAAGGACTCCTCGCCCGTACCGCCCCGCTCCGCCCGCTTGATCGCGTCCCAGCGGCGGGTGACCTCCTCCGCCGTCTCGGCCGAGGCGTCGCCGAAGACGTGCGGATGGCGACGGATCAGCTTCTCGGTGATGCCGGCGACCACGTCCCGCATGTCGAACCGCCCCGCCTCCCGGGCAATCTGGGCGTGGAAGACCACCTGCAGCAGCACGTCGCCCAGCTCCTCGCACAGGTGATCCGGGTCGCCGTCGTCAATGGCCTCCACCGCCTCGTAGGCCTCTTCCAGCATGTAGCGCCTGAGCGTTTCGTGGGTCTGCTCCCGGTCCCAGGGGCAGCCGTCCGGGCCGCGCAGCCGGTCCATCACCTCCACCAGCGGGTCCAGCGGCCACCGTTCCCGCTGCGCCCGGGCCGGGGGAGCCAGGAACAGGTCTATCCGGTATTCTCCCCAGTTCTGGCCCGCCAAACCATCCAGCGGCACCTCGTGCACGCGGCCCTCGGCGCGCACCCGCACCGGGTGATCCGCCGGGTAGTACGGAAGCAGGGCCCGCTGCACCGCGCCCAGATCGCCGGGGAGGACGCCGGGGATCAGGAGCGGGAGCTCCGCCGGTCCCGCCCAGCTGCGCAGCCGGGCGGCCGGCCGCACCTCAAGCCCGTCGGCCAGATGGATGTCAAACGCACGCAGAAGATCCTCCATGTCTGCCATCCCCCTAGCTGTCTCGCAGCAGTCTGAGCCGCCTGAGCCGGTCGATCACGGCCGGCGGAACGCCGGGCACCAGCTCCAGGTCCGCCCGCCGGATGCCGCCCAGGACCAGCAGGGCAGCTCCGTACACCAGGATGCCCACCGCGATCACCGCGACCCCGGAGAGCCGTGCCCAGCCAATGGCAGACCTGAGCAGCGGGCTGATCCAGAGCAGCGCGGCGGCCATCACGGCGGAGGCGGCCAGCGGCCGCAGGATGTTGGTCCGCACGCCGATACCGAGCCCGAACCGGCGGCGCAGGACCCACAGGTTCAGGCCGGCCGACAGCAGGAAGCCCACCGTCGTCGACCAGGCCGCCCCGCTGGCGCCCAGGGCCGGCATGCCCGTCCACCACCACGTCAGGACGATCTTGACCACGACGCCCAGAAGCTGGTTCCACACCGAGAGCCAGATCAGCCCCAACCCCTGCAGGATGCCCGACGACGTCTGCTGGAGCATGAGGAAGATCGTCGACCAGCCCAGCGGCGCCATCACGTACCAGCCGGGTCCGGTGAACAGCACACCGTAGGCGTCGCGGGCGGCGGCCACCAACCCGATGGTCGCCGGAAGGCCGATCAGCCAGGTGAGCCGCATGGCGGCCGCGGACCTGTGCCGCGCCTGCTCCTCCCGCCCCAGCGCCATCGACTCGCTGATCGCCGGGATCAGCGAGACGTAGAGCGCCTGCGCGAAGATGATGGGCAGGTCCCGGAGCTGCGTGGCGTTGGTGATGTAGCTCAGGGCTCGCTTGGCCTCCGCGACGTCGGTGCCGGCGGCGATGAGCCGGTTGGTGATCAGCGCCGTGTCCGCCAGCTGCGTGAGCGGCAGCACCGCCCCCAGGAAGGAAAGCGGCATCGCGATCGCCAGGATCTCCCGCATGAGCCGCCAGGTGCTCATCTTCTCCCACGACTCGACCCCCGGGGCCACCGTCGTCCAGTCCCGCATGGGCCGGTCGCGCAGGTAGATGTAGGCCACGTACACCAGGCCGAGGAACACGCCGACGGTGTTGCCCGCGTTGAAGGCCGCCGCGCCCAGGTTCAGCGCGATCGGGGTCAGCAGGAAGACGCCGGTCAGGCCCACGACCACCCGGCCGACCTGCTCGATCACCATCGTCATCGCCGCAGGCCGCATCTGCTGCATGCCCTGGTAGAGGCCGCGCAGGGAGACCTCCAGCGTCACCATCAGGATCGCCGGCGCCAGGGCCAGAAAACCCGGCGTTGCCTCCGGGAAGCCCTGCACCCGCGCCATCCACGGCGCCGCCAGGGCGAACAGCACGCTGAAGATCAGCCCGAGGACGCCCAGCACGGTCGCGGAGAGCCGCACCACCCGCCGTGCCCCGCGCAGGTCGCCCACCGCCAGCCGCTGCGACACCAGGCGGGAAACGGCGACGTTGAGCCCGGTGGACGAAACGGCCAGGATGAGCATGTAGGGCGCGTTCGGCGGCGACACCAGGGCGAGCCCGTCCTCGCCCAGGGGGATCTGGGCGACGGGGCGGTAGAAGACGCCGAGTATGCGAGAGATCAGGGAGCCTGCCGTGATCAGCAGGGCGCCCCGCACGAATCCCTCGGATCTGGACTGTTGCAACCCATAACCCCCCTGTTCCCCGCGGCGCGGGGCAGCGAGCCCGCCCACCTTCGGCTGCGCTACCGGAGCAGCCGGGTGCGGTCGAGCATGGCGGCAAGGCGCGGCCCGAACCGGGGAATGGCCGCCACGTCCCGGCGGTACACGCCGCCGGCCGCCAGGAGCGCCAGCCCGTAGACGGCGGCGCCGGCGGCGATGGCCAGGAGCACCCCCCCGTTGCCCGGCGGCAGGTACGGCTGGAGGAGGCGCAGCACGCCCACCATGGCGAGTGCGGCGCCCAGCGGCTTCCAGAGCATGCTGCGGGTGAGCATGGTCCGCCCCAGGAGCCGCTCCACCTCCACCAGGTTAAGCAGGGCGGCCACGCCGAAGCCGACGGCGGTGGCCCAGGCGGCCCCGGCGATGCCGTAAGGGCCTGTCCACCACGCGGTCAGCCCAATTTTGACTGCTGCGCCCAGGACGAAGTTGCGCACCGGCGCGCCGATGCGCCCCATGCCCTGCAGCACGCCCGAGGTCGTCTGCTGCAGCATGATCGGCAGCACGGACCAGGCCATCGCCTCCAGCGCCGGCCCGCCGGCCGGGAAACCGTAGATCAACCGGTAAATGCCCGGTGCCAGGGCCCAGATGCCCGCCTGCGCCGGGATGCCCAGCAGGAAGGTGATGCGGTACGCCTGCCGGGCCTTCAAGCGGGCCTCGGCGGTACGGCCCAGGGCGGCCGAGCCGGCCAGGGCGGGCAGCACGGCGGTGTACACCGCGGTGGAGACGATGGCCGGCAGGTTGACGATCATGAACACATTGGTCAGCAACCCATACTGCTCCTGGGCATCCACGCCGGTGACGCCTGTGGCGGCGAGCGTGCGGAAGACGAACAGCGCGTCGGCCATCATCATCAGCGGCACGACCGCCCCGACCACGGTGATGGGCGCGGCCACGGCGAAGATGCGGCCGTACAGCCGCAGGCCCCGGGGCAGCCGGCGTTTCACGGCGCGGTCAGGGGCAGGCCCGGCCAGGACACCCGGCCCCTGCGCGGCCGCCTGCTCAGCCTGCCACAGCGCCCCGCCCCGGCGGGCGGCCAGGATAAGCATGTAGATCAGGGCCGCGGCGGCCCCGAACACGTCCCCCAGGTTGAACCCCGCAGCCCCCAGCGGCACCGACACCCGGACCAGCGCCCAGGTGAGCGCGGCGCCTGCGCCGACGCGCACCACCTGCTCCACGATCTGCGAGACGGCGGTGGGGGTCATCTCCTGGAACCCCTGGAAGAGTCCGCGATAAGCGGCCAGCACGGAGGTGAGCAGGAGGGCGGGGGCCATCGCCCGGAACCCGTGGGCGGCCTCCAGCACCTCCGGCGAGATCGCCCGGGCGATCCACGGCGCCCCGAAGTAGAAGCCCAGGGCCCCGACCAGGCCCAGGCCGGTCATCAACGCCAGGGAGGATCGGAACACCCGCCGGGCGCCATGGGCATCGCCCAGGGCCATCTGCTCGGCCACCAACCGGGCGATGCCCACGTTCAGGCCGACGGACGTGAACGAGAGGACGATCTGGTAGGCCGTGACCGGCACCTGAGTCAGTCCCAGGCCCACCGCCCCGCCGCGCCCGTCGAAGGGGGCGAAGATGCGGGCGACGACCGGCTTGTACAGGAGGCCGAGCAGCCGGGTGATCAGCGTAGCCAGGGTGAGAACGAACGCACCCCGCAGAAACGACTCGCCTTCGCGCACCTGCATGCCTCCCCCTGTTCTGCCGGTGAGACTGATCAATCTTACCTATGGTATCTCACCGAATTGCCGCCGTAAAGGGCAGCGGCGCAAGAGAAAGGCGTTCAGGAGCAGCCGGACTGCTCCTGAACGCGCTCGGGATTCCTGCTATTGCTCCATCTGTTTAGCGAGAAAACCAGCGGCAGTCTCCGCAAGTTTGATCTCGGTCTCCGTCATGACCGCATCGGCCTCCCGCGAGCAGATGATCACGGCGCCGATGGGGTCACCTCCGGCCACGATGGGAGCGACTACGTACACCGGGATGCGGTTCTCGTCCTCGTCGTCGCCGATGATGGTTCCCCGCTGCCTGGTCTCGCCCGCACGGGAGACCACGATCGACCGGCGCTCCTCCATGGCACGTTCCACAATCGAACCGATGGGCTTGTTGAGGAATTCCTTCTTCGGCGCTCCGGCTACGGCGATAATCGTGTCCCGGTCGGCGATCAGTGCAGTATGCCCGATAGCCTCGTAGAGAGAGTCGGCGTACTCCTTGGCGAACTCCCCCAGCTCCCCGATCGGCGAGTACTTCTTGAGGATCACTTCGCCATCCCGGTCGACGAAGATCTCGAGGGGGTCGCCTTCCCGGATCCGAAGGGTTCTACGGATCTCCTTGGGGATGACAACCCGGCCCAGGTCATCGATTCGTCGGACTATGCCTGTGGCCTTCAAGTACAACCCTCCTCTGTAGGCAGCGACTTCGGCTCGACTGCCGATAGTATACGGCACCCCTTCCAACCCCTATTCACATTTTGGCAGCCCGCCCCCTCGGGGCGTTCCGGTGACAGTATATGCAAGAAGTGGAATCACAGGCATCTCCTGCGCAGACAAGAGCGGCACCCACCGGGTACCGGCGGGTGCCGCAAGGTCTGGGAAAAACCCGCGTCACCGGGCTGCGGTCTGCGCGACCTCCGCGTGCAGCTGCTCCAAAAGCAGCAGCAGCGTACGCAGCAGCGACCGGGCGTCCAGGCCGCCCACCTTGACCGTGAAGCTGGTCCCGCCGCGGGTGCGCGGGGTCTCGATGCGCCCCCGGAACTCCGGCCTGCGGTTCAGCAGGGCCAGCCGGTCGAAGGGCACCGCGCGGGCCGCGGAGGGCAGGAACTTCACCGTCACCCGGTCCCGCATCTGCGCGATGGAGGTGATGCCCAGCCGGTTGCAGTGGACCCGCAGCCGGGCGATGTCCAGCAGGTTCTTCACCGGGTCCGGCAGCGAGCCGAAGCGGTCCACCAGCTCGTCCGCGACGTCCTCGACGTCGGCCATGGAGCGGATGGCGATGATCCGCTTGTAGGCGTCGATCTTCTGCCGGGCGTCGGGCACGTACTGGTCCGAGATGAAGGCGTCCACCTGCAGCTCGATGTTGGGCTGGATCTCGGGCTCGGGCGCCGGCTCTCCCTTCAGCTCCCGTACGGCCTCTTCCAGGAGCTGGCAGTAGAGGTCGAAGCCGACGCTGACGATGAAACCGTGCTGCTCCGGCCCGAGGATGTTGCCTGCGCCGCGGATCTCCAGGTCCCGCATCGCGATCTTGAACCCCGAGCCCAGCTCGGTGAAGTCCTTGATCGCCCGCAGCCGCTTCTCCGAGGCCTCGGTGAGAACCTTGTCCCGCCGGTAGAGGAAGTAAGCGTACGCCAGCCGGTTGGAGCGGCCCACGCGGCCCCGGAGCTGGTACAGCTGGCTCAGCCCCAGGTGATCGGCGTCCTCGACGATGATGGTGTTCACCTGCGGCATGTCGATGCCGTTCTCGATGATGGTCGTGGCCACCAGCACGTCGTACTCGCCGTCCATGAAGTCCAGCACGATCTTCTCGAGCCGATCCTCCGACATCTGCCCGTGGGCCACCGCGATGCGCGCCTCGGGGACCAGCCGGTGCAGCCGGGCGGCCACGTCGTCGAGCGTCTGGATGCGGTTGTGGACGTAGAAGACCTGCCCGCCCCGGGACAGCTCCCGCCCGATCGCGTCCTGCACCAGGGCGTCGTCGTACTCCGCGACAAAGGTTTCCACCGGATACCGGTCCTCCGGCGGCGTCGTGATGATCGACATGTCCCGCAGCCCCACCATCGCCATGTGCAGGGTGCGGGGAATGGGCGTGGCGGAGAGCGTGAGCACGTCGACGTTGGCCCGAAGCTGCTTGATGCGCTCCTTGTGCGCCACGCCGAAGCGCTGCTCCTCGTCCACGATCAGCAGGCCCAGGTCCTTGAACTTCACGTCGTCCGAGAGCAGCCGGTGCGTCCCGATCACCACGTCGATGGTGCCTTCGGCCAGCCCGCGGATGATCTCGGCCTGCTCCTTCGGGCTCTTGAACCGGTTGAGCACCGCCAGGTTGATAGGAAAGCCCTCCATGCGGCTCTTGCAGGTGGCGTAGTGCTGCTGCGCCAGGATCGTCGTCGGCACCAGGATGGCCACCTGCTTGCCGGCCGTCGCAGCCTTGAACGCCGCCCGCAGGGCCACCTCGGTCTTGCCGTAGCCCACATCGCCCAGGAGCAGCCGGTCCATGGGCCGCGCCTTCTCCATATCCGCCTTGATCTCGGCGATGGCGGTGAGCTGGTCCGGCGTCTCCTCGTAGGGGAAGGCGTCCTCAAATTCCCGCTGCCACGGGGTGTCGGGCGGGAAGGCCGTGCCCGGCAGCGTCTCCCGCAGGGCGGCCAGCCGGAGCAGCTCCGCGGCCATCTCCCGGATTGACTCCTTGACCCGGCTCTTGACCTTCGCCCACTCGCCGCCGCCCAACCGGTTGAGCCTCGGCTCGTGGCCCTCGGCGCCGATGTACTTCTGGATCTGGTCGACCTGCTCCGTGGGGATCTTCAGCCGGTCGGAACCCTCGTACTGGATGACCAGGTAGTCCCGGGTCACGCCCAGAATTGTCTCGGAGCGGACCCCCAGGTACCGCCCGATGCCATGGGTGGCGTGGACCACGTAGTCGCCCACCTGCAGGTCCTGGTAGCTGGCGATGCGCGCGCCCTGCCGCCCGGTCGCCCCGGCGGTCCCGTGGACCCCGCCCCGGCGGCGCCGCCGCTGGCGGCCCTGGATCTCCCGGTCGGTGACCACCACCAGCCGCTGCCCCGGCCACTGGAAGCCTCCCTCCAGGCTCCCCAGGCCCACCCAGACTCCGCCGGGCGGCGGCACGGCCACCGGCGAACCGGCGGCGCCGGCGCCGCTCTCCATCTCTGCCTCCTGCAGCAACTCCCGGATGCGCCGCTGCCGGTCTTCCGTGCCAACGAGGATCACGATGCGGAAGCCCTGCTTCTTCCAGCGCCGCAGCTCCTCCGCAAAGAGCGGCCACTGGCCGTGGAACTCCTGGACGGTGGTGGCCGACAGGCCCACCTCGTTGGCGGGCCGGATGCCGGGGATGCCCCGGCCCAGGGCGCTGAAGTAGATGGCGCTCCCCTGGCGGCACCGCTGGAAGAGCTCCTGGTAGCCGATGTACAGCCCGAGCTGGCCCGGCAGCAGGTGTCCGCGCTCCATCATCGCCGCCTGCCGGTCGGCCTCCCGGCCTTCGGCCTCCACGCTCGCGTCGCGGATGCGGGCCGGCTCGTCCACGAGGATCAGCGGACGCTCCGGGAAATAGTCGATCAGGGTCTCCAGCTGGTCGTAGAAGAAGGTGGCGTACTGCTCCAGCCCGGGGAAGTAAATCTGCTCCTGCAGCCTGGCCAGGTGGCCCTCGACGCGCTCCTCCAGCTTCTGCGCCGCGTCCACCGCGTCCAGCGGCAGGCTGGGAACATCCTTGCGCCGGCGGCGCCCGCGCCCTGCCCGTCCCTTTCCTACCTCGCCGTCCGCCGCGCCGCCCGCCTCCGCTCCGGCGGCCTCCACCCGGGCCTCCCCGGCCCGGGCTGCCGCCTCGCGCACCTGGATGCGCCGGAGCCGGGCGACGGTCTCCGCGAGGTCCCTGCGGATGCGCGCGATGGCCGGCTCGAGCCCGTCCTCGGGCAGGATGAACTCCCGGGCCGGGCCCACCGAGAGCGCGTCCACCTGCTCCACCGTCCGCTGGGTCGCCGGGTCGAAGCGCCGGATCTCCTCGATCTCGTCCCCCCAGAAGGCCACGCGCAGGGGGTACTCAGCGGCCAGGGGGAAGAGGTCGACGATCTCGCCGCGCACGGCAACGTGCCCTTTCGACTCGACCATGTCCACCCGTTCGTACCCCTGCCGCACGAGGCGCGCGACCAGCTCGTCCCGCCCAATCGCCTGCCCGGGCCTGAGCGTGAGCAGCGACCGGCGGAACACCGCGGAAGGCGTCAGCCCCCGGTAGAGCGCCGCGGCCGGCGCCACCACGATGAGGCTCTCGCCCCGGGCCAGCCGCTCCAGCACCGACAGCCGCTGGCCGATCACCTCGGGCGAATGCGCCATCACCTCAAAGGGCAGGTATTCCATCGGCGGGAAGAGCGCCACGTCCTGACCCGGAAGCCAGGTCTCCAGGTCCTCGCGGAACTGCTCCGCCTGCTGGATTGTCGCGGTGATCACCAGCGCGGGCCGGCCCGTCCGCTCGCGCAGCGCCGCCAGGAACGCGCTCTTCAGCGAGCCGGCCACGCCGTATACCATCTGTTCCGCAAAGCCTCGCCTCATCCCGTCGTAGAGCGAGCTGAACTCCGCCGAGGCCTGAAGAACCTGAAGCAGCGTCTCACTGGACATAGGGAAACCTCCCGTGAACGGCCGCCCGCGCTCACCCGGCTTCCGCCCTGCAGCATGCGGGTGCACGGCGCGGCCGATGAGGGCTTCGGCCCCGCGCAGGGGGCTGAAGCCCGGATCACACTGTGCGGAAGTCTGGCCCCCGGCACAGCACGGTATGCGTCTAACGCGTCCGGACCTCGTCCGGCACCGGCGAGGCCTGCTCTGTCGGTCGCAGCCAGGCGCGCGCCGCCAACCAGCCGAACAGGGCAGCCGCGGCCAGCCGGATGGCCAGGAGCAGGAGGCCGTTGGCCCCCGCGGCGGCAAACAGCACCGTCTCCTCAAAGATGGCGTGGCAGATGCCCAGGAAGACGCACATCACCGTCAGCTCGTCCCGGGTCAGCCGGCCCTCCCGCGCGGTCTGGATCAGGACGCCGGCTCCGTAGGTGAGGCCGATCCCCAGCCCGGCGGCCATGGGCACGCCGGCCTCTCCCGGCAGCCTGAGGGGCCGCAGCACCGGGGCCATGTACCGGGAGGCGCGGCCGAGCCAGCCGGCGTCCTTCAGGATCTGGATGCCGATGAACAGCAGGATCAGCCACCAGAGCCCGGCCACCTGCCGGACGCCGGTGAGCAGCCCTTCCCAAAGCCACCACAGCCACATCATGACGCTCCCGCCCCCGGCAGCAGCCAGTTCAGCAGGAGCGCGACGACCACCATGGCGACGGTGCGGGCCAGGAGCACCCATCCGGCCCGGGCCCCGGTCTTCGCCACGAGGGCGGTCTCCGATATGGCTGCGTGGTTGATCATCATCATCGCGGCGAGGATCGTCGTCTCCCGGGCCGGCAGCCCCAGGGCTACCGTCACGCCCAGGCCGGCGTAAATGGTGGAGAGGTTGGCCGAGACGAGGGCGAGGGCGGCCTCGCCGGGCAGGCCGAAGATCCCCATCACCGGCCCGAGCCAGTCCGAGATGCGGTCCAACCAGCCGCTCTGCTCCAGCACGTGAATGAGCATGACGGCGGGCACGATCACCTTGGCCAGCTCCCACAGCACCAGGAGGCCGGCCCGGGTTCCCTGCTTGACCGATGCCGCCAGATCCACCGCGAATCCCTCTCTCGCTATGCCTCACTATGTATTGTAACGGTTCATCGCCGCCAGGATGCCCTCGGTGAGGAAGCACTCCACCGCCTCCACCGCCCGCGGCAGCGCGGCGGCCACCGCCGCGGCGTCGTCGGGGCCGAACGGCGCCAGTACCCAGTCGATAACCTCCCAGCCGGGCGCCGGCCGGCCGATCCCGATCCGGAGGCGGGGAAACTCCGCCGTGCCCAGCTCCGCGATGACCGATTTCACGCCGTTGTGGCCGCCCGCGCTCCCTTTCGCGCGCAGCCGCAGCCGCCCCGGTTCCAGATCCAGATCGTCGAACAGGACCAGGATGTCGGCGGGGGCAATGCGATAGAAGCGGGCGGCCTGGGCCACCGACCGTCCGCTGAGGTTCATGTAGGTGAGCGGTTTGAGCAGGATCACCTTCTCGGCCTCCGCTCCCCACCGCAGTTCGCCGTACAGCCCTTCAAAGCCGCGCTGCTCGATCGCCACCCCGTGTTTGCGGGCGAACGCGTCCAGCAGCATCCAGCCGGCGTTGTGGCGGGTGGCGGCGTACCGGGGCCCGGGGTTGCCGAGGCCGACGATGAGCTTGGCCATTGCGCACACGATCTCCTTGTGCAGGGGTCGACAGGGTCTACTTTACCATAGTCCCGGACCGCGGAAAACGGCGGACCAGAACGCAGCGGCACCCCGGAACGCGCCGGGATGCCGCGGAGGGCCGGGTCTCAGAGCCTGGGCTCCTCTTCAAAGATCTTTGAGACGGAGAGGTCTTCGTGAATGCGGATGATGGCCTTGCCGAGGAGCGGCGCCACCGACACCACGCGCAGCTTGCCGCCCATCTTGTCGGCGTCCACCGGGATGGTATCGGTCACGACAATCTCCTTGATGGGGCTGGCCGCCAGCCGCTCGTACGCCGGCCCGCTGAACACGGGGTGCGTACAGGCGGCGTAGACCTCGGTGGCCCCCCGTTCCAGCAGCGCCTCGGCGCCCTTCACGATCGTTCCGGCGGTGTCGATGAGGTCGTCCACCAGGATCGCCGTCTTTCCCTCCACGTCACCGATGATGTTCATCACCTCGGCGACATTGGGCTCCGGCCGCCGCTTGTCGATGATCGCCAGCCCGACCCCCAGCCGCTCCGCCAGGTCCCGGGCGCGGGGCACGCCGCCCGTATCCGGCGACACGACCACCGCGTTCTGCAGCCCCTTCTGCCGGAAGTAGTTCGCGATCAGGGGGCCGGCGTGCAGGTGGTCCACCGGCGTGTCGAAGAAGCCCTGGATCTGCGCCGCGTGCAGGTCGATGGTGAGGAGGCGCCGGAAGCCGGCGGTCGTGATCAGGTTCGCCAGCAGCTTGGCCGTGATGGGCTCGCGCCCCCTGGCCTTGCGATCCTGCCGGGCGTAGGGAAAATGAGGCACCACCGCGGTGATCCGGCGGGCGCTCGCCCGCCGGAGAGCGTCGCCGATGACCAGCAGCTCCATGACGTTCTCGTTGACCGGATGGACCCCCGACTGGATGACAAAGCAGTCGGTGCCCCGCACCGATTCGTTGATGTCGACCCGGATCTCCCCGTTGGAGAAGCGGCCGACGTTCATGTTGCCGAGGCTGATCCCCATGTGGTCCGCAATCGCCCTGGCCAGGGGGAGGTTCGCGTTCCCGGAAAAGATTTTCAGCTTGCGATCCTGGTAAGGTACCACGGCTAGGTGCCCTCCCTGTTCATCTTGCGCTGACGCCATGCCTCTTTGAGGCTGGCGGCACGGCCTTCCTTGATGACCGCCTGCGCCCGTTCCACCACCAGCGCGTCAGCCGGGATCTCGAGCCTGGGGCCCACGGTGGAGCCGGCGGCGATCAGGGCGCCGTCCCCGACGGTGATGGGCGCGATCAGGTTGACGTTGGTGCCGATGAAGGCACCGCTGCCGATCTCGGTCCTGAACTTCTCCACGCCGTTGTAGTTGGCGGTTATCGTGCCGGCACCGATGTTGGCTCCGGCGCCGATGGTGGCATCTCCCAGATAGGAATGGTGGTGGCACTTCACGCCGCGTCCCACCTTCGCCTTCTTGAGCTCGGCGTAGTTGCCGATCTCTGCGGCGCCCTCCAGTTCGCAGCCCGGGCGCAGGTGGGCCATGGGCCCGATGCGGCACCCGGGGCCGACATACGACTCCTCGACCACCGACTGCTCCACGACGCAGCCCTCGGCCACCGTGGACGAGACGATGGTGGTCATCGGCCCGATCTTGCAGTGAGGGCCGATCACCGTCTTGCCGTGGATGAAGGTGAAGGGCCAGATCACCGTGTCGCGCCCGATCTCCACGTCCTCATCGATGTAGGTCGCGTCCGGGTTGATGATGGTGACGCCGTTCCTCATGTGACGCTCGTTGATCTGCCGGCGCAGCCGCGCCTCGGCCCGGGCCAGTTCCACCCGATCGTTGGGCGCCAGCGCGTCCTCCTCGGAGGCCAGCAGCAGCGCCTGCACCTTCTCGCCCCGCTGGAGCAGGATCTCCCACACCTGGGGGAGGTAGTACTCGCCCTGGGCGTTGTTCCGGTCGAGCCGGTTCAGGAGCGCGGTGAAGCCCGCCCGCCGGAACACCGCCACCCCGGTCCAGATCTCCCGGATGCGCCGCTGCTCGGGGGTCGCGTCCTTGTACTCGACGCTGCCCAGGAAGGCGCCCGTCGCCGGATCCCGCAGGATCCGCCCGAGGGCCCCGGGGTCGGCGAGCTCCGCCGTGAGCAGGCTCGCGGCGGCATCCGCCTCGACGTGGGCCCGGATCAGCCGTTCAATCAACTCCGGACCGATGAAGGGGTTGTCGCCGTACATCACCAGCACGTGGCCGCCCTCGGTCTCGTCGATCAGGCCGGCCGCCTGAAGCACCGCGTGGCCCGTCCCCAGTTGCTCGGACTGCACGGCATAACGCACGCGGTCGCCGAGGTATTCCCGGATCCGCTCCTGCTGATACCCCACCACGACCACGATGTCCTCCAGGCCTGCCCGCCGCACGTTGTCCACGATGTGACCGATCATCGGCTTCCCGGCAAGGGGATGCATGACTTTGATCAGGTCCGATTTCATGCGGGTTCCGTGGCCGGCAGCGAGCAGAACGGCCGTGATGTCCGACATGGGTTTCCCTCCCCGGTCTTGATCCGGAGCCATTATACCACAGGACAGACGCGAAACAAGGAAAATTGGCCCGGCACAGCCCCGTGCGCCGGGCCCGGGCAGACAGGCCTAGTCCGCGGCGACCGCCCCCGCCACCGCAGCCAGCTCTCGCGCCCCCTCGCCGTCGTCGCCGGGCTCCCAGGGCAACTCGCTCTCATCCTGCAGTTGCGGTGCCGGCTCGACGGCCGTCGGCTCCTCCGCCCCCTGCAGGCCGCCCGCCTGCGGGGCGACGCCGCTGCGGGTCATGGCGTCGTACGCGCCGAGAACCGCGTTCTGAATCGCCTGCCGCATCTCCGCGGTGCAGGGGTAGACGACGTCGCGGAACTTGCCGTCCTTGTTCTTGCGGCTGGGCATGGACACGAAGAGTCCCTTCGAGCCTTCGACCACCTTCAGATCCGTCACGGTCAGCACCCCGTCGAACACCACCGACACCAGGGCCTTGACCTTGCCTTCCCCCACGAGCTGGTTGATCCGGACGTTCGTGATCTTCATCCTTCCGTACCTCCCCGGCGAGACTGTGGGGAAGTAGTTCTCTTTTCTTCCAGGGAATTCCTTCTCCAAGAGACCGCGAATACCGTGCAAATGTTCGCAGACCCGACCGGGAGTTCCCATACCTGACAGATGCGCGAAGAAGGGGGGCCGAAGCCCCCTTCTTCCCGGCTACTCCCCACTCTTCGCCGGCTGCTGGCGCTGCCGGAACTCCACCGCCGCAACCCCCGCCGCCGCGGAGCCCAGTGCCAGCAGCGACAGGGCCAGCACCGTCAGCGGGATGTGGAGCCAGAGCGGCAGGGCGCCGTGCAGGAGCGCCGCGATCGCCGGAACCATGGCCAGCGCGACCACCAGGCCGGCGACCGCCACATTCCGGAACCACGAGGCAGGCCGATGCGCCATCGCTCACACCTCCTACCAGTCGTTGGGACGATACGGCGGAATGATCCAGACATGATACCCCTTCGCCTTGAGGGTGGCGAGAATCTCATCGACATGGCGGGCGTTGCGAGTCTCCAGCGCCAGGGTGATCTCCACCTCGCCGATGGTCACCTTGTTCAGCCAGCGCTCATGACGCACGTCGATCACGTTGGCCCCGGCCTGGGCCACGGTCGCGAGGAGCTGCTGCAGCCCGCCGGGCCGGTCGGGCACGAACGTGGAGATCCGGATGTACCGCCCCGCCTTCACCAGACCGCGCTCGATGATGCGGGAGATGATGTTCACGTCAATGTTGCCGCCCGAGAGCACGACGCAGACCGGTCCCTGCAGATCCGGGATCTTGTCGCCGAGGAGCGCGGCCATGCCCACGGCGCCGGCGCCCTCGACGATGACCTTCGCACGCTCCAGCAGGAAGAGGATCGACTGTGCGATCTCCTCCTCGTCCACCAGCACGATGTCGTCCACGTGTTCCCGGATAATCTCCCAGCACAGCGCCCCCGGCTTCTTGATGGCAATGCCGTCCGCGATGGTGTGGACCGAGTCGGTCGCCACCAGCTTGCCCTGCTGCCGGCTGAGGAAGACCGCCGGCGCGCCCGCGGCCTGGACCCCCACCACCCGTACGCCGGGCTTCAGGGACTTGACCGCCAGGGCAACGCCCGCCATGAGGCCGCCGCCGCCGATCGGCACCACCACCGTCGCGATGTCGGGCAGGTCCTCCACGATCTCCAGCCCGACCGTCCCCTGGCCGGCGATGGTGTACGGGTCATCGAAGCCGTGGATGAACGTGTACCCGTGCTCCGCCTGCAGCGCCCGCGCCTTCTGGTAGGCGTCGTCGTAGGTCTCGCCGTGCAGGACCACCTGGGCGCCGTAGCCCTGGGTCGCCTCCAGCTTGGCGATCGGGGCGCCCTCCGGCATGCAGATGACCGACCGGATGCCGAGACTGGACGCCGCCAGGGCCACGCCCTGCGCGTGGTTGCCGGCCGACGCCGCGATGACGCCGCGCGCCTTCTCTTCCTCAGTCAGCGAGTGGATCTTGTTGAGCGCTCCCCGCACCTTGAACGACCCGGCCCGCTGCAGGTTCTCGGCCTTCAGGTAGACCGGAAGTCCCAGGTGCTCGGTGATGCCAGGGCTCTGAAGCATGGGTGTCCGCTTGATGTGTCCGCTCAGCAGAATGCGCGCCTTCTCGATGTCCGCAAAGGTTACCGTCACCCACGGTTCACTCCTTCGTCAGTCGGTCGGCCGGAACCACCCGGACCGTGCGGGCCACCTCGTCCACCTGCTCCAGCGTGAGCAGCGACACGTAGCGCTGCACCTGCTTCCTGGCCGGTTCCGCGGTGGAGACAAAGACTCCCACGCCGGCCACGGAGGCGCCCATCTCGCCGGCCACATCCACCATGGCGCGGGCGGTCGCGCCCGCCTTCATGAAGTCGTCGACCACCAGGACCCGGGCGCCGCGCCACAGGGCCCGGAGGCCGACCGTCATGGTGTGGATGCGGCGGGATCCGGAGATGTAGTGGAGCGTGACGGAGGGCCCCTCCGTCACCCGGCCCTCGCGCCGGGCGACCACCATGGGCAGCCCCAGGGCGCGGGCGACCATCAGGGCCAGGGGGATCCCCTTGGTCTCTACGGTGAGCACGACGTCGGGTTCGGCGTCGATGAACCGCGCGGCCATGATCGCCCCGATGCGGGCGCTCCAGATCGGGTGGGTGATGAGATCGGTCATGTAGACGAACCCGCCGGGCAGGATCCGCCCCGGATCGCTCAGGAGCCGGCAGAGCTCCAGCAGGGTTTCCTGCTCCTCCTCCCGGGAGGGCAGCGGCCAGTACTGCACCCCGCCCGCCGCCCCGGCGTGCGTGCGCAGGCGGCCTGAACCGTCGGCCTCCAGGGCCTCCTTCACCAGGGCCAGGTCCTCGGAAATGGTGGACTTGGCGGCACCGAACCGCTCGGTGAAGAAGCTCAGCGGCAGGAGCTCTCCCGGCCGCTCGGAGAGCAGTTTCATGATGGCCACCAGTCGCTGGCTCCGATTCATCCGATCGATCGCTGCCACCCCCTGTCCGCCCCGGACGGCCCGCTATTTCAGAAGGGACTCCACCAGGCCCAGGTCGCTCGGCTTGTCCACGTCGATGCCCACCTCAGGCCACGGGCAGACCACCACGGCCCCGTTGATGTCCAGCATGCGCGAGACCTTCTCCTCCAACTCCCTGAGGCTCAGGTTGCGCAGGAGCAGGTATCGCAGGGTGAACCCCCACCCCAGCAGGCTGACCATCTTGAGCGGGCTCTTGCGGTAGTCCAGGAACGCCCGGACCTTCGGCGCCACCCGGTCAACGATGGAGGGGTGGACGAGGAACACGTTCCCGCCCGTGAAGGTTCCCTCCCGCAGCCTGACGTACGTGCGCTGGACGCCCGGGTACCGCTCCTCGGCGACCTTGCGCTCCACGATCGGATAGTACAGGTCGGCCGGCCGCTGCGCGCACAGGGCGATCAGGTCGTCTACGATCTGGCCCGTGATCAGGGGCACATCGCTGCTGATCACCAGGAACCGGTCCTCCGGCTGCAGGACTTTCAGCGCCTCCAGGATGTTGTCGACAATGTGGTCTCGGCTGGGCACGAACTCGAGGTTGCGGCCGGACACGTGGGGCTCCAGCTGCCCGGGCGGGGCGACGATCACGATCCGCCCGATCGACCTGGCCTCCTGCAGTGCATCGATGACGTACTGAATCATGGGCTTGCCATTGATCTCGACGAGCGCCTCGTTGGGTGCGGAGCTGACCTCCCGCAGCGGACCGCCGTTGGCGGCCCCGGCCAGGACGATGACGTGTACGGCCATGCCCGATCTCTCCTCGATGCCCAGAAGTTTATGGACGAAACAAACAGTTTGCTTCTCGGCGCGCCGACGGAGTTCCTGCCGGCGTCGCCCAGAACCCTCAGACCAGGGTACGGACCACCCAGGCGTCCCGGGAAAGCGGCCGGATGCGCTCCAGCAGCCTACCGCCCGCCTCCCGGTCCGGAACCACGCCCAGCACCGAGGGACCCGCCCCCGACATGACCGCCCCCAGCGCGCCGGCGGCCAGCATCGCCTCCTTGAGCCGGGCGATCTCCGGGTGGCGCGGCAGCATGACCTGTTCGAACACGTTGCAGAGGGCGCGGCCCACCGCCGCGGCGTCCCCCCGGGCCAGGGCCGCTTCCATCGCCCCGGCGTCGGGGCGCGGCCCCACGTCCGCCAGCTCATCGAACCACCGGTACACCTGGCCGGTGGACTTGGGGACGTCCGGCGTGGCCACCACCATCCAGAGCGGCCCGGCCACGGGGAGCGGGGTGACCCGCTCGCCGATCCCCTCCACCCGGGCGGGGCGGGACCAGATGAAGAACGGCACGTCGGAACCGAGCCGGATGGCCAGGTCCGCCAGCTCCCCGTCGGAGAGCCCCGTCCCCCACAGACGGTTGAGCCCCGTCAGGACGCCCGCCGCGTCGGTGGAGCCGCCGGCCAGGCCGGCAGCCACCGGGATGGTTTTCTGCAGCCGGATGACCGCGCCCCGGCTGCATCCCGTCGCCTCCCGGAGCAGCGCCGCGGCCCGGTAGGCCAGGTTCTCCTCCAACCGGTCGGTTGCGGGGGGCCGGCTTTCCAGGACGATCTCCTCCTCCGCCGGCTCGAGGACCAGGCGGTCGTGGAGAGAAACGGGTACCATGACGGAGCGGATCTCGTGGTATCCGTCCGGCCGCCGACCCAGCACGTCCAGCGTGAGGTTCACCTTTGCGTGGCATTCGATTTCCATCCGGATTTCCCTCCACACACCGAAAAAGCCAGGGATTCTCCCTGGCTCTTGTCTCGGGTCGCCTAGCGGGAATGCGCCTCGAACTTGGTCTCCGTGCCGCTCGCGGAGCAGACCACCAGCTCCACCGTCTCCGTAAGCAGGTCCGCGTAGCTGTAGCTGACGCGGCGCACCGAGTCTGCTTCGGAAAGCCTGACGGTGAAGATGTTCGGGTATGTACCTTCCAGTACCCCTTCGCGCTCGACGATCTTCTTGCGGCCCTTATTGGCTCTCAGGCGGATCTTTGACCCCACGTACGCCTCGAGGTCCCGCTTGATGTCCACTAGAACG
Organism: Symbiobacterium thermophilum IAM 14863; assembly: GCF_000009905.1. Taxonomy (GTDB): domain Bacteria; phylum Bacillota; class Sulfobacillia; order Symbiobacteriales; family Symbiobacteriaceae; genus Symbiobacterium; species Symbiobacterium thermophilum. The sequence continues at coordinate 3,461,761 of NC_006177.1, forward strand.
CTCCTGGAAGCCAACTGCCACCACACCTTCCCGCTCGTCGCCGCGTCGGCTGGCGAAATCGTTCACGATCTTAGTATAGCAGGCCAGGCTCCCAGAGTCAAGGAAAACAGTATTTTACTTTCCCGCACGTCTCGTGTCAAGTACTTCTGGTGAATGAACGCGGCTCCTGTGCAGGCTGATCCGGCGTTACGGGGCCGTCCCGCCGCGCGGTCACTTCGTGTAGCGGTCGGCCACCTTGGAGGCGCCGTAGGAGTTGGGCTTGATCTCGGCGTGGAAGCCGCTGCCTGCGATCATCCCCACGACGTCGCGGATCAGCTCCCGGGTCTCGCCATGCTCGCCGACGTCCAGGTGGATCTCCACGTTGAGTCCGGTCGCACCACAGTTGGAAAGGCATTGGGCGAGCCGCTCCGCGGTCGCCAGGGACAGCGCAGCCTCGTAGAAGATCCGCTGCCGCAGGCTGCGCATCTTGCTCTGCCGGCGCCGCCGGTAGTAGAACCGCGCCCCCTTCCCCTTCCGGTGCACGATGATGGCCGTTACGAAGCAAAGGTCCGTGCGGGTCTGCGAGTCCGTGCCGACGATCAGCCGGTACGACCCGTGGGGATCGTCGGCCATGAACGCCAGCAGGTCCTCGACCACCTGATCCAACGTCAGCGGTCCCCTGGTCGGGCTGTAGAATCTACCATCCTCCACAGGTGCTCCCTCCAACCGGTCAGGTGCGCTGCCACAGGGTTCGGGCCACCGCCGCAAACTCCTCCAGCGACAGGCTCTCGCCCCGTCGGCCGGGGTCGATGCCCGCCGCCTCCAGGGCCGCATGCACCGCGGCCTTTTCCACCCCCAGGGACGTCAGCGCGTTCACCAGACTCTTGCGCCGCTGGCCGAAGGCGGCCCGGACCACCCGGAAAAACGCCTCAGGCGGCGCATCCACGGGCGGCCGTTCCCGATACCGCAGGCTGACGACGGCCGAGTCCACCTCCGGCTGCGGCATGAAGGACGCCCGGCTCACCCGGAGCACGATCCGCGGCTCCGTGTAATATTGTACCGCGACGCTGAGGGCCCCATAGGCCTTGGAGCCCGGCGGCGACACCATGCGGTCGGCCACTTCCTTCTGAACCATCACCACCACGTGGGAAAGCGGCAGCTCCTCCTCCAGGAGCCGCATGACCAGCGGCGTCGTGATGTAGTAGGGGAGGTTCGCCACCACCTTGGCCTTCTGCCCCGGCGCCAGCCGTTCCCCGAGCAGTTTATGTAAATCGATCCGGCCCGCGTCACCGTGGATGACCTCGACGTTGTCGTAAGCCTTCTGCACGGTATCGTGCAGGACCTGCACCAGCCCGCGGTCCAACTCGACGCAGACCACGCGCCCCGCCTTCGCGGCCAGGCGCTGCGTCAGCGTGCCCAGCCCTGGACCGATCTCCAACACGACGTCGGTCGGTTCCAGTCCGGCGGCCGACACGATGCCGTCCAGTACCCTACCGTCAATGAGGAAGTTCTGCCCCAGCCGGTGCTGCGGCCGCAGGCCGTATTGGGCCATCAGCGCCTTCAGCGCGCCCGGGTTCGCCAAGTCCATGGAATCGTCTCCTTACCAGGGATTGCAAGAAGCCAGGGGCCGGACGACGGCCCCTGGCCCGTGTTCAGTCTCCCAGGACATAGACCGTGACCGGCCGCACGCCCCAGGCCAGCGCCTCCTCCACGGTGTCGAAGCAGAGGTCGATGCGGTTTCCCTTGATCGCTCCGCCCGTGTCGGCGGCCAGGGCCGGACCGTACCCTTCGATGTAGAGGCGGGTGTAGAGCGGAATGACCTGCGGGTCGACGGCCACGATGCCGCGCGCCGCGGGAATGCCCGTGTAGGTTAACCCAACGCCGCCCGGATTACTCTCCGGTCCCGGGGTATAGCCGGTCGCGACCATCTCCAGGACCTCGGTGTAGCGGAACCGCTCGCCGCCGCGGGAGACCACGCCGCCCGTACCGTAGGCCACAATCTGCGGGGTGGGTTCCTGGACGACCCTCTCCGTCACGACCTCGCTGGACACCACAACGCCGTCCTCGTAGCGCACCAGCCGCTCTACCAGCTTCAGACCGGGCGCGCCCGGCTGGACGACCTCTTCGGCGCCCACGACCAGGCTGCCGTCCGGCCGATCCACCGTGTCAAACGGGATCTCCTCTTCCTCCGTCACCAGCTCCTCGGTCCGGCGGACAATCCGCACCTCCAGGCCCGCGGTGACGGCCGCGCTCTCGGGCACCGACAGCGAGTCGAGCTCGCCCAGGGTAACCCGTTGCTCCTTCAGCAGCTCGCCGACGGTGTGCGCGGCGGTCTGCACCGTGCGGCGCTCGCCGCCGTCGATCAGCATGACAGGCACTGTCGCGGCCGCTGCCAGGACCTCGCCCGCCGGCGCGGACTCGGTGGCGGTCGTGACCGTGTGCTGAGCGGGCCGGCCCAGCTGGCCCAGCGCCCCCGCCAGCAGTACGGCGGCCGCGGCGATCGCCAGCGCTCGGCCTCGCAAAGACTTCAGGTGCATGCCCGCCCCCTCCCGTCTGGTCTTTGTGCAGCAGTTCCCATAATAGTTCGCCCCGGGGCCTTTCTATGCCTCCCAGGGGCGGCTGGCAACTTCTGCACCGCCGTGATGTGGCAAAGCCCGGTGACGAACGTTCACCGGGCTTTGCACTGGCGTGCCTACCAGGATTCGAACCTGGGACCTCTTGCTCCGGAGGCAAGCGCTCTGTCCACTGAGCTATAGGCACATTCGCTTGGCGGGGTGTGGGAATCGCGCTGTGCGCACGACCCGTCAGGGCGCCGGGGACACAGGAACCGGGGGAACAAAAAATGGTGACCCCAACGGGATTCGAACCCGTGCCGCCACCGTGAAAGGGTGGTGTCCTAGGCCTCTAGACGATGGGGCCGTCGTTGGTGGGCGGTACTGGGATCGAACCAGTGACCCCTTGCGTGTGAAGCAAGTGCTCTCCCGCTGAGCTAACCGCCCGTGTCAACGGGATCGGCCTTCCCCGGCGGCTCATACCGCCGGGGGAGGCTTCCCGTCAAATGAGTTTGGGCAGCGACCTATTCTCCCCCTTGCGGAGTACCTTCGGCCCTGGAGGGCTTAACTTCCGTGTTCGGAATGGGAACGGGTGATCCCCTCCGGCATCGCCACCCAAAACCTTCGAGGTCTTACCCTCAAAACCACACAGTGAACACACACCAGCGAAATCAAGCCCTCGGCCGATTAGTACCGGTCCGCTCCATGCCTTACGGCACTTCCACTCCCGGCCTATCTACCTGGTCATCTTCCAGGGGCCTTACTCCCTTGCGGGATGGGAGATCTCATCTTCGGGCCGGCTTCGCGCTTAGATGCTTTCAGCGCTTATCCGTTCCGGCCATGGCTACCCAGCTGTACCCCTGGCGGGATAACTGGTACACCAGCGGGCCGTCCACCCCGGTCCTCTCGTACTAGGGGCAGATCCCGTCAAATCTCCTCCGCCTGCGATGGATAGGGACCGAACTGTCTCACGACGTTCTGAACCCAGCTCGCGTACCGCTTTAATCGGCGAACAGCCGAACCCTTCGGACCGACTTCAGCCCGAGGATGCGATGAGCCGACATCGAGGTGCCAAACCTCCCCGTCGATGTGGACTCTTGGGGGAGATCAGCCTGTTATCCCCAGGGTAGCTTTTATCCGTTGAGCGACGGCCCTTCCACCCGGAACCGCCGGATCACTAAGCCCGTCTTTCGACCCTGCTCGACCTGTCTGTCTCGCAGTCAAGCCCGCTTCTGCCTTTGCACTCCACGGATGATTTCCAACCATCCTGAGCGGACCTTTGGGCGCCTCCGTTACCTTTTAGGAGGCGACCGCCCCAGTCAAACTGCCCACCTGGCACGGTCCACGGCCCCGCTCCAGGGGCCTGTGTTAGAACTTCGATGCTGCGAGGGTGGTATCCCAACGGCGCCTCCACCGAATCTGGCGACCCGGCTTCGCAGGCTCCCACCTATCCTGTACACGCACCACCAAAATCCAATGCCAGGCTACAGTAAAGCTCCATGGGGTCTTTCTGTCCAATCGCAGGTAACCTGCATCTTCACAGGTATTGCAATTTCACCGGGTCCCTCGCCGAGACAGTGCCCAAGTCGTTACGCCATTCGTGCGGGTCGGAACTTACCCGACAAGGAATTTCGCTACCTTAGGACCGTTATAGTTACGGCCGCCGTTTACTGGGGCTTCGGTTCAGAGCTTCGGCCTTGCAGCCTGACCCTTCCCCTTAACCTTCCAGCACCGGGCAGGCGTCAGCCAGTATACGTCGCCTTCCGGCTTAGCACTGACCTGTGTTTGTGGTAAACAGTCGCTTGGGCCTCTCCTCTGCAACCCTCCCCCGCTCTGCGGCGTCTCTCCGCTCACGGTTCGAGGGCCATCCTTCTCCCGAAGTTACGGATGCATTTTGCCGAGTTCCTTAGCGAGGGTTCTCCCGCGCACCTGAGGATTCTCTCCCCGCCTACCTGTGTCGGTTTGCGGTACGGGCACCCCGGGTCTCCCTAGCGGCTTTTCTCGGCAGTGTGGCGTCAGGGGCTTCCCTACTTCATTTCGGTCGGCGTCGCGTCTCACGTTTAGCCCGGCGGACTTCCCTACCGGGCCACGCTACCCGCTTACCCCGGCTCAACCAGCGGCCGGGTCCCCCTAGCCTCCTGCGTCCCCGCATCGGTCAAGCGACCCGTAGGTGGTACAGGAATGTCGACCTGTTTCCCATCGCCTACGCCATTCGGCCTCGGCTTAGGTCCCGACTGACCCTGAGCGGACGAGCCTTGCTCAGGAATCCTTAGGCTTTCGGTGGACAGGATTCTCACCTGTCTTTTCGCTACTCATACCGGCATTCTCACTTCCATGCGCTCCAGCCGTCCTTCCGGTCGACCTTCGCCGCACATGGAACGCTCCCCTACCACTGCCCTACGGCAGTCCGCAGCTTCGGTGCTCTGCTTAGCCCCGAGTATTTATGGCGCAGCGTCATTCGACCAGTGAGCTGTTACGCACTCTTTCAATGATGGCTGCTTCTAAGCCAACATCCTGGTTGTCTCTACAACGCCACATCCTTGACCACTTAGCAGAGACTTGGGGACCTTAGCTGGCGGTCTGGGCTGTTTCCCTCTTGACGACGGACCTTAGCGCTCGCCGTCTGACTGCCGGCCATACTTGCTGGCATTCGGAGTTTGACTGGGTTCGGTAACCGATAGGGCCCCTAGCCCAATCAGTGCTCTACCTCCAGCAAGCTTCTCTGCCGACGCTAGCCCTAAAGCTATTTCGGGGAGAACCAGCTATCTCCCGGTTCGTTTGGCTTTTCACCCCTATCCACAGCTCATCCGACAGTTTTTCAACACTGACCGGTTCGGGCCTCCACGAGGTCTTACCCCCGCTTCACCCTGGCCATGGATAGATCACCGGGTTTCGGGTCTACAGCCACTGACTACGCCCTCTTCAGACTCGCTTTCGCTTCGGCTCCGGGCCTGAGGCCCTTAACCATGCCAGTGACCGTAACTCGCCGGTTCATTCTTCAATAGGCACGCACTCACCCTCATACGGGGCTCGTACTGCTTGTAGGCACACGGTTTCAGGGTCTCTTTCACTCCGCTCCCGCGGTGCTTTTCACCTTTCCCTCACGGTACTGGTTCACTATCGGTCGCCAGGCGTATTTAGCCTTGGAGGGTGGTCCCCCCGGATTCCCACGGGATTCCTCGTGTCCCGTGGTACTTGGGATCCGCCAAGCGGTCCTTCACCTTTCGCCTACAGGGCTATTACCTTCTGCGGCCGGCCTTTCCAGACCTGTTCAGCTAGGCTCAGGAGCATCGCTTCATCGGCGTCCCGCAACCCCAGCCCCGGTTACCCGAAACTGGTTTAGGCTCCTCCCCGTTCGCTCGCCGCTACTGAGGGAATCTCGGTTGATTTCTTTTCCTCGCCCTACTGAGATGTTTCAGTTCGGGCGGTGCCCTCCTCACAGCCTATGGATTCAGCTGTGGGTGACTGGCCATTACGCCAGCCGGGTTGCCCCATTCGGAGATCCCCGGATCTACGCCTGCTTGCGGCTCCCCGAGGCTTATCGCAGCTTGCCACGTCCTTCATCGGCGCCTGGCGCCCAGGCATCCGCCGTGTGCCCTTTCCAGCTTGATTTCGCTGTCAGCGCTTCTTGCGCTGTGTGTCCACTGTGCAGTTTTCAAGGTACGACCTTGGGGATTCAAGCGACCGCCTCACAGAGGCGGCCCTCTCGAACCCTCAAAACCAGACAGTGCAGATCGGTCGCCTTGCAAGCCGTCAGCTTGCCTCGACCCGCTTCCGCAGGCCGAGGATCGACCTAGGAGTCCTTCCCCCTTTCCGGGGAAGCTGTCTCCTTAGAAAGGAGGTGATCCAGCCGCACCTTCCGATACGGCTACCTTGTTACGACTTCACCCCAGTCACCGGCCCCACCTTCGGCGGCTGCCTCCCTTGCGGGTTAGCTCACCGACTTCGGGTGTTGCCAGCTCCCATGGTGTGACGGGCGGTGTGTACAAGGCCCGGGAACGTATTCACCGCGGCATGCTGATCCGCGATTACTAGCAACTCCGACTTCACGCAGGCGAGTTGCAGCCTGCGATCCGAACTGAGACCGCCTTTTGCGATTCCCTCCCCCTCGCAGGTTCGGCTCGCTCTGTGACGGCCATTGTAGCACGTGTGTAGCCCAGGACATAAGGGGCATGATGATTTGACGTCATCCCCACCTTCCTCCGGTTTGTCACCGGCAGTCTCGCATGAGTGCCCGGCTTTACCCGCTGGCAACATGCGACAGGGGTTGCGCTCGTTGCGGGACTTAACCCAACATCTCACGACACGAGCTGACGACAACCATGCACCACCTGTCTCACCGTTCCTCTCATTAGAGAGGCACTCCCGCATCTCTGCAGGATTCGGTGGATGTCAAGCCCTGGTAAGGTTCTACGCGTTGCTTCGAATTAAACCACATGCTCCGCTGCTTGTGCGGGCCCCCGTCAATTCCTTTGAGTTTCAACCTTGCGGCCGTACTCCCCAGGCGGAGCGCTTAATGCGTTAGCTACTGCACGAGGGGGGTCGATACCCCTCACACATAGCGCTCATCGTTTACGGCTAGGACTACCAGGGTATCTAATCCTGTTTGCTCCCCTAGCTTTCGCGCCTCAGCGTCAGTGACTCCCCAGGCAGCCGCCTTCGCCACTGGTGTTCCTCCCGATCTCTACGCATTTCACTGCTACACCGGGAATTCCACTGCCCTCTAGAGCACTCAAGCCCGCCAGTTTCAGAGGCACCCCCGGGGTTGAGCCCCGGTCTTTCACCCCTGACTTAACAGGCCGCCTACACGCCCTTTACGCCCAGTAATTCCGGACAACGCTCGCCCCCTACGTATTACCGCGGCTGCTGGCACGTAGTTTGCCGGGGCTTCCTCGCCTGCTACCGTCAAACCCCGCCCATTTCCTGACAGGGCCCTTCTTCGCAGGCAACAGAGCTTTACAACCCGAAGGCCTTCTTCGCTCACGCGGCGTTGCTGCATCAGCCTTTCGGCCATTGTGCAAAATTCCCGACTGCTGCCTCCCGTAGGAGTCTGGGCCGTGTCTCAGTCCCAGTGTGGCCGGTCGCCCTCTCAGGCCGGCTACCCATCGTCGCCTTGGTGGGCCGTTACCCCGCCAACCAGCTAATGGGCCGCGGACCCCTCCTCTGCCAGCGCCACTGACTCCAGCGCCTTTTCTCCCAAACCCATGCGGGTCCGTGAGCTTATCCGGTATTAGCAGGCCTTTCGGCCTGTTATCCCAGAGCAGAGGGCAGGTTATCCACGTGTTACTCACCCGTCCGCCGCTGGGTCTCAGGACCGAAGCCCTGAAACCCCGCTCGACTTGCATGTCTTAGGCACGCCGCCAGCGTTCGTCCTGAGCCAGGATCAAACTCTCCGTGGAAAGCTTGATGTTGGCTCCTTGGAATACCGGCTCGCTCGGCTTCCCTCTCTGCACTGTCCAGTTTTCAAGGTTCGAGATCCGCTGCCGTCAGGCGACAGCTTCACCAGTTTAGCAATCTCCCGGCTTCGTGTCAACAGGCCAGTTCGTTCCAGTCAGCCGTTTCCGCCGTGAGCTGCGCCGCCGGTGGGCGGCAAGACTGCATCTTACCATGTACACGGGCCCGCGTCAATCGCCCAGTTGCTGGGGATCCGCGCCGCCCGGCAAGATGTTAGTATAGCCACTGCCGGGCGGTCCGTCAACACAGAGCAATGTTCCGACCCTTTACGCATCCAGGCGGAGCGCACGGCGCGCGTTGGCCATCGTCGCCTCGGCGATCGCCTCCAGCGTGAGGCCGCGCAGCTCGGCCACGAACTCCGCCACGATGCGCACGTACCCGGGCTCGTTCCGCTTGCCCCGGTACGGCACCGGCGCGAGGTACGGATCGTCGGTCTCCAGCACGATGCGATCCAGCGGCAGCCGCTGCGCCACCTCGCGGCCGACCGGGTTGTTCTTGTACGTCACCGTGCCGCCGATCCCGATGTAGAAGTTCAGCGCAAGACACCGCTCTGCCATCTCCCAGTCGCCGGAAAAGCAGTGCATGATGCCGCCGACCTCGTCCGCGCCCTCCTCCTCGAGGATCCGCACCACGTCCTCGTGCGCGTCGCGGTTATGAATGACCAGCGGCAGCCCCAGATCCCGGGCCAGACGAATCTGCTGCCGGAAGACATCCCTCTGCACCTCGAAGGGCGCCTTGTCCTTCCAGTAGTAGTCGAGGCCCACCTCGCCGATGGCCCTTACCTTGGGACTCCTCGCCGCTTCGCGCAGCTCACGCTCGGCATCGGGGCCCCATTCCAGCGCACTGGTGGGATGGATGCCCACCGCCGCCCACACCCAGTCATGCCGCTCGGCAAAGGCCAGCGTCACCGGAATCAGCGCCCGCTCAAACCCGATCACCATCAGCTGGCTGACGCCCATCTCCCGCGCCCGAGCGACCACCTCGTCGCGGTCTACAGCGAACTGGCGCCCCGTGTCCACGTGCGAATGCGTGTTGAACAACATGCCGCGTCCCTCTCTCAGTTCATCTCCCCGGGCGCCGCTGCGAGGCGCCCGGGGAGACTGGATTTGACCTACTTCACGCGCATCCCGGTGGGGAAGTCCGGCTTGTCGAGCGTGACCAGGCTGAGGCTTCCGTCCTCCGCGGTGGCGGCCAGCAGCATGCCGTGGGATTCGACCCCGCGAAGCTTCTTCGGCTTCAGGTTGGCCACCAGGATGATCCGCTTGCCGACCAGCTCCTCCGGCGCGTAGTGCTGCGCGATGCCGGAGACGATCTGCCGGCGCTCCTCGCCCACCTGGAGGACGAGGCGGAGCAGCCGGTCGGCCTTGGGAATCCGTTCGGCCTCCACGACCTCCGCGACCTTCAGCTCCACCTTGGCGAAGTCGTCGTATTCGATCTCCGCCACGCCCTCCGTCGGCTGAGCGGCCCCGGCGGCGGGCTCGCCGGACTGCGCCTTGCCCTCCTTCGCAACCGAGTCGCCGTTCTCCTTCGGCAGCTCGATGCGCGGGAACAGCGGGCTGCCCCGGCGGATCACGGTGCCGGGCTTCAGGCCGCCCCAGGCGACCGCCTCCTCCCAGGGGAGCGTCCGCACCTGTGCGGGCTCCAGGCCGAGCTGGTCCCAGATCCGCTCCGGCGTCTGGACCAGGAACGGCGTGAGCGCCACCCCGAGCAGGCGCAGCGTCTCGGCAAGGTTGTACAGCACCGTGCGGAGCTGGCCGGCCCTGCCGGGATCCCGCGCCAGGGCCCAGGGCGCCTGCTCGTCAATATACTTGTTTGCCCGATCCACCAGCTTCCACAGGGCAACCAGCGCCGAGGAGATCTCCAGCCGATCCATGGCCTCCTGGAACTCCCGGAGCACCTGGGCGGCCAGGTCGGACAGGATCCGGTCGTCGCTCGCCGGATCGGGCTCGGGGACCCGGCCGTCGCTGAACTTGTTGATCATCTGCGTCGTGCGGGAAAGCAGGTTGCCCAGGTCGTTGGCCAGGTCGTTGTTGGTGCGCAGGATGAACGCCTCTTCGGTGTAGGTGCCGTCCGCGCCGAAGGGCACCTCCCGCAGCAGGTAGTACCGGACGGCGTCCACACCGTACCGGTCGATGAGGACGAAGGGATCCACCACGTTGCCCTTGGACTTGGACATCTTCTCGGCCTGGGTGCCGAACAGCAGCCAGCCGTGGCCGAAGACCTTCTTGGGCAGCGGCAGGCCCAGCGCCATCAGGATGCACGGCCAGATGATGGTGTGGAACCGCACGATCTCCTTACCCACCAGGTGCACGTCGGCCGGCCAGAACTTCCGGTACAGTTCGTCGTTCTCCGTGCCCCAGCCCAGGGCGGAGATGTAGTTGGAGAGGGCGTCGATCCAGACGTAGATCGTCTGCTTCTCATCGAAGGGCACCGGAATGCCCCAACGCACCGTGCTGCGGGAGACGCAGAGGTCCTCCAGCCCCTGGTTGATGAACGAGATCATCTCGTTCTTGCGGGACGCGGGCTGGATGAAGTCGGTCTCCTCAATGTACCGCAGCAGCCGGTCCGCGTACTTGGAGAGGCGGAAGAAATAGCTCTCGTCCTTGGTCCACTCCACCGGACGGCCGCAGTCCGGGCAGAGGTTGCCCTCCTTCAGCTTGCTCTCGATCCAGAACGTCTCACACGGCGTACAGTACCAGCCCTCGTACGAGGACTTGTAGATGTCGCCCTGGTCGTACAGCTGCTTGAAGATCTTCTGCACGACCTTCTTGTGCCGCTCCTCGGTGGTGCGGATGAAGTCGTCGTAGGAGATGTGCAGGGCTGCCCAGAGTTCCTTGATGCCGGCCACAATCTCGTCCACGAACTGGATCGGGGTCTTCCCCTCGGCAAGGGCCGCCCGCTCGATCTTCTGACCGTGCTCGTCCGTGCCGGTCAGGAAGTACGTCTCATGCCCCAGCCGGCGGTGGTAGCGCGCCAGCGCGTCCGCGGCCACGGTCGTGTAAGAGTGGCCGATGTGCAGCTTGCTGCTGGGGTAGTAGATGGGCGTCGTGATGTAGAACCTGGTCATGCGGAACCCCTCCTCGACAAAGCTTGCCCCGTAAACGCAAGAAGCCTCGTCCCCCTGTGCAAGGGACGAGGCATGCACCCCGTGGTACCACCCTTATTCGTCCGGCCCACGCCGGACCTCGTGCGGATACAGGCCATGCTGCACGGCCGATATCCTGGCCCTGTAACGGGAGCCCCCCGTCCCAGCCTACGCAGTTCGGACGAACCTTCGGCCGGCCGCTCCAGAGCCATGTTCAGGCCGTCTCGGTCGCCGCCGGCTTCCACCGCCCCCGGCTCGCTGTGGGGACCTCAGACCCTACTCATCTCTTTCATCGCGTTTGAATGGCCATAGTATAGGCGACTGCCAGAACGCTGTCAAGAGCCCCCCTCGCCTCGCTGCTAACTGCTGTATCCGCTGGAGAAAATGTCCAATCGCCCCTTGACTTGGGACGCTCCCTCCGGTTATGGTTGTCATAAGCGGGCTGACAGCCCTTGATTCTGTAACCGTCCGAATGTGCCCTGGGTCACGTTAGAGCATTGGCTTGACTATTTCTGCCATAACTGTTATCATCGGTGATGAGCTTTCGCAGCCCCTGGACGCAAGGAGGGAATGCGCCATATGATGAAGTCCACGGGAATTGTCCGGAAGGTAGACGAACTCGGCCGGGTCGTGATTCCGATCGAACTCCGCCGTACGTTGAATATCGAGGAGAAGGACTCCCTCGAGATCTACGTGGACGGGGATAAGATCATCCTGCGCAAGTATGAGCCGGCGTGCGTCTTCTGCGGTAACGCTGCCAATGTGGAAAACTTCAAGGGGAAAAACGTGTGCCAGTCCTGCCTTGCCTCCATGGCTGAGCGTGCCCATCAGGTCGGTTAGACCACTCGCAGGGAAAGCTAAAGCACTCCGCGCGGCGGAGTGCTTTTGTTATTTCTTACTTCTCATCCTTCGCATCCAGCAGGGCCTGGTAGACGGCCTTGCGGGAGACCCCGAACCGCTGGGCCACCTCCTTCATGGCCAGCTTGCGGTCCATCCCCTGCGCCACGAAGGCCGCAACCTCTCCGGCAAGAAGCGCCGGATCCGGGGCTCCGGCGACGGGGGCTTCCGCCTCGGCCCCCTGCACCACGAGGACGAACTCGCCGCGCGGGGCGTTGCGGTTGAAATGGTCGATCACCTGCGAGACAGTGCCCCGCACGTACTCCTCGTGGAGTTTCGTCAACTCACGTGCGGCGGTCATCGGCCGGTCGCCCAGCGTCTCCCGCAGGTCATGGAGCGTCTCCAGCAGCCGGTGCGGGGCCTCGTAGAGGATCAGGGTGCGCTCCTCGTCCTTGAGCCGCTCCAGGGCGCGCCTGCGCTCTCGGCCCTTATGGGGCAGGAACCCCTCGAACGCAAAGCGGCCGGTAGGCAGGCCCGACGCGACCAGGGCCGTCACCAACGCGGTGGGGCCCGGAACGGGCACGACCGGAATCCCGGCGTCCAGGGCGCTGCGCACCAGCTCCTCCCCGGGGTCGGAGATGGCCGGCATCCCGGCGTCGGACACCAGTGCAACGTCCTCGCCGTCCAGCAGCCGGCGGATCAGGGCCGGTCCCGCCTTGCGCTTGTTGTGTTCGTGGTAGCTGGTGGTCGGCGTGTCGATCTGGAAGTGCTGCAGCAGCTTGCGGGTCTCCCGCGTGTCCTCGCAGGCGATCACGGAGACCGACCGCAGGATGCGCAGGGCCCGGTGCGTGACGTCCTCCAGGTTCCCGATCGGCGTGCCGACGATCTAGAGCGTGCCCGCCACGTCCTGCCGTCCTCCCGTAGGTTAGCCGCCGGCCTCGCCGGCCGCGGGCGCACCGCCGTCTGATGCCGTCCCGCCTGCGGCGCCGCCCACCGCCGCGGCCGGTCTCCGCCTGCGGCGACGCCGGTGCGCGCTGCGCGCGGGACGTTCGGCGCTTGCTGCCTCACCGTGCGGCTCGCCGCCCTCCCGGGCGCCGTGGCCGCGCCGACGGGACTGCTCCCCGGCCTGGCTGCCGTCCCGCCGGCCATGGTCACCCCGGCCGGCTTCGGCCCGGCCCTGCTCTTCCCGGTTGCCCCCGGCCTGGCTACGCTCTTGGCGGCTGTCGTCCACCCGCGGCTGCTGCCGCTTCGACCGCCGCCTCGCCCGCCGCCGGCTCTTGCGCTCGCCACCGGCGCTGCCGGCCTCGGCGGTCTCATCCTGGGCGACAGCGTTACCTTCCTGCGTTCCCTCGCCACGGTTACGGCCGCGCTCCCGCCTCGAGGGCCTCTCGTCCTCCCGGGCCCCGGCGATCCGCGCCCGGTCGCCGGCGCCCGGCTGGACCGCCTCGGCCGGCACCGGAGCGGCCGGCTCCGTCAGCCACTCGACCTCAGGCATCTCCTCCGGCTCAGGGTCAGGCAGCGGCGGCGGTACGTACGCAGGAGCAAGGGTTGGGTCCTTCTTGGCCGCCTCGTAGGTTTCCTGCTCGAACCGCAGGCAGCACATCAGCCTCCCGCAGAGCCCGGAGATCTTCGACGGGTTCAGCGAGAGGTTCTGATCCTTGGCCATCCGGATGGAGACCGGCGCGAACTCGCCGAGGAAGCTGGTGCAGCAGAGCACCCGGCCGCAGGGGCCGATGCCCCCCAGCAGTTTGGCTTCGTCGCGCACACCGATCTGCCGCATCTCGATGCGGGTGCGGAATACCGAGGCCAGGTCCCGCACCAGTTCACGGAAGTCAACCCGCCCCTCGGCGGTGAAGTAGAAGATGATCTTCGAGCCATCAAATGTATATTCAACGTCGACCAGGTACATGTCCAGATTGTGGGCCTCGATCTTCTGGAGGGCGATCGCAAAGGCGTCCTTCTCCTTGCGCTTGTTCGCCTCCGCGATCTGCGCATCCCGGTCGTTCCCGATGCGAATCACCTTTTTCAGGGGCTGCACGACCTCGTCCTCCGGCACCATCTTGGGCCCGACGACGACCTCGCCGTACTCCACCCCCCTGACCGTCTCCACAATGACCCGATCTCCCTGGGCGACGGGCAGCTCACCGGGATCGAAGTAGTATACCTTCCCGGCCAGCTTGAAACGCACGCCTACAACACAGACCACCCCGTCACCTCCTCGCTGCCCGCGGCAGCGTCCATCATGCGCTCGTGGGGCCTCTCCGTTATGATCTCCTGGGAATGAATCCTGCTCAGAATGAATCCTGCTCAGAATCGGGCCGCGCCGTGCAGATCCAGCATCAGCACGTCCAGCACGAGCCGCGCGTTGCCGTTTCTGAGAAGGGCGTCCCGCGCACGGGAAAGGCTCTCCAGGGCCGCCACCAGCCCCTCGCCACCGTACCGGCCGGCCAGGGTGCGCACCTCCGGCAGCCGGTCTGCGTTGACAACCAGCCGTTCCGGGGCCTCCCGGGCGACCAGGAGGGCATCCCGCAGCCAGAAGGCAGCCATCTCCAGCCGCTCCTCCAGGTGATCTTTCTCCTTTTCCCACGCCGCCGCCTGCTCCAGCAGGTCGGCGTCGTCCATCTCCCCGAGGCGCAACAGCAGGCTGAGCGCCTCGTCGCGACGCCGGCCGACCTCCGGGTTGGCGGCCATCGCGAGGGCCGCCCCCACCGACCCACCCGAGAGCGAGGCGAACAGGCGGGCCTCGCCGGGGCCGATGCCGGCCTTTTCCTGCAGCACGGCCGCGATCGCCTCCGCGGGCAGGGGCGAGAAGTGGACGATCTGGCACCGGGACACGATGGTCGGCAGTACGCCGGCCGCGTTGGTCGTCAGCAGGACGAAACAGGCGTAAGGCGGGGGCTCCTCCAGGACCTTCAGGAGCCGGTTGCCGGACTCGGCGTTCATGCGCTCGGCCCCGTCGATGATGACGACTTTGTAGCGCCCTTCCGTCGGGCGGGCGTACACCTCGTTCTGCACCTGCCGCATCTGCTCGGTGCGGATCATCCGGCCCTCGGGTTCGACCACCGTCACGTCCGGATGGACCGGTGGCTCCGCCGACAGCTTCAGACATGACCGGCAGGCGCCGCAGGCCTCCCCCGCCCGCGGTTCGAGACAGTTGAGACTGCGGGCCAGCTCAAGGGCGACGAGCCGCTTGCCCACCCCCGCCGGGCCCGCGAACAGGTAGGCGTGAGCCACTCTGCCGCCAGCCACTGCCCGGCGCAGCAGGTCCACGGCCATGCGCTGACCCCGAATCGCAGACCAGGTCACGCCTGTGTCCTCCTAGAACTGCTCGAAGCGCTCCACCTGGAGCACGAAGATGATGGCGCCGCCCACGGTGATCTCCACCGGATACGGAATGTACGAGTCCGCGGGCCCGCCCATGGGCGACAGCGGCGTGACCAGCTGCTCACGCGCACGGCAGGTGCTCTTGATGATGCGCAGGATGTCCTCCACCTTTTCATCGTCCACGCCCATCAGAAGCGTCGTGTTGCCCTCCCGCAGAAAGCCGCCGGTCGAGCTGAGCTTGGTGGCGCGGAAGCCCTCCTGGGTCAGGGCCGACAGCAGCCGGTGCGTATCCTTGTCCTGAACGATCGCGATGATCAGTTTCACCCGGGTTCGCCCCCCTTTCGCTCACGGTCTGGTCCCGGCCCCGCGAAACCGGCGGGGCAGCACCTCCTCCACCAGCCGCCGAATATCCTTCTGTACTTCTTCTACGCTCCTGGACGCATCGACCACCTTCACCCGCCGGGGCTCTGCCCGGGCCAGATCCAGGTAGCCCTCCCGGACCAGCTGGTGGTACTCCCGGGACTGGCGCTCGATCCGGTCGGCCTCCTCCCCGGTCCGCCTGGCCAGGGCCACCTCGGGGGCCAGGTCGAGCACGATGGTGCGATGCGGGCGCAGGGCGCCAGTAGCCATCTCGTTGATCTGCGTCAGGAACTCCACGGGCAGCCCCCCGGCCACCCCCTGGTACACCAGGGACGAGTCGACAAAGCGGTCGCAGATGACCACCTTTCCCTCCTCCAGGGCCGGCCGGATCGTACGGCTCACGTGCTCGGCACGGGCCGCCGCGAACAGGAGGGCCTCCGTGATCACCGACATCCCCCGGTTCGCCGGGTCGAGGAGGACCCTGCGGATCTGCTCCGCGATCGGGGTGCCGCCGGGCTCCCGGGTGAAGACGTACGGCACGCTCTGCTCGTCGAGGTACTGCAACAGGAGCCGGATCTGGGTCGACTTGCCGGAGCCGTCGACCCCCTCGAAGCTGATGAACACCGACACCGCGGTTCACTCCTCCACGACCTGGATGCTTCGCAGCGCGGGGTCTGCCGGGCCCTGAAGGTGCCAGCCGGCATCGGCGGCGCGCCGGAGGTAGTCCAGCACGTCAGCCGTCAGCCGCTCACCCGGGGCCACCACCGGAATGCCCGGCGGGTACGGGGCCACCAGCTCCGCCGCGATGCGCCCCCGGGCCTGGCGAAGCGGAACCGCCTTCTTACGGGCTAAGTATGCCTCCCGCGGCGGCAGAACCACCTCGGGCCAGGGCGGCTCCGGCGGAAGGGCCGGGACATCCCCCTCGGAGGACAGCCGCTCCAGCCCCGCGACCAGGGCGTCGATCTGCTCCCGGGAGTCCCCGGGCGAGAGCACGGCGAGCACGTAGGTCAGCCCGGAGGCCTCGACGGCGACGCCGGCCTCCTCCCAGAGCCGCTCCGCCGCCCGGAAGCCCGAAATGGACCGTCCCCGCACGTCGATGAGCAGCTTGGTCGGGTCGTCGGTGGGGCGCACCCGGAGCCCGGGCAGGGCGTCGATGCGCCGTTTCGCCTCGTGGGCCAGCTCCAGGGCCCGCCCCCAGGCCTCCCGGCCCCCGAGGGCCAGCTCGCGCCGGGCCAGGTCCAGGGAAGCCATGAGCAGGTACGACGGGCTTGTGGACTGCACGAGCCGCAGCATCTCCTGCAGCCGTTCGGGGGCGATGCGGCTGCCGTGCCCCAGGTGGCACAGGGACGACTGGGTCAGGCTGCCCCCGGTCTTGTGCAGCGACTGCACGACGCCGTCCGCGCCCAGTTCCAGGGCCGAGGGCGGCAGCGCGGGGTGGAACGGGAAGTGGGCGCCGTGCGCCTCGTCCACCAGGGCCGGGACGGCCGCGCGGTGGATCAGGTCGATCGCGGCGGCCGTGTCTCCGGCGATGCCGTAATACGTGGGATGGACCAGCACCGCGGCCGCGGCGCCGGAAAGCGCCTCCTCCAGCGACGTGAGGACCGGGCCCGTGGCGATGCCCAGGTCCGGGTCGAAGGCCACCCTCACCCAGTGAGGACGGACCCCGGCCAGAATCAGGGCGCCCAGCACGGAGCGGTGCGCGTTGCGCGGCACCGCGATCGCCTCTCCCGGATGGCAGGCGGCGAGGATGAGGGCGTGCAGGCCGGCGGTGGTACCGCCCACCAGAAAATAACTCCGCCACGCGCCGAACGCCCGGGCCGCCAGCTCCTGGGCCTCGGCGATGACCCCCTCCGGCGCGTGCAGGTCGTCCAGCCCCGGCGCCTCCGTCAGGTCGATCGCCAGTGCATTCGGCCCCAGGAACTCCCGCCACGCCGAGGGCGCGGCGCGTCCCATCTTGTGCCCGGGCACGTGCAGCGGCGCCCGGACCCGCGCAACGTACTCCCTCAGCGCCGAAAACAGCGGCGTCCGGGCCTGCTCCTCCGCCATCGGGCCACCCTCCTCACGGCTGTATTCGACGGTGCGCCGCAGTACACCTCCGTTCACCGTTCCCCCGCCCGCAGGCGCAGCACCCGCCGCACGTCCTCTCCCTCCAGCGTGAGCGCCTCAAACCCGTAGAGCAGCCGCGAGGCGATACGCTCCCCGTAGGTGTCGAACAGCTCGCTGGCGCGCAGGTTGGTCGAAACCACCATGGGCATCTGCCGGTTCAGCCGCAGGTTGATGAGGTTGAACAGCTCCTGGGCCACGAACTCCGTCACCTTCTCGGCGCCCAGGTCGTCCAGGATGACCAGGTCGGCCTCCAGCAGCCACTGGGCGGAGGCCCTGGCGTCCTCCCCGTCTTCAAACTTCTCCGCGCGAATGAGGTCGACGAACTCCGCCAGCGTGAAGTAGAGCACGCTGCGGCGGGCGGCGATGACGTAGTTGCCGATGGCCGAGGCCAGGAAGGTCTTCCCCAGCCCCACGGCCCCCTGCAGGAGCAGAGAGGTCCGGCACCGCCCCTCGGCCACCGCCTCGGCGAAGCGGCGGCAGTAGTCGCGCACCCCCGCCATGTGTTTGCGGCACTCCGCAGGGTACACCGTGAGGTCAAACCGGTCGAAGGTATGCTCCCGGAGCGGACCCGTCAGCCCCGCCACCCGGTAGAGGTCCTCGATCTCCTCCTGGATGAGGCAGCTGCACTTGCGGGGGGGCGCGACCGTCTCGCCGGCCTCGGTGTCCCGGATCCAGCCGGTGTTCTGGCACTTGGGGCAGTCCCAGTGCACCTCCAGCTCCCGGGGATCGATGCCGTGCTGCCGGAGCAGCTCCTCCCGTTCCCGGGACAGCCGGAGCGACCAGTCCCGGAGCTCCTCAAAGGTCATCTTGAAGCGGGTCGGCCGCTTCAGGTAGAGCCGGGCCAGGTCCAGGCCGATCTCCGCCTGCAGCGCCTTGATCTCCGCCAGCCGGGGGATGCGCGCGAAGATGGCCGCCTCCCGCTCGTCCCGCTCCTGCACCAGCTGCCGGATGCGGGCCTCCCGGCGCTTGGCCCGCTCAATCGTCAAATCGCTTAAAGACGACCTCATAGTAGCTATCATCCTTCTTCTCGCGCTTCAAGATCACATTGGACTGCCCGGACCCCCTGCGGCCGGAGCGGGGGGAACGGCCGGAATCCAACCCGGCGGCCGCGGCCTTCCGCTTCTGCTCCACCATGCGGTCCAGATCCGCGCGCGTGCGGATGCCTTCCTGCAGCCAGCGCTCCAGCACCTTGTTGGTGTACTGGAGCGGGTTCTTCGCGCCGGCCGCCTGCTCGCAGGCCTGGAGGATGACCTCGTCGTCGAACCCCCACTCCTCGTACCAGCGCTCGATCATCGCCTGCTCCGCGGCGGTCAGCGACCGCTTGATGCCCAGGGCCTGCGTCGCCCTCCTGTAGCGGGCGGCGGTCTTCTCATGCTCCTTGATGTACGCCTCTGCCTGCTCGGGGGTCTCGAGCCCGGCCTCGGCCCACTCGCGCGCGATCGAGTTCAGGTAACTCATGCGGGTGACGCCCTGCCGGAACCCTTCCTTAATGACGGCCTCCACCATCTCCACGGTGAACCCGTACTCATCGACCCATTCCAGGATGGACCCCACGTCGCGGGTGGACAGTGACCGGCCCAGCATCCGCTCCGCCAGCGCCACCGCCGGGTGGGGCCCCTTGCGGGCCGTCTCCTTCTGATGTTCGTGCCAGTACTCCTCCCACACGGCGAACAGCCGGGCGAAGAGCGGGCCGAACGAGAAGGTGATCTCGTTCTCCGTCACGTGGTCGCAGCGGGTGATCATGTCCTCTTCCATCTGCAGGACCAGCGTGCGGACCTGATCGAAGTCCCGGGGCGTGTTCCGCCGGGTCACCGTGTAGGCGGTGTAGGGGCTTTCTCCCGGCCCCCCCACGCAGGCCAGCACGGTGAAGATCTTGCCGATCCGGTCGTAGTCCAGACCGAGATCCAGGGTGTAGTCGAAGAGCATCCGGGGGATGCTGACGAAGCCCCGCTTCATCATCGCCTCCAAAAAGCCGAACTCACCCGGCCCGTCCGGTCCGAGCGCCATCCGGCATCCCCCCTTCCCCGAAATCGGCCCGGCCGCGCGCCCGAGCAGGGTGCGCGGTCCTCCGGCCTCGCGAGTTTCTCCGTGGCCCGCGCAAACTCCTGCCCTGTGGGCGCGGCGCCGGGCGTGCGAAAGGCCGCCGGATGCAGCCGGCGGCCTTTCGCTGATTGGCTTACAGGTCGGGATGTTCGCTCATCGCCTTGATCCGGCGGAAGCGGCGGTCGACCTCCTGCTTGAACTCCTCCAGCACCTCGGCGAACTCGGGCTTCAGCAGATGGCGGGTCTTGCCCATCATCTTCAGCCACTCTTCCACGGGGATCTTCTTGCCCTTGGCCTCGGGATCGTACGTGAGCCGGGTCTTGCCCCGCTCCACCTCGTAGAGCGGGAAGAAGTTGCAGTCCACCGCGGCCTGCACGATCTTGCTGCCCATCCGGTCCTCCGAGAGCCAGTTGAGCGGGCAGGCGATCAGCAGCTTGCCATACGCCAGGCCGACGTTCTTGGCGTACCACTGCGCCTTGGCGGCCTTCTTCCACAGATCCTGCGGCTGCGACTCCACGGCCGTGAAGACGTACGGGATGTGGCAGGCGGCCATGATCTGCGGCGTGTCCTTGTGGTGGAAGGTCTTGCCGCCGCCCAGGCGGCCGACGTTGGACGTCGCGGTCTTGTGGCCGATGGGGGTGGAGTACGACAGCTGCGAGCCGGTGTTCATATAGCCCTCGTTGTCGTACTCCAGGATGATCATCCGGTGGTTGCGCAGCGCGGCGCCGATCGCCGGGCCCATGCCGATGTCCATGCCGCCGTCGCCGGTGACCATCACGAAGGTGATGTCCTCGCCGGCGTCGATCTCGCCCCGGCGCTTCTTCTCGTAGAACATCTCCACGACACCCGAGAGGGTGGCGGCGCCGTTCTGGAACAGGTTGTGGATATAGGTGACCCGGTGGGCCGAGTAGGGGTAGCCCGTGGTGACCACCATCGCGCACCCGGTCTGGAAGAGCACCACCACGTCACCGGAGAGCGCCCGGAAGAAGTTGTCGAGGGCCGGGAAGATGCCGCAGCCCGGGCAGGCGCCGTGGCCCGGCGTGATGCGCTTGGGCATCCCCATCATCTGGCGGGGAGGCGGCACGGTGACCTTCAGCTCGTCACCCACGACCTCGACCTTCACCGGCGACTGCTGCTCCTCGCGGGTCAGCGGCCGCACCACCTCCAGCGGCTGCGTCTCGGTGGCCGCGGTGGTGCCGTGGTAGTCGAAGGGCACTTCCACCCGGCCGGTGCGGGCCATCTCCAGGGCCAGCTCGTAGAACGCCTCGGCGTCCGCCGGGTAGAAGTCCTTGCCGCCCAGGCCGTAGATGCGGGTGGCCACGAGGGTGCGGTTGTCCGGGTCGTCCTTCAGCGCGGACTTGATCTCGTGGGAGAGGTTGCCGCCGCCCGAGCCGTAGGAGTCGGCCCGCTCCCCGATGACCACCGCGGACACGCCACGCAGGACCTGCCGGATCTCCGCCGCCGGGAAGGGCCGCAGCACGTGCAGGGTCACCACGCCGGCGCGCACGCCCTGCTCCCGCAGCTTGTCGGCCACCTGCTTGCCGGTGTCCGCCGCGGAGCCCAGGAGCACCAGCGCGACGTCGGCGTCCTCCATGCGGTACGCCTCGACCATCTCCAGCCGGCGCCCGGAGATCCGCTCCCACTCGGCGAAGATCTCGGGGATCACCCGGCGGGCGGCCTCCATGGCCAGGTGCAGCTGGTACTTGTTGTTGATCAGGTCAGGATCGTTCATATACGGGCCGAAGGTCTGCGGGTTGCGGGGATCCAGGGCGTGGGGGAAGCCCTCGGGCTGCGGCCCCACGAACTCCTGCAGCACCTTCGGATCCTCGAAATAGGAGACCCGCCGCTTCTGGTGGCTGGTGAAGAAGCCGTCGAAGCCGACGATCACGGGCAGCCGCACGTCGGGGTGCTCGCCGACCCGGACCGCAATGGGATGCAGGTCGTAGACCTCCTGCGGGTTGTTCGCGTACAGGATGATCCAGCCCGTGTTCAGGGCAAAGTAGAGATCGGAGTGGTCGCCGCGGATGTCCAGCGGCCCGGAGACCGACCGGGTGACCAGATCCATCACCATGGGCATGCGGGTGCCCGACTGTACCGGCATCTGCTCCAGGGCGTACAGGTAGCCGTTGGCCGAGGTGGCGTTGAACACCCGGCCGCCGGCCACGGCCGCGCCGTAGCAGATGCCCGCCGCGCCGTGCTCGCCGTCGCCGGCGATCATCACGATGTTGTTCTCGCCCTCCACCCGCATCTCGTCGATGAACTCGGCGATCTCGGTGGACGGCGTGATGGGATAGTAGCCCATCAGGTGGAAGTTGATCTGGCTTGCGGCCAGCGCGGCCATCTCATTGCCCGACTTGAACGTGGTCTTCTGAACCCTCAGGTGCTCCTCTTTCAGTGCCATCGGCCGCTCACCTCCCCACAACCAGCAGATGGTCGTGCCGCACCGTGTGCGCGTCGGCGTACCCGTCCTGCTCCCGCATCTCCCGCAGGGCGTCCACCGGGCAGGCCTCCACGCACTTCAGGCAGCCCTTGCAGTACTGGTAGTTGATGCCCTTCAGCACCATGGCCGGCCGGCCCCGCTTGTCGACCCCCTGCTCCCACACGAAGCAGTAGTCGGGGCAGACCATGTCACACTGGGCGCAGTCAATGCACTTCTCCCGGTCGAACTCCGGCAGGAAGCCCTGGCGCGAGGCGCTCAGGTCCTTCACCGCCATGTTGCCCGGGTTGGGGATGACGCCGCCGATGGGCATGTTCAGATAGCCGTAGGCGGCCGCCGAGCGCCGCGTGCGGGCGCTCCCCTCCTCGGCCGACGGGCCGAAGGACTGGAACTCGATCTCCGCGTAGCCGCGGTCGAAGCAGCGCAGGTTCCCCGGGACGGTGTGCGGGTACTTCTTGGAGAACGTGTCGGTGATCAGCGCCTTGATCGCCTCGGGGTCGAGGAACTCCGCCGCGCGGGCGATGGCCCCGAGCACGGCCATGTTGACCCGGGAACCGGTCTCCACGGCGATGGTCGTGGCGTCGAAGGTGCCGATGGTGACGTCGTCCACGCCCAGCATCTGCCGGATTTCCTCCGGCCGCTTCCGGGTGTTGACGATCACCACGCCGCCCGGGCGCAGGCCGTCCACCACCGGCTGGGTGCGGATGAGGGCCTCGTGGAAGATGCAGACGATGTGCGGCTCCTCGATGGGGGAGCTGACGCGGATCGGCGTGTCCGGCTCCGCAAAGCGGATGAAGGACTTGACCGGCGAGCCCTTCTTCTCGGAGCCATAGGAGGAGAAGTTGGAGCCGTTCAGGCCCTGGTACAACACACCCGCCTCGGCGAGCATCTTGCCGGCGATGTTGGCGCCGTAGCCGCCGATGGACTCCAGGCGGATGTTGAAGCACCCGTGCTCATCCTTGACGGGGAGCCGGATGGTTCCCTGCGTGGGGGTCGCAGCCATAGGAGTCTACCTCCCCTGGACAGTGGTCCTGCCCCGGCACGAAAGGACCATCGTCTGGTGCCGATGTAGGCAGAAGGTACTCCCACTATAGCACGTCAATACTTCCCCTGCCAATAGCCGGTTTTAACCGGCGAAATGCAATTGCGGCCCGGCGAACTGCGTGCCTGTGGTTCGGCCGGACTCCCCGGGGCGCGCGAAGGGCTGTCCCCGCACAAGGGGACAGCCCTCCCTATGACCGGCCGGACGGCGGGTACTACCCTTCCTGCATCGGCGGAGCGGGGTCGCCGACGGAACGAATCAGGTCCACCTCCGTGCCGTCCATGGCGTCCACGAAGACCCGGAAATACTGGTCCTCCACGCGGCCCGGCACCTCCCAGACCAGCCGCTCCTGCCCGCGCCGGTCGGCGATGAGCGCCAGGCGCGGCTCTCCCGTCACCGTCAGCCGGGGCGACGTGCGGGCGGCCGCCTCCGCCGCCGCGATCTGCGGCGCCGGCAGGTCCCGTTCCACGTGGTTCACCCAGTAGGCCCGGGCGTCGTAGCCCACCAGCTCGCCGTTGTCCATGGCCAGCATGACCCGGATCATCTCGGTGTGGACGGCGACGCCGCCGGCGACGGGGGCGAAATCCATCACCAGGGTACCGTCGTTCTCGGCGCTGGAGACCAGGGCCACCTGATCAAAGCCCCATTTGGCCAGCAACTCCTTCGCCTTCGCGATCAGCTCCTCGTGGGACAGCTTTTTCTCGGTGACGGCCCGGCCGTCGATCATGTAGACCACGTGGCCGCCGTGCACCGAAACCCCGAAGTTCATGGGCAGTCCGTTCTGCTTCCGGGCATCAAAGTAGTAGAGGGAAAGCCCCTTCTCGGTGTCCTCCGGGTCGTACACCCCCGTCTGCACCGGCTCGCCGGCCAGCGGCATGTCCACAAAGCGCTTGATCGCCTCCGCGGCGGCCGCGGCGTCCACCCGCGGGCCAGGATCCGTCTGCGGCCGCGGCAGCTGCGCCTTCTCGGGCGCCAGGGCGTTCTCCTCCCCGGGCGGCACGGGCAGGTTCTCCTCCAGGAGCATCACGGACTTGGTGATGGGCGTCGAGGCCTGGCCGCTCTGGGCCGGGCTGGTCGCCTGCACGGTGGGCTGCCAGCGGATCAGGTTGTTCCCCACCAGGCCCAGCAGGTTGGACAGCTCCTGTTCGAAGTAGACCGCCTGGTGGCGCAGCTCCATGAGCTGATTCCAGTCCTCGTCGGTCAGGCCCTGACCCGTGTTCAGCTTGTGGTGCTTCTCGTCGGACTGCGCCCGCAGGGTGTTCAGGAAGTTGGTGATGCGGGGCGTGTTCATGGTCGTGAACGGCAGCGTCGCCATGTGCTCCACGGCCTGCGCGCTGAACACCCGGAGGTCGGCCAGCAGGCTCTCCTGGAGCCTGGGGTCGTTGGTCGCCATCAGCTTGGCCATGCGCTCCTCGATGTTCTCGCTGGTCCACTTCAGCTTGTGGAACGCCGCCATGTACTTGTTTTCCGCTTCCCGCAGGTACTGGTTCTTCAGGCGGGTCTGGTACGCGCCGAACCCCATCGCGCCCACCAAAGCCACCGCCAGCAGCAGGTACGCCCACACCTGGCCTCGCTGCGACCTCACGGCTCCGACCCCCTACTTCGCGAAGATGTGCTTACCGATGGTCCGCACCTGCTCCCGGGACCAGATGAAGGCGTTGCTGGTCTTGGCCGGGGCGAAGAAGTAGAGCGCCCCGTTGGAGGGATCCCAGCCGGCCAGTGCCGCCCGCGCCGCCTTGAAGCACTCCTCGGTGGTCTCCTTGTAGATCTCGCCGTTGGAGACCGATTCGAAGGCGTGGGTCTGGTAGACCACCCCCGCCACCGAGTCGGGGAACCGGTTGTCCAGCGTCCGGTTGAGGATCACCGCCGCCACCGCCACCTTGCCCTCGTACGGCTCGCCGCGGGCCTCGCCGCAGACCACCTGGGCCAGGAGGTGCAGGTTGTCCTTCGCCGCCCGGCTCTCCGCAAACGTCCGGTGGCCGTCGAACGTCGCCTCCGGCCACAGCAGCAGGGCGCCGGCGGCCAGGAGGGCCGCCGTCCACTTCAGCCACCTGTGCACAGCCACTCCTCCCTCGTCTGCCGTCGATCACCCCTAGTCTCCCTGCCAGGCGTGCGCGACATGCAGCGAGTCCGCAGGCTCATTCCGATGCGGTCGTGCTGTAGGCCGCCAGCGAGCCGTCCGCCAGGGTCACGAAGATCCACCCGTCCGCGGGCGCCATGGCCACCGCGGGGGCCGGCAGGGGAACGGACCAGCGCAGCTCCCTTCGGGCTGCGTCCCAGGCGACCAGAGCCGGCTCGGGCGTGACCCAGAGGTGGAGATCCCCGGCCAGCAGGTGCGGCGCCCCGGCCGGCGGCGCCTCGCCGTCGGCCTCCGCCACCGTGCGGCCCGTGAACAGGTCGACCCAGCGTCCTGGGTAGCAGACGGCTTCCCCGCGCACCGCCGGGGTGCCGCCGAGGTCGGTCCGGCGCCAGATGAGCTCCCCGGTCAGCGCGTCAAACGCCTGGCCGCCCAGGGCTACCACCAGTTCCGCAAAGACGGGTGCGCCTGCGGCCGCCTCCGCCCGCCAGAGCGGCTCGCCGGTGAGCGCGTCCAGCGCCCAGAGCGTCCCCGCCTCGGTGGCGGCGAACAACCGGCCGTCGCCCAGGGCCACAGGCTGCGCCACCCCGCCGTCCAGCCGGGCGTTCCAGGCCAGGGCGCCGGTCTTCGCCTCCACCGCCACCACGCCGCCTTCGTGACCGCAGTACACGATGCCGTCCCCGGCCAGGGGGGTGCTCAGGGCGTCTGCCGGCGCCACCTGCCAGATTTCCGCGCCCTTGCGGGCGTCCACCGCTCGCAGGGGGCCGCCGGGAACGCAGTAGTAGGCGAGTCCGTCGTAGACCACCGGGGCGGGCAACGCGGCGGCGCCGAACCCCTCCCCGCTCCCACCGCCGGCCCGCGCCGCCGGGGCGCCGGCCCGCCACCGCACCGCGCCCGTCCGCTGGTCCAGCGCGCGGTAGACGCCGTCGCCCAGGCCCACGTAGACGAGGCCGTACCGGGTCACCGGCGCGGACGGGCAGAAGCCTCTGGATGCCGCTGCACGGCGGGTCCACCGGTGGCTGGGGGGCGAGGCCGGCGCCGCCGGGCTGTCCGATGCGCGGCGGGGGTCCCGCCCCAGCATGGGCCAGTCGGTCCCCGGCTCCGGCGGCTCCGGGATCACCAGCCGCTGACCCGGCTCGACGAACTCCGGGTGAGCCAGCTGGTTGGCCAGCATGATGGCCTTCACCGTGGTCCCGTAGCGGGCCGCCAGGGTCAGGGCCGTCTCGCCCCTGCGCACGCGGTGCACGACGCCCCCCGGTGGCGGCGACGGCCGCTCTCCGGGGCGGGGGATCAGCAGCGCCTGGCCCGGGCTGATGGCGTTGGGATCCTTCAGCCGGTTGGCGGTGACCAGGGCGTGAACGGTGGTCCGGTAACGCCTGGCGATGGCGAACAGCGTCTCCCCTGGCTGCACGAAGTAGAAGACCATACCCCGACCTCCGTCTTTTTCCCCATGCTACGCAGGTCCGGGCCCGGCGGTCTGCACGTGGAGATTTTTCCTGTTCGTCGCGCGAAAACTGTCCACGGCGTCTCCCCAGGTTGGCCACAAGTTATCCACAATGCCGGGGGATAACCCGGCGGTCGGCACGAACAAAGCCGCGCCGCGTGTGCGTTTCGGGGAACGAGAGTTCTCCACAGGCCGCGGAAAACCTGTGTACAACTTTCCCCCTACCGCCCTCCTTGTCGAGCCAGTCAGGACGCGCAAACCGGGGACGACCCGCAGGCCGTCCCCGGCGCTTTATGATCATCTGTCGACATGCGTAAGGTTTAACGGTGAGCGTCCTTCACGACCTTTACCATCCGGATCTCGGGGTCCTCGGTCCCCTGGACCGGCAGCCCCGCCTGGATGCACTCCTCCAGGTAATCCAGGTTCTCCTCCGCCACGATCTCCCCCGGCAGCAGGATGGGGATCCCGGGGGGATACACCATGATCGACTCGGCGATCACCCGGCCCTCCGCCTCGCGGATCGGCACCACCTCGGTCTCCGCGTAGAACGCGGTGCGGGGATGCATGGCGAGGATAGGCGTCACAGGCACCTTGACCTTCACCACGTTGGCCGGGCGCTGCCGGTAGAAGCGGCGGGAGATCTCCCCGAGCGCGGCCACCAGCGCGTCCACGTCCTCCGCCGTGTCGCCCAGCGAGATGATGCACAGGATGTTGTAGAGGTCCGAGAGTTCCACTTCAATGTTAAATTCCTCCCGGAGGATCGCCTCGACCTCCACGCCGGTCACGCCCAGCTCCTTCACGTTGATGCAGAGCTTCGTCGGGTCGAGGTCGAAGCGGGACGACGACTGGCCGACCACGTCGGGCCCGAGGCAGTACAGGCCGGGGATCTCCGCGATCTCCCGGCGGGCGCGCTCGGCGAGGCGGACCGCCCGGTCGATCAGCTCCCGCCCCCGGGTGGCCAGTTGCTTGCGGGCGACGTCCAGCGAGGCCAGCAGCAGGTACGAGGTGGAAGTGGTCGTCAGCATGGACAGAATCGCCTGCACCCGCCCGGGGTTGATGAACCCCTCGCGCACGTTGAGGATGCTGGTCTGCGTCAGCGAACCGCCCAGCTTGTGCACCGAGGTGGCCGCCATGTCCGCGCCGGCCTGCATGGCCGAGAGCGGCAGCTCGTCGTGAAAGCACAGGTGGACGCCGTGGGCCTCGTCCACCAGGACCGGCACCCCGCGGGAGTGGGCCAGCTCGACGATCCCCTTCAGGTCCGCCGCCACGCCGTAATAGGTCGGGTTGATCACCAGCACGCCCTTGGCGTCGGGGTGCTGGTCCAGGGCGTGGCGCACCGCCTCCAGGCTCACCCCATGGGCGATGCCCAGCTCGTAGTCCAGGTCGGGGTTCATGAATATGGGCAGGGCCCCCGACAGCACAATGCCGGTGAGGACCGACTTGTGCACGTTGCGGGGGACCAGAATCTTGTCGCCGGGGCCGCAGACGGTCATGATCATCGCGATGATCGCTCCGCTGGTGCCCTGGACGCTGAAGAAGGAGTGGTCCGCCCCGAAGGCCTCGGCGGCCAGGGCCTGCGCCTCCCGGATGATGCCGTGGGGGTTGTGCAGGTCGTCGAGCGGCGCGATGTTGATCAGGTCAATGGCCAGTGCGCGCTCGCCGATGTACGCGCGGAATTCCGGCGCCATCCCTGTGCCCTTCTTGTGGCCGGGAATGTGAAACTGGATCGGATTGCGCTCGGCGTGCCGCACCAGCCCGGTGAACAGCGGAGTCTCGTGCTGATTCACGGTCCTCACCTCCTGCAGGGGCGCGTTCGATTGCATCTTAACGCAGTATAACAGAACTCCGCCGTCTGTAAACAACCGCGCGGTTCCCAGTGTGGCAGGTGGGAGGTGGCGCGTTGGGGGAAGTCAGCGTCGTCCTGGTCCGCTCGGCGATCACGTTCTTCAACCTTCTGATCCTGTGCCGCCTGCTCGGCAAGACCCAGGTAAGCCAGCTGACCTTCTTCGAGTACGTCAGCGGCATCACCCTGGGGTCCCTGGCCGCCGAGCTGTCCACCAACCTGTCCCTCCGGCCGTGGCCGGTCTTCGTCGGACTGTTCGCCTGGGGAGGCTTCACCCTGCTGACCCAGCTGGTGGCCCTGAAGAGCCGCTGGATGGCCAAGATGCTGGACGGCGAGCCCGTCATCCTGGTCTACCGGGGCCAGATCCTGGAGGAGAACCTGCGCCGGCTGCGGATGCGGGAGAGCGAGCTGGCCGAGCTGCTGCGGAGCCAGTCGGTCTTTCACTTCGACGAGGTGGAGCTGGCGGTTCTGGAGCCGCGCGGCACTCTCTCCGTGCTCCGCACGGCGGATACCCAACCCGTCACGCCGGCCGACCTGGGGATCCCGGCCTCGTCCCGGGGGCTGGGCATCGAGCTGGTGGTGGACGGCGAGGTCATGGACCAGAACCTCCGGCGGCTGGGCGTCAACCGGACGTGGCTGATGGCGAAGCTGAAGGAGCAGGGCATCAGGAGCCCCGCGGAGGCCTTCCTGGCGGTGGTGGACGCCGACGGCAAGCTGTATGTGGACCGTTACACTGACAGGGTTCCCAAGTCTCACGACCTCAGCGACTACCCCGGTCCCAACTGAGGGGAGACAGGAGGCGATGGTGTGAGGAGCCGCCTGCTTCGGCTGATCTACTACGGACTGCCTGCGCTGGTCGTGGCCGTCTCGGTGTTGGCGCTGAACTCGGGGATCCTCCTGAAGCGCCCGTCGGGGGAGCACGACGACGTCGCCGGGCACCTGCGCCTGCTCCTCCACCATGCGGATACGCAGCGCTGGGAGGAGGCGCGGGACGCCGCCCGGAAGGCCGGCGAGGCCTGGCTGCGCATGCGGGGACGGATCCACCTCACCTCGGCGCGGGACGAGGTGGAGACGTTCGACCTGGAGCTGGCGGGCCTCCGGGGGGCGCTGGAGACCGGCGATCCGGTACAGGCACGCATCGCCGTGCACCGGCTGCTGGCGCTCTGGGAGGACCTCGGCTCCTGAGCAGCCCCGGTGGGGCGCACCTGGCAGATGCCGGGTGCGCCCTTTCCTATTGACCCCAGTCCGGGCGGGCGGTAGAATGAGTGAGTGCTCACTCCGAGCGATGCGCATGTCGTCCCGATTGACCCGATGGTGAGAGGGTGATGGCCGGTCATGCAGATTCCACGTTCGCTGGTACTCAAGCTCGCCGCGCTCGCGCTCCTGGTCGCCGCGGGGACCGCGTCCGTCGCGGCCCCGGCTGCGGCTGCGCCCGCGGAAACCGGCGCGTCGGCGCCGGGGGCCCCGGCGACCGCGTCCGCCGCCGATCCGGCTTCGACCCGAGTCCTGCCGCTGCGCGAGGCGCTTTCCCTGGCCGAGCGGTACAACCCCGGGTTGCGGCTCGCGGCGCTCCAGATGGAGGTGGCCCGGACGGCCCGCCAGGCCGCGCCGGCCGGCGCGCCCGCCCTGGCCCCGCTGGCCGCAGCTTACCTGCAGGCGCAGTACGGGCTGACAATCCCGACCGAGGCGATCACGAGCCAGGCCGTGGGCCAGCAGGCCACCTACGCCTACGAGCAGGCCGTCGCCCAGTACCAGACCGCGCGACAGCAAGTCCGGGCCGGGGCGCTGCAGGCCTACGTGGAATGGCAGAAGGCCGTGGCCACGGTGGAGGCACAGCGGGCCGCGCTGGCGCGCACGCAGACCCAGCTCGCCAACGTGGAGGCCGCCGTGGCGGTGGGCTCCGCGGCGCCCTACGACCTGCTGCAGGTGCAGACCGCCCTGGCGGGGCAGGAGGCGGCCTTGGCCGGGGCGGAGGCCATGGAGCAGGGGGCCCGCAGCGCGCTGGGCCAGGTGATCGGCGTGCCCCTGGCGCCGGACGTGCAGCCCGAACCGCTCGCCCTCAGTGCCACCGAGGTGGCGCTGCCCGACGACCTGGATGCGCTGATCGACCGGGCGATCCGCCGGCGGCCCGACCTGCGGGAGGCAGCCGTGCAGCTGGCCGGCCGCCGGCAGCAATCCGGCCTGGCCACGGACGGCGGCGCAGCCGCCGAGGTGCAGGCCGCGTCCACCTATGGCATGGCGCTCGCCCAGGCACGGGCCGAGATCACCCGGGCCTGGCTCGCCGCCCGGGGCTCCCTGGAGGAGCTGAAGGCCCGCGAGAAGGCCGTGGAGATGGCCCGGGAAGCCCTGCGGCTCGCGGAGCTGCGCTACGACGCCGGCATCGCGACCTGGGTCGAGGTGCAGAGCGCCTCGGCAGCCGCCCTTGAGGCGGAAGCCGGGCGTATCCAGGCCGCCGCGAACCTGCTGGTGCGGATGATGGAGCTCAGCCATGCCGTCGGCGACGGGTAAGGGGGAAGCAGCCATGGAATCGACCCGTTCCCGCATTCTGGACGCCGCACTGGAGTTGATCAGCGAGCGGGGCTACAACGGCGCCACCACCGCCGAGATCGCCCGTCGGGCCGGCGTTGCGGAAGGCACGATCTACCGGTACTTCAAGGACAAGAAGGAGCTGTTCGTCGCCTGCGTGGAGCCGGTGGTGCACGAGGCCCTGCGCCGGGAGCGGCGCCTCCCCCGCAGCGGCGACCTGCGCGAGCTCATCCGGATCCGCATCCGGGAGCTGGTGCAGATTATCCGGGAGAACCGGGCGGTCTTCAACGTGCTCTTCACCGAGGGCCGCTTCCACCCGGAGATCGCCGACATCATGCTCCAGCACGTGGTCTCCGCCTTCACCGCGCAGGACCGGGAGGCCTTCGCCAAGGCGCTGGGTGAGAAGCCGATCAACCCGCAGTTGCCCATCATCCTGACGGTGGGGCTCGCGGCGGCCATCTGGGCCATCCTCCAGGTCGGCCCCGGCGTCCCCGCCCCCTTCGCCGGCCTGTTGCCGCCCGACTGGTACGACCGGCTGGATGACGACATCGCCGACTTCTTCACCAACGCCATCTTTGCCTCAGCAACGGTATAACGGTACAGAGGTGTGACCTATGCGTAGGTTTATGGCTATTGTACTGAGCCTGGCGCTGCTGGGCCTCACCGCCCCAGCGGCGTCTGCGGCCGACGTCTCGTTCCTGGCGCCTGTTTCTGCGCCGCCGCTGCGGGTGACGGTCATCAGCACGGACGGCACCCCGCTGCCGGAGGCCGAGGTGCAGTTGCTCACCCCCGGCCTGCCCGGCATCGTGTCCACCCGCACGGACGGACGCGGCCAGGCGACGCTCAACCTGCCCGCCGGCAGCAGCTTCTGGATCCGGGTCTGGGCTGAGGGGCACGCCCTGGTGGAGCGGGCGTACGTGCCGTCCGCCGACGGCGCCGCCCTCACCCTGACCGCCGAGCCGTACGGCGCCTTCATCACCGGCGTGGTGCGCGACGCACGCGGCCTGCCCGTGGCCAGGGCCACCGTCGAGCTGTTCCGCTCCGGCTACGGCCTGGAGGCCACCGCCCGCACCAACGACCTGGGCGTGTACGCCCTTTCCTCGGTCCGGGCGGACGGCCAGTACACCCTCCAGGTCCGCGCGAATGGGTTCCGGCCCTACTCCCAGGAGATCGGCAGCCTGGACCCCACCCGCCGCAATCAGGTGGATCTGACCCTGCCGTTCGCCACGGGCCGCGTGACCGGCGAGGTGGTCGCGGGGACCCGGGGCACGCCGGTCTCGGACGCCTCGGTGCAGCTGCTGCTGGACGGCTGGGGCCCGGTGACCACCGTGCGCACCGACCGGACGGGATACTTCAGCCTCGCGGCCCCGCCCGTGGAAGGCGGCACCTACCGGCTGCGGATCTCCCGCTACGACCACGAGACCATCACCACCGCCCCCTTCACCCTCCAGGAGGGAAGCTGGGTCGACTTCAGCGGCGAGGACCGGCTGGCGCTGAACAGACTGTACGCGGACATCGCCGGCAAGGTCTTCGACAACAACGCCGAGCCGCTGAAGAACGTCGAGGTCCACCTGCAGCGCGCCGGCGTGGGCACGGTGCAGGTGACCCGCACCGATGAGGAAGGCCGCTTCACCTTCCGCGAGGTCGTCGGCGGCACCTACCGGGTGCGCGCCTTCCCCGGCGGCACCCTGATGAACAGTGACACCGGCTGGATGACCGTTGCCGGCGGCGACCGGGTCTCCGCCAACATCGTGGCCCAGGCGCCGAATGCATACAGCTACGGCAGCGCCGTCCTCTCCGGCACCGTGAAGAACCACCTGGACGAGCCGGTTGCCGGGGCGGAGGTCAAGGTCCGCCGGGGTTCCCAGAGCTGGAGCGCCAGGACCGACGCGGACGGGCGGTATGTCGTCACCCTGCCGGCCAACATCCCCACCCGGCCCGGCGATGAGCCCGGCACGGGCTACCACGTCAGCGTCAAGGTGGACGGCTACCTCTACACGGATCAGCCCTACGTGGAGGACGGAGCCCCGCCCGCGCTGGTGGATGTACAGCGGGGCAACAACACCGCGGACTTCGTGCTCCAGCCCGAACGGGCCTCCGTGGTCGGCCGGGTGGTCAACGACCTGGGCGAGCCGCTGGCCCGCGTGAAGGTCGCGCTGCGCGAGGAAGGCCGCACCCGCGTCGCCGAGACCGTGACCGACGAGTCGGGCCGGTACGAGTTCAAAGACCTGCCGGTGGCCAAGCAGACCCGCTACCTGCCGGTGATCACCGATCCGGCGTACCTGGAGGCTTCCGTCGCACCCGACGGCAGCCAGCGGGAGCCCGCCGCCCTCGACCCGGCCTCGCCGGCCAACGTCGTGCTGGTGGCCCGGCCCAGCGAGACGCTCTTCCTGGGGCTCGTGCAGGCCGGGGATGACCGGCCCGCCGCGGGCGCGGCGGTCACGGTCATCCGCACCAGCGACGGGGAGACCTTCTCCGGCGAGGTCGCGGAGGACGGCAGCTACGCGATCCGGGTGCCGGCGGTGCCGGGCGAGGCCTACCTGGTCCGCGCGGCCGGCGACGGCTCGGCTCTGTCGACCGCCCCAGGGGTGCTGACCCCCGGCACCGACTTCGGCGTCCAGGCCAACCTGACCACCCACGTGGCCGCGTCCATCGCCGGACGGGTCGTGAGCGCCGACGGCACGCCGCTCAGCGGCATCCGGGTGGTGCTCTACGCCGAAGGCAGCCCCGTTGCGGACCTGGTGGCCTTCACCGACAACGACGGCGTCTACCGCTTCAACAACCTGGTGCCCGGTCGGCGGTACCTGCCGGTGGCGGTGGACGGTGCCGGCAACCGCAGCAGCACCGCGCCGGGCGAGGTCGTCATCACCCCCCTGGTCGGGCTGCCTTCGGGCGAGACCGTGTGGGCCGACATCTGGCTGGATGCAATTCCGGCCGCACCCTGATCCCGTGGAGGTGCGCGTGAGATGAAGCGATTCTTCCCCGCGGCGTGGCTCGCGCTCGGCGCCCTGATCCTGTCGGGCTGCGGCCTGGCCTCCGGCCGGGGCGGCGAGCCCACCGTGGAGGCCGTGGCGGTCGCAGTCGCGGAGGCCCGTACCGGCACGCTCACCGCCACCAGCCGGGCCTCCGGCCAGCTCAGCCCCATTCGCAACATCACCATCACCGCCAAGGTCCCCGGCAAGGTGGTGGCGGTACACAAGCAGATGGGCGACACCGTACAGGAGGGCGACCTGCTGGTGGAACTGGACGACAAGGACCTGGCCAGCCAGCTGGCTGCCGCCCAGGCGCAGTACACCCAGGCGCAGGCCCAGCGGGCCGAGGCGGCCCGGCAGGCCTCCCGGCTGGAGGCGCTGCTGGAGCAGGGGGCCGTGTCGCAGCAGCAGGCCGAGCAGATCCGCACCCAGCTGACCCTGGCCAACGCCCAGGTGGAGGCGGCGCGGGCGCAGCTGGAGCTGGCCACCTCCAGCTATGAAGGGGCCCGCATCACCGCCCCGGCCGACGGCGTGCTGGCCGCCCGCTACGTGGAGCCGGGCGGCATGGTCGGGGCGGGCTCCCCGCTTTTCCAGCTGGTGGACCTGTCGACGGTGGTCGTGGAGGCGGGGGTCGCCGAGGCGGCGATCAATGCCGTCCGCCCGGGGGTGGCGGTCACCGTCTCCGTCCCGGCCCTGAACCGGACCTTCACCGGCGAGGTGGAGTCCGTCAGCCCGCAGATGGACCTGCAGACCCGCTCCTACCGGGTGCGGGTGACCCTGCCCAACCCCGACGGGGTGCTGAAGGGCGGCATGTTCGCCGAGGTCATCATCCCGCTCGCGGAGCAGACGGGCGTGCTGGTGCCGGTCAATGCGCTGGTGGAAACCGGCAGTGAGCCCCACGTCTACGTGGTGAAGGACGGCGTGGCCCACCGGACACCGGTCACCGTCGTGAGCCGCTCCGACGAGCAGGTGCTGGTGGAGGGCATCGCCGAGGGCGACCAGCTGGTCGTGGCCGGGCAGAACCGGCTGTACGACGGCGCCCCCGTGCGGCTGGGAGGGGGCTCTGACCAGTGAGGCCGCTCATCCGGTTCTCCATCCACCACCCGGTCCCCACGATCGTTCTCTACCTGATCACCGCCGTGATCGGCCTCGTCTCCCTCTCCCGGCTCCCCCTGGACCTCTACCCCGCCATGGAGTTCCCCCTGGCCGTGGTCGCGACGACCTACGAGGGCGCGGGTCCCGAAGAGGTTGAGGCGCACGTCTCCCGGCCCATCGAGGAAGTCGTGGGCACTGTGCCCGGCGTCACGAAGGTCCGCTCGTCCAGCTCGGAGGGCACGTCGCTGGTCATCGTGGAGTTCGACTATGGTACCGACATGGACCAGGCCGGCCTCTCCATCCGGGAGAAGGTCGATCAGGTGAAGGGGTACCTCCCCGCAGGTGTGGGCTCGCCGATGGTCTTCAAGATCGACCCCACGGCCCTGCCGGTGGTGACCGTCGGCGTCACCGGGTCGGACGACCTGGCGGAGCTGAAGGCCCTGGCGGAGGACATCATCAAGCCGCGGCTGGAGCGGCTGGACGGCGTGGCGTCGGTCGACGTCAACGGCGGCCTGGAACGGGAGATTCAGGTGGTCGTCGACCCGGCCCGCCTGCAGGCCTTCGGCCTCTCCATGTCCAGCGTGGCGCAGGTGCTGGGCTACGAAAACCTGAACCTCCCCGGCGGCCAGGTGGGCGAGGGCAGCGTCAACCTGCTGGTGCGCACCGTGGGCCAGTACCAGTCCCTGGATGAGATTCGCGATATCCGTCTGGGAACGGTGCGGCTGGGCGACATCGCCGAGGTGCGCGACACCTTTGCCGATCCGGAGACAAAGGTGTGGCTGGACGGCCGGGCGGCTGTCTCCCTGGACGTGCAGAAACAGAGCGGCGGCAACGCCGTGGCCGTCGCCAACGCCGTCAAGGCGGAGCTGAAGAAGATCGAGGCTGAGCTGCCCGGCCAGGTGCAGACCCGGATCCTCTCCGACACCTCCCGCATGGTCGTGACCTCGCTGGAGTCCGTCGCCACCAACGGCCTGCAGGGCGCCGTCCTGGCCATCCTGGTGCTGCTGTTCTTCCTCCGCAATCTGCCCGCGACCTTCGCCATCGCGGTCAGCATCCCCGTCGCCGTGATCTCGACCTTCGGTCCGGTCTACTTCGCCGGGATCACGCTGAACATCATCTCGCTGGGCGGACTCTCCCTGGGCGTCGGCATGATGGTCGACAACTCCATCGTGGTGCTGGAGAACATCTTCCGCCACAAGGAGATGGGGAAGGACATCGTCCAGGCGGCGGAGGACGGCACCGCCGAGGTAAGCCTGGCCATCACGGCCTCCACCCTGACCTCGGTGGCGGTGTTCCTGCCCGTCGTCTGGGTGACGGGTCTCGCCCAGCTCTTCTTCCGGGAGCTGGCCCTCACGATCTCCTTCTCGCTGCTGATGTCCCTGCTCACCGCCGTCACCCTGGTGCCGATGATGGCTCCCCGGCTCCTGAAGGACCGGCCGGCGAGGCGGCAGATCCCGTGGGCGGTGCGACTCTCCGATCGGATCGGGCAGTGGCTCGAGCGACTGGAGGCCACCTACGGCCGGCTGCTGGACTGGGCCCTGGGCCACCGCTGGCACGTGGTCGGTATCGGCGCCTCCTTCCTGGTCCTGATCGCGCTGGTCCTGGGACAGATGGGGCTGGAGTTCATCCCGAGCAGCGACACCAGCCAGTTCCGCGTCAGCATCGAGCTGGCGCCGGGCACCCGTCTGGACGAAACCCAGGCTGCCGTTGAGGAAGCCGTGGCGCAAATCCAGGACATCCCCGAGCTGCAGAGCCTTTACGTGGCCGTCGGCACCACGGGCGGGGCCTACAGCACGGGCGGGGAGTCGAACCAGGCCTTCATCGTCGGCACCCTGTCCCGGCCGGGCCAGCGGCGCCGCAGCCTCGACGAGATCATGGAGGACGTGAGAGGCCGGATCGTGCTGCCCGGAGCCAAGGTGACGGTGGCAACCACCGGCACCATCGAGACCGGCGGCAATGACATCGAGGTACAGATCAAGGGCGACGACATGGAGGTGCTGGAGGACCTGTCGAAGCAGGTGCTCGCCATCATCGCCCAGGTGCCCGGAGCCCGAGGGCTGGACACCTCGATCAGCGAGGGGCGGCCCGAAGTCCAGATCCGGGTCGACCGGGCCCGGGCCGCGCGCTACGGCCTCACCGCCAGCCAGGTGGCCGCCGCCGTGCAGTCGGCGGTGCGCGGCCAGGTGGTCACCCAGTACCGCGTCGGCGGCGAGGAGTACGACATCCGGCTGATGGCCACCGAGGCGGCCCGCTCGGACGTCAACGCGCTCCGGCAGCTGCCCATCGCCACCCCGCTGGGGCAGACCGTGCCTCTGGGCGAGCTGGCCGAGCTCACCCGGGGCGTCGGCCCCGCGACCATCGACCGCGAGGACCAGATGCGGGTCGTCAAGATCATCGGCCAGATCTACGGGCGCGACCTGGGCAGCGTGATCAACGACATCAAGGCCCGACTGGCCGACTTCCCGCTGCCGCCCGGGTACGAAATCGCCTACGGCGGCGACTACGAGCTGATGGAGGAGGCCATGACCGGCCTGGTGCAGACCCTGATCTTTTCGGTCGCGCTGGTCTACCTGGTGATGGCCGCCCAGTTCGAGTCGTTCCTCCACCCCTTCGTCATCCTGTTCTCCATCCCGCTGGCCCTGGTCGGCGCGGTGCTGGGGCTGGTGCTCACCGGCCGGAGCATGGACATGTCCGCGATGATCGGGCTCATCCTGCTGGCCGGCGTCGTGGTAAACAATGCGATCGTGCTGGTGGACTACATCAACCAGCTGCGCCGGCAGGGCATGGACCGGGACGAGGCCGTACGCCTCACCGGCCCGCGCCGGCTGCGGCCGGTGCTCATGACCACGCTGACCACAGTGCTGGGCCTCCTGCCCCTGGCCCTGGGGCTCTCCGAGGGCGCCGAACTGGAGGCGCCCCTGGCCACCGTCGTCATCGGCGGCCTGACGCTCTCCACCCTGCTGACACTGGTGGTCATCCCCGTGGTCTACACGCTGTTCGACGACCTGGTGGTGCGGGTACAGCGCCGGGCCTCGGCCCGGATACGGGCTGCGGCGATGTAGCCGCCCCGCAGCGCCCGTTGCGCAGACGAGGGCCACCCCCCGGACGGAGCCGGGGGGTGTCCCTTGCCGCGCATTGGAGGGCTCTGCCATCCGGGTTTGACGCGGAACCCGGACGGTCGAAGGGGCGTCTATCATTGTTGCGGGCCATTCATCACCGGTCGACCCCCTGTCTGCACAGCGAGAGGTGCGTATGTCCTCATCCCACAGTTCCCTCATCCGGTTCCTGGGCCGCTACAAGTGGCGCTACCTGGTTGGCGTGCTGGCGCTGGCCGGCACGGACCTGCTGCAGCAGGTCACGCCCCGGCTCATTGGCTTGTTCGTGGACGACCTGGACGCCGGCGTCCTGGACCTTTCCGGCATCTACCGGTACCTGGCGCTCATCGTCGGCACGGCCCTGGGCGTCGCGTTTCTGCGCTTCGTCTGGCGGATCTACGTCTTCGGCACGGCCCGCCTGGTCGAGCGCGACCTGCGCGCAGACCTGTTCGCGCATCTGGAGAAGCTCTCCGCCTCCTTCTTCCACCGGCACAAGACCGGCGACATCATGGCCATGGCGACCAACGACCTGCAGGCCGTGCGCGGCATCGCGGGCGAGGGCGTACTGATGGCCGCGGACGCGGTGGCGATGACCGTGTTCACGCTCATCGCCATGGTCTCGACCATCGGCCTGAAGCTCTCCCTGTGGGCGCTCCTGCCCCTGCCGTTCCTGGCGCTGGTCATCGGCGTGGTCGGGAAGGCGATCTTCGCACGTTCCCGGGCGGTGCAGGACAGCTTCGCCCGGCTTTCCGATGTGGTGCAGGAGAACATCTCCGGCGTTCGGGTGGTCAAGGCCTTCGTCCAGGAGGCGGCGGAGGAGGCGAAGTTTGACGAGGCCAACCGGGACTACATCCGCCGCTTCATGGCGATGATGCGGGTCGACGGCATCTTCGACCCCATCGTCAACCTCTTCGCCGGGCTCTGCTATGTCGTCGCGCTGCTGGTCCCCGGCCGGGCCGTGCTCCGGGGCGAGATTTCGGTGGGCGACTTCGCCTCGCTCACGATGTACATCGGGATGCTCATCTGGCCGATGATCGCCGCCGGTTGGGTGGTGCAGATCATCCAGCGGGGCTTCGCCGGCTTTGCCCGGATCCGCGAGGTGCTGCTCACCGAGCCCGAGGTCCGGGACGCGCCGCAGACGATCGTTCCGGAGGACGGCCGGCTGCGGGGCGACATTCTCATCCGCGACCTGACCTTTCAGTACAGCCCGGACAGCCCGCCCGTCCTGGACGGCATCAACCTCCACATCCGGCCGGGACAGACCCTGGGCGTCCTGGGCCGCACGGGCAGCGGCAAGTCCTCCCTGGCCTCCCTGCTCACCCGCATCTACGACCCGCCCCGCGGCACGGTCTTCATCGACGGCGTCGACGTCCTGGAGCTGCCGCTGGACCTGCTCCGCCGGTCCATCGCCGCCGTGCCCCAGGAGGCGTTCCTCTTCTCCCGCACGGTGCGCGAGAACATCGCGTTCGCGCCGGGCGACTGGACCGAAGAGCAGATTCGCCGGGCGGCCCGCACCGCCCACGTGGAGCAGGACATCCTCGAGTTCCTGCCCGACGGCTACGACACCCTGGTCGGCGAGCGAGGCGCCACGCTCTCCGGCGGCCAGCGGCAGCGGATCAGCCTCGCCCGGGCCGTCCTGAAGGACGCGCCGATCCTGGTGCTGGACGACTGCCTGTCCGCGGTCGACACCGCGACCGAACAGCGCATCCTGAACGGCCTGCGGCCCGTCATGCAGGGGCGGACGACGATCATCATCTCCCACCGGGTGGCGGCGGTGAAGGCCGCGGACCAGATCATCGTACTGGAAAGGGGCCGCATCGTCGAGTCCGGCACCCACGACGAGTTGCTCGCCCTGGGCGGCCGCTACTTCCGCACCTATCAGCGCCAACAGCTCGAGGAGTCCATCGCCTCCCTCGGGTAGCCCACACAGGAGGATGTTATGGCGGACTTCCGCGAAGAAGAGGCCCTTGGCAAGGTCTACGACGCCCGACTCATGGCCCGGCTGCTCTCCTACGCCCGTCCGCACTGGAAGGCCCTGCTGGTATGCATTGCGATGCTCGGCGTGGCCGTGAGCCTGGACTTGCTCGTCCCCAAGCTGGTGCAGGTCGCCATCGACGACTACCTCGTCCTCGGCGACGCCCCTGCCGCGGCGGTCGGCCTCAACCGGCTCGCCTTCTGGCTGATCGCGGCGCTGGTCGCCAACTTCTTCGTCTCCTACGGCGAGGTTCTGCTGCTCCAGTTCACCGGGCAGAAGATCATCTATGCGATCCGCAAGGATCTCTTCGGCCACCTTCAGCGGCTGCACCTCCAGTTCTTTGACCGCAACCCGGCCGGGCGGCTGGTCACCCGGGTCACCAACGACACCGAGACCCTGAGTGAGATGTACACCAGTGTGCTGGTCAACCTGTTCCGGGACGTCTTCACGCTGGTCGGGGTAGCCGTGGTTATGGTGAGGACCCATCCCAGGCTGGCCGCGGTCAGCCTCGCCCTCATCCCGCTGGTCGCCTACTACACCCGCTTCTTCGCAGCGAAGGCGCGCGACGCCTGGCGTGAGGTGCGGGTGCGGCTCGCCCGCATCAACGCCTTCGTCTCGGAGCACGTGAGCGGCATGCGGGTGGTGCAGCTCTTCGCCCGGGAGGCGCAGACGTTCGCCGAGTTCAAACGGGAGAACGATGAGTACAACCGGGCCTCCTGGCGGCAGTTGATGGTCTGGGCCGTCTTCCGGCCCGTCCTCGACCTCCTGGCCAGCGTCACCATCGCCCTGGTGCTGTGGTATGGCGGCCTGCAGGCCCTGGGCGGCGGCCTCACGCCCGGCGTCCTGCTCCTGTTCGTCACCCTCTCCCGCCGCTTCTTCGAGCCACTCATGCAACTGGCCGAGAAGTTCAACATCCTGCAGAGCGCCATGGCCTCGGCCGAGCGCATCTTCATGCTGATGGACACGCCGCCGGCCATCGTAGACCCGCCGGACCCCAAACCGCTGGGCCGGGTCACCGGCGCGGTGGAGTTCCGCAACGTCTGGTTCGCGTACAACGAGGGCGACTGGGTCCTGAAGGACGTGTCGTTCCGGGCCGAGCCGGGCCAGACCATCGCCTTCGTCGGCCACACCGGGGCCGGCAAGTCCTCCATCATCAACCTGCTGTGCCGGTTCTACGACGTGCAGAAGGGCCAGGTGCTGGTGGACGGCCTCGACGTACGGGAGGTCGCCACCGCCGAGCTGCGGCGGTCCATCGGCCTCATGGCGCAGGACGTCTTCCTCTTCAGCGGCGACATCCGGTCCAACATCCGCTTGGGCAACACGGAGATCAGCGATGAGCGGGTGCGGGAAGCGGCCCGCATCGTGGGGGCGGACGAGTTCATCCGCGAGCTGCGCAACGGCTACGACGAGCCCGTGGCCGAGCGGGGCGCCACCCTTTCGGCGGGGCAGCGGCAGCTGCTCTCCTTCGCCCGGGCCCTGGCCTTCGATCCCCCGATCCTCGTGCTGGACGAGGCCACCGCCTCCATCGATTCCGAGACCGAGGCGCTGATCCAGAAAGCCCTGAGGGAGCTGACGAAGGGGCGCACCACTTTCATCGTGGCGCACCGGCTCTCCACCATCCAGCACGCGGATCAGATCATCGTGC
This sequence comes from Symbiobacterium thermophilum IAM 14863, assembly GCF_000009905.1. Taxonomy (GTDB): domain Bacteria; phylum Bacillota; class Sulfobacillia; order Symbiobacteriales; family Symbiobacteriaceae; genus Symbiobacterium; species Symbiobacterium thermophilum. The sequence continues at coordinate 3,503,652 of NC_006177.1, forward strand.
TGCACAAGGGCCGGATCCACGAGCAGGGCACCCACGAGGAGCTGCTGGCCAGGCAGGGCCTGTACTACAAGCTCTGGCGGCTGCAGTTCGAGGAGCACCTGGAGGAGCGGGATGCGCCGACCGAGACGCTGATGCCGGCGACCCACCCGTCGGCGTAACCCGGGTTCATGTTGCGCAAGTGCAGGAGGGGCTGTCCCTGAGCCATCCCAGATGGCTCTTGGGACAGCCCCTTCGAGTCCCCTGGGCACCGCATGGGTGATGCTCTCCCCGCCTCTGCGACTCCAGGTGGGCGATGACGCGTTCCTTGCAGCCCGGCCCACGCGCCACCTCTCTACGGTTTCGGCCAGGAGGCGGAATGGGCACCGAGCGGTGAGGGACGAGTGCATATTCCGCCTCGAACTGGGAGGGCGAGAGGCAACGAGCCCGCCACCCGGACGGAGGCGGTCGCCGCAGTGCCGGCGGAGCCGCTCGAACAGCAAGAAAGGGACCGCCCCGACCGAGGCGATCCCTTGCCATTCTTGACGTTGGACTACCCGACACGCCGGACCAGCGGCCCAACCAGCGCCAGCACTTCCTCGGGCGTGCCCAACTCCAGGCACTCCCGGGCCACCGCCCGCGCCTCCGCGGCCGGCGTGGACCGCACCAGCCGCTTGATGCGAGGCAGCAGGGCAGGGGCCATCGAGAGCTCGTCCACGCCCAGGCCGAGCAGAAGCAGGGCACCCTCCGGCAGCCCACCCATCTCGCCGCACACGCCGACCCACTTGCCGGCGGCGTGCGCCGCCTGCACGATGCGGTCGATCAGCCGCAGGACGGCCGGATGGTAGGGCTGGTACATCTCCGTCAGCTCCGGGTTGCCCCGGTCCACCGCCAGGGTGTACTGCACCAGGTCGTTGGTGCCGATGGAGAAGAAGTCCACCTCCCGGGCCAGGTGATCGGCCAGGAGAGCGGCGGACGGGATCTCCACCATGATGCCGACCTCGTACCGGTCGGCCACCGGATGACCCTCGGCCTCCAGCGAGCGGCGGGCCTCCGCCAGGGCCTCCTTCGCCCGGCGCAGGTCGCTCAGGCCGCTCACCATGGGGAACATGATGGCCAGCCGGCCATGGACCGACGCCCGAAGCAGCGCCCGCAACTGCGTCTGGAAGAGCTCGGGGCGGCGGAAGCACAGCCTGAGGGCCCGGACGCCCAGGAAGGGGTTCTCCTCCTTCGCCAGGCCCAGGTACGGCACGTCCTTGTCACCGCCGATATCCAGGGTGCGGATGATCACCCGCTGCCCGCGGGCGTTCCGCAGAGCCTCGGCGTAGGCCTGATACTGCTCCTCCTCCGTGGGGGCGGTGGAACGCCCCATGAAGAGGAACTCGGAGCGGAGGAGGCCGATGCCCTCGGCGCCCTTCTCCATCGCGAAGGCCACCTCGCCGGGCGAGCCGGCGTTGCCCGCCAGCTCCACCCGCACGCCGTCCGGAGTCTCGGCCGGCAGCGACGCCTCGGCCCGGTCGCGTTCCGCCTGCTCGCGGGCGCGCGCCATGGCGGCCTCGTAGCGGCTGCGCGTCTCCGCTCCCGGATCGAGAACGACCTCGCCCGCGTCGCCGTCCAGCGCGACCGTCATGCCGTCGGACGCGGCCTCGAGCACGCCGGCCGTTGCCACCACCGCGGGGATGCCCCAGGAGCGGGCCAGGATCGTGGTGTGCGAGGTGGGCCCGCCCTGCTCCGTCACGATGCCCAGGAGCAGCGAGCGGTCGATGCCAATGGTGTCCGTGGGGGCCAGGTCCCGCGCTACGACCACCGACGGCCGCTGCAGCACGACCCCCACCGTGCGGCCGGTCAGGGCCGCGACAAGCCGCCGGCCCACGTCGCGCACGTCGGCCGCGCGCTCCCGCAGATACTCGTCATCCAGGGCCTCCAGCATCGCGGCGAACTGCTCCGTGGCGGTGCGCACGGCCTCCTCGGCTGGCTGCCCGTCCCGGATGGCTGCCTCCACCAGGTTCTGCAGCTCCGGATCCTGGAGCATCAGCTGGTGCGCGGTCAGGATCTCCCGGCCCTGGTCGTCGGCCCGCTCGGCCAGGGCGTTGAGCTCATTCTCGGCGCGGCGGCGGGCCTCCTCAAACCGGGCCAGCTCCTCCTCCGGAGCAGCAGCCGCCCGTGCCGCGGTCTCCGGCTGCCCCTCCCGGTAGACGAACGCGGGACCGATGACGACGCCCGCGGCGGCCGCGACGCCGTTCAGGACCTTTTCACTCACCGAGGCCACCCTCAATCAGCGCGGCCAGCGCCGCCATGGCCTCCTCTTCCCGGGGCCCCTGGCAGCGGATGACGATGGTCTCCCCCTGGGCGACGCCGAGGCTCAGGAGGGAGAGCAGGGAACGGGCCGAGACCTCCTTCTCGCCCTTGCGCACGAAGATCTCCGTGTCGGCGAACTTCTGCACTTCCTTGACGAACAGTGCGGCGGGCCTGGCATGCAGTCCGGTGGGGTTGCTTAGGGTAAAGGTCCTTTCTACCATGCGGCGGACACTCCTCCTCGGTAACTTCCGCAAAGGCGTTTAACAATAGTATCCGGGATTGCGGCCCGGCTGTCCAGAAGGATTCGGTACATTTTGCGGCGTATCCATGCCGAGTCGCGGTGGAAAGGGGGTGCTTGAGCTGCAGCTGAAGATCGATCCGGAGCTGGGCCGGCAGCTGCCCTTCCTCACGCTGGGGCTGCTGCAGATCGAAGGGCTCGAGAACGGCCCAGCCACCGCCGCCCTCCAGGCGCTCGCGGACGCGACCGTGTCGCAGACCCGCGCGGCGCTGCAGCTGGAGGAGATCACCCGGCTTCCGGCGATCTCCGGCTGGCGCAAGGCGCTGAAAGCCCTGGGGACGGACCCCGCCCGGTACCGGGTCTCCTCGGAGCGGCTGCTGAGGCGCATCGTCAAGGGCGACGGCCTGCCCAGGGTGAACCTGATCGTCGACCTGGTCAACGTGTGGTCGGCGGCCTCGGGTCTGCCCATCGGGCTGTATGACGCCGACCGGCTGGAAGGCGACACCCTGGCGTTCGGCGCAGGCCGGGAGGGAGAGCGGTACCGGACGCTGGCCGGCACCGACATGGAGACCCTGGGCAAACCCGTGCTGCGGGATGCCGCGGGGCCCTGCGGCTCGCCCATCACGGACTCCGACCGCACCGCCACCCACGAGGGGACTCGCCGCTGCATCGCGGTGGTCTTCGGACCGCCGCTGTACGACCGGGACGAGTTCGAGCGGCATTGCGACCTGCTGGCCGACTGGGTCCGGCACTTCACCACCGGCAGGGTGACGGCACGGGGGTGCGTCGTCTCATAAACTCCGCCTTCTCGTCCCGGATTATGCGATAAGCAGGCCACACCCGCCTGCCACCGGCGGAAAGACCGCCAGGTCTGCGCCGGGTGGCACGGGTGTGGCCATTCCTTGCAGATCACGTATGGAGCGTCCGGCGATGAACACCTGCACATGCGGGAGCAACGCGGCGCCGTCCGGGGTGAGGATCTGCCCCTCCAGCCCGGGACACTGGGCGACCAGCCGGCGAAGCACATCTCCCACCGGCTCACCGGGCGTGCCCGGGACCTCGACCCGTGCGGCGCCGGCCAGGGCACGCAGCGTCGCGTAGAGACGAACCTGCACGGCTCAGATGATCTCCAGTTCCCGGAGTTTTTCTACCGGCACCACGCCGTTCTGCCAGCCGCGCGCCGCGTAGTACTCCTGGAGCATCACGTCCAGCTCCGACACCTGGCCGGCGCTGCCGCCGGTCGCAGGCTCCGTGAGGAAGCGCTTCGGAAGGTAATCGCTGCCCTCCCCCAGCCCGGCCAGGTTGTTGTAATACCGCTCCAGGTTGTAGATGCGCTCGCCGGTGCGCATGACGTCCTCCGCCGTAAACGGCACGCCGGTGACCGCGCTGTAGGCCTGCGCGTACTCCTCCGCGCCCATTGCGAAGGCCGAGAACTTGCACAGGTCGAGGGAGTCGGAGAAAGCGTGCAGGTCCTGGAAGACCTTCAACAGCGCGCCCTTGCCCTCCGTGGCCAGCCGGTCGGTCTGTTCGGGGATCCCCGCGATCTCCGACGCCACCGTGTAGCCGCGCAGGTGGCAGGCGCCCCGGTTGGAGGTCGCGTACCCCAGCCCGATCCCCTTGATGCCGCGCGGGTCGTAAGCCGGAATGGCCTGCCCCTTCACCGAGTTGGCCAGATCCGGCCGGCCGAAGGCCTTCGCCGCACCGTACGCGCCCAGACCCAGGGTCTTGCCCAGATCCCCCTCCGCGCGCGCGATGAGACCCGCCACCTCAATCATCCGTGCGGCGTCGCCCCAGGCGATGCCGTCCTTCACCAGTCCCAGCTCGGTGGCCTCCATGGTGGTGGAAAGCACATTGCCCAGCTCAATCGTGTCCATGCCGTAGTCGTTGCACAGATCCAGCAGCTTCGCCACCGCCCCGGCGTCGGTCAGGCCGCAGTTGACGCCCAGCGCCCACGCCGTCTCGTACTCGAAGGACTCGGTGCGGACCCCCGCGTAGGGGCCTTCCTTGATTTCCACCAGCTTCTTGCAGGCCACGGGGCAGGCGTGGCAGGTGGGCTCCTCCACCAGGTACTGCGCCCGGATGGTCTCCCCCGAGATGGCCTCGGCATCCGGGTGGAAGGTCTCCTTGCCGTTGAAGGCCGGCAGGGCCCCGACCTCGTTGATGATGTTCATCAGCACGTTCGTGCCGTAGAGCGACAGGCCGCCCTTGCGCGGCGCGGTCAGCGCCCCCTCCATGATCGCCTTCAGGCCGGCCTTGCGGGCATCCTCGAAGGTATTCCGGCGGTCATCCGCGGGCTTCCACTGGTCCTTGATGTCGCCGATGGCCACGACCGCCTTCAGCTTCTTGGCGCCCATCACGGCGCCGGTGCCGCCACGACCGGCCGCGCGGTCGTTCTCGTTCAGGATCGAGGCGTAACGCACCAGATTCTCGCCGGCCGGGCCAATGGCCATGACTGAGACGTTCCTGCCGCCGTGCCGCTCCTGCAGGATCCGCACCGTCTCCCGGATGCCCTTGCCCCAGAGGTCCGAGGCATCCGCCAGCCGTACGGTCCCGTTCTCACAGATCGCGTAGACGGGCGTCGGCGCGGCCCCGCGGAACAGCAGCCCGTCAAACCCTGACCAGCGGAGTCTGGCCGCGGACCAGCCGCCCATGTGGGAGTCGGTCACCCCGCCGGTGAGCGGCGACTTCGTGCAGACCGCCAGACGGCCGGACATATTGATGGCGCTGCCCGTGAGCGGACCGTTCATGAAGCAGAGCAGGTTCTCCGGCGACAGGGGATCGACCTCCGGCCCGTTGTCGAACACGTACTTCACACCGAGTCCCCGGCCGCCGATGTACTTGCGCGCCGCCTCCGGGTCGATCGGTTCGTAGTCGATGCGCCCTGTCGTCAGGTCGATGCGCGCGACGCGGTTCGCGTAGCCCGTGAGCGTCATGCTGAGCCACCCCTCTCAGTCGCATTTCTGCAATAATATTCGACAAATGCTGCGAATTCCTTCTTTGTGACAGGATGCACGTGAAGGGGGGAGGCTCGCCGGCTCAAGAGAAACGGCCCCCGGGGGAGATCCGGGGGCCGTTGCGTACGAGGTCTAGTCCTTGAATTTCCACACGTAGTAGGCTTCCTGTGTCCGGTCCCGGCGCAGCCGCTCCTGCGCCTCCGGGTCGTCATCCGCAAGCACCAGCGCGCTCTGGGAACGGTGGGCCCGGATAGCCGCCAACTTGGTCTCCCAGACCGGCCGCACGTCCACAACCAGGTCCGGCTCTCCCAGGACTGCGGACGCCTTGCCGAAAGCGCGGGTGTGCACCGGCGGACGCCGGTCCGGGGGCAGCTGGGCCACGGCCCGCACCGTCGCCCGGCCCAGGGCCATGTGGTCGGGGTGGACGCTGTAGTCGGGGTGGTAGGTGATAATCAAGGAGGGCCGGATCTCCTCGATGATGGCCTTCAGGCGCGCAGCCAGGGCCTCGGGGTCCTCGAACTCCACGGTCTTGTCCCACAGCCCGAGGAAGCGCAGGTCGGTGATGCCCAGGATGCGGCACGCCTCCCTGAGCTCCTTCTCCCGCAGCCCGGGCAGGCTCTCGCGCGTGGCAAACGGCGGCCGGCCCATGCGCCGGCCCATCTCGCCCCGGGTGCCGCACACGTAGGTGACGGGTACCCCCCGCTGGGCGTACAGGGCGATGGTGCCGCCCACCGCAAAGGTCTCGTCGTCGGGATGCGGCATGATGACCAGCACGTGCTCTTTCACGGCCCGTGACCTCCTACTTCATCGGGAACGGCGTATGGCTCAGCTCCAGAGCGATGGCCAGACAGCCGTTGGCGTCGTGGCCGGCCAACAGCAGCCGGCCCTGCTCGTCCACCTCGTAGTCCGTGAGCCCCTCGGCGTAGGTCCAGCCCTCGCCGGAATGCAGTTGCAGACCCACCCGATACGGGCCCGAGCCCGTGATCTGGGCACGGCTGAACCGCACCCGGGCGTTGCGGACGAAGGCACAGACCGCCATCCCGTTCCCCCCGGCCGCCTCCCCGGCGTAAGCGCCGTTGGTCGTCTCCAGGTGCATGTAGACGTCGGTGTTCACGAAGGATTCCAACCGCTGCTGCACAACCTCGCGATCGATCGGCTCCATAGGACCTGCCTCCAGCCTGCCAAATGCACGTTGGATCGTAGTTTTAGACGCCCCCACGGGGGGCGCGCGATACGCCGCACCGGGCTTTGCCAGAAGACGAAGACGCATCCCCCTGCCGCCGGAGGCAGGGGGATGGGTCACTGGGCCGTATCAGACGCCTCCTGCGCCAACCGGCGCTTCGTGCGCATGTACCCGCGGAAGACGATGGTCTGCTGCTCCTGGACGGGCTGCACCGTCTGCGGGGCCATGGTCCCGGCAGTGCCCTCCCGGGCGGGCGGCTCGACGGCCGCGGGAGCGGACGCCCAGACCGGTTGGGGGGGAGGGCACCGCGCCGTTGGACACCGGAACAGCCGACGGCGCCCCCCCGGCCTGGGCGGCGGCCGGTCCGGCCGCCCGGCCCTCCAGCTCCGAGCGGTTGATCCCCACGAAGCACCCGCCGGGATCGATGATCAGCCGGCGGCAGTCGGCGTCCCCGTACAGCTGCCCCCCGTTGCCGATCCGGAGCGTGCCGGTCACCGTGACGTCGCCGTGGATCTCGCCCTGCAGGTACAGGTCGTCGGACCGCACGGGGCCGGAGCAGACGCCCCCCGGGGCGACGACCATCCGCCCCTCGTGGATGACGGCGCCGCGGACGTGCCCCCGGACCTCGAGAACCCCGCGCGACCGGATCGGACCCTGGACCTCGGTTCCCCGGTCGATCACCGAATACGGCAATGCGTCCTGCTTCCAACGCCACCCGAAGAACATGGTGTCTCACCCCTGGCGGGGCTGCGGATTCACCGGGGTCCGCTCCAGCCAGGGCGCGCCGCCGGTCCCGTAGATGTAGTGGGCCCAGGCGAGGTACTCGCGGCTGTTGGCCGTCAGCGGGTCGGCGATCAGGCTGGCCTGCGAGAACTGCGGCACCAGGTACCGCTGCAGGGCCAGGCCGCCGCCCCCGGTGAACCACAGGAAGTCGTAGTCCGCTACCTGCCACGTGGACCGGATCTCCACCAGCACCTTGGTGGCCAGCTGCTCGAAGGCCTTCTCCCGGAGGCCGGTGATGTCCACCCGCCGCCCGCTGACGCCGATCTCGCCGGAGATGATGGCCTCGTCCAGCGCGTGGTTCTCGCGCTCGATGCCGTACTCCCGGAGCAGGGCGTTCGCCACCGCGCCGTAGGCTGCGGAGAGGCCGGTGGGCACGGTGCGGCTCTGCTCGGGCACGTACTCGCCGCCCTCCACCGTCACCAGGTCCGTGGTGCGGAAGCCGATGTCGACGATGCCCACCCGGGCGTCTGCCGCAGGGTGCTGCTGCGCCAGCTGGCCCCTGGCATCCAGCACCTGCGACCAGTACGTGCCCAGCGGCTGCGGAACCACGGTGACCCGGTCGACGCGCAGGTACAGCTCCTCGGGGTTGCCGGTCCGATACCGGACCACCCGGTGGTCGCCCCGCACGCTGCGGACGAACTGGTCCGCCAGGTGCATGCGGCCCGGGGGCAGCCCGGTGACGACGGAGAACGTGGTGTTGGCCTCGCTCGCAAAGAGGCTCAGGGCCGTGAGGAAGAGGACCAGCAGATCGTTGCCCTCGTCGCGCATCACCGACAGGAACCCGTAGGCCATGCGGGACTGGCGCACGGCCAGCGTACCCACGTGGTAAACCCTGTCGCCGATCTGCACGCGCAGGTTGTCCGTGGGGTCGGTCTCCTGGGATGCGAGCCGCAGCGGCAGGTAGGGGCTGCCGTCTCCCACGACGCTCGGGAACAGGTACCCTTCCCGCCCGTCCGTGGCTTTGACAAATCCGTAGCCAAGATCTACGCCGATAAGCCGTTCCATTGCTTGCCCCCCTTAGAGCTGTCTGTCAGGTGCGGGCCCGGTGACGCTTCAGAACCATCCAATTCAAGATTGGAAAATTGCTACCACTAAACATACCTTACCTACCTCAAAAAGGAAAGCCGCTGTGCTGCTTCCGACCAGATCTGGTGAACCGCGCCTTTTGGGCGGCGAACTGCGCGGTGAGGCAGGTGACCGGGACCCGTGGACGGCGGTTTCGCCGTGCGGCGCGGTCCGCGCGCCCAGATCGACATTTCACCGCAAATCGCCCGATTGCGAACCGTGGTCCTGATATGCTGGAATCAGAAATGCACAAGCCGTGTGCGGACGCCCGCGGGAGGAGGGACTGTGCCGGTGTGGACCTACTCGACCTTTGAGGCCAACTGGGAGGTAGGATTGGTGACGGCTGAAGCGGTCCACGGAATCGGCTTCGCCATGGAGCCGGCGCTGGGGGCCACCGCCGAGCAGCCCGCAGGGAGCGCGGAAGAGCTGTCGGATGCGGCGGACTGAGCACCGCGGGCCGCAACAACCCCATCACCCCACAGGACGGGAGCCGGGTCGGGGAGCACCCCGTACTCGGCTCTTCACACTTTCTTCACACCCGGGAGCGAAACTGGGGTTGATGGCACGTTGCAAATGGGGGATCGCGATGACGACGAAGCGCTTGCACTCGCCGTGGTCCAGAGCCCTCGCCTGCGTCGCGATGGCCGTCCTGCTCCTCGCCCTGTCCGGTGTGGTAGCGGGCTGCTCCGGGCAGACGGGCAACCACAGCCGGGACGCCGCGCAGGAGGCGACCCTGCCGGAGGGGTTCCCCGAGGCGCCCGACTGGTACCACCACGCGCCGAAACCCATCCAGGAGACCTATTTGGCGGCGGCGCACCACCATGACGAGCTGCAGCACATCCCGTGCTACTGCGGCTGCGGCGCCTTCCACGCCAGCAACTCCGACTGCTACTTCCAGCGGGACGAGACCGGCGCGGTGGTCGCGTTTGACCGGCACGCCGTGGGCTGCCAGATCTGCCTGGACATCACCCGGCAGACCGTGGCCGGACTGGAGAGCGGAAGATCCCTCACCCGCATCCGACAGGAGATCGACGAGGCGTATCAGGCCATGGGGCTGACGCCGACCCCCACGCCCCTTCCCCCGCCTGACCAGTGATCCAGCGCGCGTCCCCGGATCCGCAGACCTGAACGAGCACCCCTGACCGGGTGCTCGTTTTCCGTTGGCCGCTCCGCGCCCTGCCCTCAGGCCCGCGGCAGCCAGAACCAGAAGGCGGCGCCCCCGCCGGGACGGGACTCCACGCCGACGTCACCGCCGTGCGCCCGGACGATGGAGCGCACCACCGCCAGACCGAGCCCCCGGCCGCCCTTCCGCCGGCCGCGGAAGCGGTCGAACACGTGGGGAAGCTGAGCCGGGTCGATGCCCTCCCCCGTGTCCCGCACCCGGACCGCCACGGCGTCCCTCGTGACCGCGGCGGACACCCGCACCACGCCTCCCGGCGGGGTATGGCGCAGGGCGTTGTCCAGCAGGTTGAAGACCACCTGCTGAATCCGGCCGCCGTCGGCGAGGACGGGGGGCAGCGCGTCCGGGAGGCCCACCACCAGGGCGACGCCCTTCTCCTCCGCCTGCGACCGCACGGTCCGGACCGCCTGCTCCACCGGCACGCGCAGATCCAGCGGCACCCGCTCGAAGGCCATCTGCCCCTCTTCGATCTGCGCCAGGTCCATCAGGTCGTCCACGAGGCGGCTCAGCCGGTCGACCTCGTCCATCACCACCCGTTGGAATCGCCGGACCTCCGCAGGATCGGTCACGACCCCCTCGGCCAGGGCCTGGGTATACCCGCGGATGTACGACAGCGGCGTGCGCAGCTCGTGGGCCACGTCAGCCAGGAACTCCCGCCGGCGGCGCTCGTGGCCCTCCAGCTGTTCCGCCATCCGGTTGATCGCCTCGCCGAGGCGGCCCAGCTCGTTAGCGCCCGCCGGGGCCACGCGCGCCGAGAAGTCGCCGCGCGCGATGGCCCGGGTCGCCCGTTCCATCGCCAGCACGGGGCGGGTGAGGCTCCGGGCCATCACCAGCGCGAGCCCCGTGCCCAGCAGGAGCGCGGCGGCGCCGGCCAGCCACAGGCCGCGCCGGGCCCTGTCGAACGACTGCCGGAGGGGATCGGCGGGCGCCAGCAGCAGCACTCCTCCTTCGCCCCCCTGGACCGGCACGCCGGTGACGATGTAGGTGGCTCCCTCCGGGGTCCGCAGCTGGTCCACATGGGTCCGTCCGACGACCACCGCCCGCCGGATGTCCTCGGGCACCTCGACCGCGGAGGCGCCCGGGAAGGACCGCGGCCTTCCTTCCCGGTCCAGCACCACCACCTCGCCCCCCACCATCTCGGCCATGAGCGGTGCGGCGGCCAGCGCCGCGTCCTCTGCGGCCAGCATGTCCGCGAGTTGCCGGCCGTGGTAGAGGAGGGGCTCCGTGACCTGCGTGGCGTAGAAGCGCTCCAGCAGCTGGTCCAGGGCGTACTCCATGGGGACGAGCACGACGAGCAGGAGCAGGGAGAGGGAGAGCCAGAACCGGGCGACCAGACTAAGGCTGCGCATCCGGCACCTCCGCGAACCGGTACCCCACGCCCCAGACCGTGAGGATGAGCCCCGCGCCCTCGCCCAGCTTGTCCCGCAGGTTCTTGATGTGGGCGTCCACCGTGCGGGCGTCGCCCTGGAAGTCGGGCCCCCAGATGCGGTCCAGCAGCTTCTCCCGGGAGAAGACCTGACCCGGGTGCGCCGCCAGCAGGGCCAGGAGGTCAAACTCCTTGGGAGTGAGGGGCAGGGGACGGCCGGCGTACAACGCCGTCCGCTCTGCCGGCCGGATCGTCAGGCTGCCCCGGCGGATGGGGACGTTCGCCTCCACCTGTCCGGCCGAGCGGCGGAGCACGGCCTGGACCCGGGCGGCCAGCTCCCGGCCGTCGAAGGGCTTGGCGATGTAGTCGTCGGCGCCCATCCGGAGCCCCTGTACCCGATCCGCCACACCGCCCCGGGCGGTGAGCATGATGACGGGCACGGCAGACTCCTCGCGGATGCGTTGCAGCGTCTGCCACCCGTCCAACCGGGGCATCATCACGTCCAGCAGCACGAGGTCAGGCCCCGCGTCACGCACCGCCCGCAGGGCGGTGAGGCCGTCCCCGGCCTCGAGCACGGTGCACTCCGCCGCGAGGTACAGCCGGATCAGCTCGCGCATGCGGGGCTCGTCGTCCACCACCAGCACCACAGGCCGCTTCCCCGGGGCCATCGGCCACCACCTCCGATTCCTCTCCCTGATCCGGTCGGACTGGCCCGTCCCCGCGCTTGTCCGTTTCCGCACTTGTCACCAGTATAGCAAACCCCGGCAGGCTGCGTTGCGTGGTTCAGCGCGGCGCTCTGGGTGGCCGGGAGGGGATGGCCGAGCTCGTGCGAAAGCATACAGCAACATCCTGAAAGCAGGTGCAGCCATGAAGAGAGTCACGCTCGAGGTCATCGCCGTCACCGTCGCAGATGCCGTCGCCGCCGAGGCCGGCGGCGCGGACCGGATCGAGCTGGTCGCGAGCATGGCCGAAGGGGGCGTCACCCCCAGCGCCGGGGTGATCGCCGCCGTCCGGCGCGCCACCCGCCTGCCCGTCTACGTGATGATCCGGCCCCGCGGGGGCTCCTTCCTCTTCTCGCCGGAGGAGGTCGAGGCCATGGTCACCGACGCCCGCATCGCCCGGGATCTGGGAGCCGACGGACTGGTGGTCGGGGCGCTCACGCCGGAGGGCGACGTGGACCGAACGGCCCTGGAGCGCATCCTGACCGAGGCGGGACTCCCCGCCACCTTCCACCGCGCCTTTGAGGAGATCATCCACAGGGAGGGCGCGCTGGCGCAGGTCGCGTCCCTGCCCCACGTCGAGCGCATCCTCACCGGCGGGGGTGCGGCGAGGCCCGAGGAAGCCCTCGACACCCTCAGGGAGCTGGTTCAGCGGTCTCCGCTGGAGATCCAGATCGGCGGGGGCGTCACCCCGGCCAACGCCGCGCGGCTGGTGCGGGAGACGGGGGCGTCTGCCTTGCACGTCGGATCGGCCGTGCGCGATTCCGCGGGCGGCGTGTCGGCGGCGCGGGTGGCCGAGCTGCGGCGCATCATCGACGGCGCCACCGCCCCTGCCTGACCGCAGGGTGCGGGAAAGGGGGCTGTCCCGAGGTCATCTCGGATGACTCTCGGGACAGCCCCCAAACGCGGTGCGGCATGTACAGTCATGCTCCCGTCCGCGTGGGCTTACGATCGCGCCGCGGCCCTCGGCGACATCGACCGGGCGATGCCCGACGCGGTCGCAACGCGCCGCGACCGCACCCGCTGGTCGATGGCGGTGCGCCTGACCAGCGTCAGGGCCCGGGCCAGGCAGACCTCGACGCACGCCGGGCCGCCCGGCCGGCCGATGCAGAGATCGCACTTGTGCGCCACGTACCGCTCCTTGGGGACCTTGCCGTCGGGCGTGTCCATCTTCAGCCCCGGCTGTTCCACCCGCGCGCCGTTCTCCAGCGCCGGCACCATGTCCATGGCGCCGAAGGGGCAGGCCAGCACGCAGGTCTTGCAGCCGATGCACCTCTCCTGCTTCACCAGCACCACGCCGTCCTGCCGCACGATGGCCCCGACCGGGCAGGCGTTGGCGCACGGAGCGTCCTCGCAGTGGCGGCACTGGATCGGCATGGTCACCCGGGAGGTGCGCACCACCCGCAGCCGGGGTTGGAAGGGAATCTTCATCTCGCCGGCCGTGGTGACCGATGTGCCCAGATGGGCGACGGCGCAGGCGATCTCGCAGGACTGGCACCCGATGCACTTGGTCGGGTCGGCCAGCACGAACGCGCTCTTCGTCATGCCTTGCGCCTCCTCGGCGTGTAGCTGGTGTGCAGCAGGTGATGCGATTTCTCGCCCAACGGCTTGCCCAGGAACTCCTTGTAGATCTTCTTGATGTCCGGGTTCTCGTTGGACTTCCTGTGGGGCAACTGGGCGTCATGCCGGTACGTGGACTCCGTGCGGGCCATGCGGGCGCACAGCCGGTCCGAGGGCAGGAGCGCCTTGGGCTGGCCGCCGCCGGAGACGCAGCCCACCGGGCAGGTCATGACCTCCATGAAGTGGAAGTCGGCCTTCCCCGCCTTCACCTGCTCCAGCACCGGGGCGACGTTCTTCAGGCCGGAGACCACGCAGACCTTCAGCTCCAGGTCCTCGATCTTCACGGTGGCGTACCGCACGCCCTCGCCGCCGCGCACGAACTTCAGGTCCAGCTCGGGGATTGGCTTCTTGGCGATCACCTCATACGCCGTCCGGAGGGCCGCTTCCATCACTCCGCCGGTCGCGCCGAAGATGGTGCCGGCACCCGTGTAGAGCCCCAGCGGCCGGTCGTACTCCTCCTCCGGCAGCGCGTTGAAGTCGATGCCGGCGTCCTTGATCAGGTGCGCCAGCTCCCGGGTGGTGATGACCACGTCCACGTCCCGGTAGCCGCTGGCCTTCATCTCCGGCCGGCCGGACTCGAAGTCCTTGCAGGTACAGGGCATGACGGAGACGCTGTAGACCTTCGCCGGGTCGACATTGTCCACCTTGGCCCCATAGGTCTTGAACAGGGCGCCGGCCATCTGCTGCGGCGACTTGCAGGTGGACAGGTGCGGCAGCAGCTCGGGATAGGTCTGCTCCAGGTACTTCACCCAGGCCGGGCAGCAGCTGGTGAACATCGGCAGGGTGCCGCCCTTGGTCACCCGCTCGATCAGCTCGTTGCCCTCCTCCATGATGGTCAGGTCGGCAGTGAAGTCGGTGGAGTAGACCCGGTCGAAGCCCAGCCGGCGCAGCGCCGCGGCCATCTTGCCCGGCGCCAGGCTGCCCAGCGGCATGCCGAACTCCTCGGCGATGGCCACGCGGACCGCCGGGGCCACCTGCACCATGACGTACCTGTCCGGGTCCGCCAGGGCCTCCTTTACCAGCTTCGCCCGGCCCTCGTTCCAGGCGGCGAACAGCGGCTCCTTCACGGAGGGCAGCAGCCCACGCTCGGCCAGCTTCTGTTCGCGGGGGGTGAGGCCGTCGTCCCAGATCGAGCCGTAGGAGCTGCAGACCTGGACGCACTGGCCGCACATCACGCAGATCTCCTGGTCAACCGACTGCGGCTTCCCCGGCTCGCCGACGATGGCGTCCACCGGGCAGACTTCGGCACAGCGACGGCAACCGGTGCAGAGTTCCTGATCGATGAAAATCACGGCGGTCCCTCCTACCCGACGACGTTCTTCACGGACTCGAGCACGGCCAGGGCGGCCTCCAGGTTCCGGGTCCGGCGCAGCTCATCGGGTCGGACGACCTGCAGCGCCTCCCGCGGGCAGTTGGCGACGCAGGCCGGGCCGCCCTCGACCCCGATGCACCGGTCGCACTTGCTGGCCACGAACACATCCTGCAGCACCGGCCCCTCGCCGGTCTCCTCGGTCAGCCGCAGCTGCTTCACCTGCTCGCCGTTCTTGTAGTAGGGCACCATCTCCATGGCCCCGAACGGACAGGCCAGGACGCAGGTCTTGCAGCCGATGCAGGTCTCCTGGTCGACGTCGATGATGCCGTCCTTCTGCGTGATCGCGCCCACCGGGCAGGCGTTGGCGCAGGGAGCGTCCTCGCAGTGCCGGCACTGCACCGGCATGGTGACCTCGGCAGTGTGCACCAGGTACAGCCGGGGGATGATGGGCGTGGTCACCTGGCCGACCGTCTTCACGGGCACGTCGGAGTGGACCACGAAGCAGGAAACCTCACAGACCTTGCAGCCGATACACTTATGGGGATCCGCCACGACAAAGGCGTTGAGCGCGCACATCGTCGCAGGCCTCCTCTCGAGAAGTTTAGGCGCTGACCTTTTCTACCCGTACGGCACAGACCTTGTACTCCGGGGTCTTCGAGACCGGGTCCAGGGCGCTGTTGGTCAGCAGGTTGCCGGCGGCCTCGGTATAGTGGAACGTGATGAAGGTGACGCCCTTCGGTACTCGGGCCGTCACCTCGGCCCGGACCACCACCGAGCCCCGGCGTGTGGTCACCCGGACGTAGTCGCCGTGGGCGACGCCCAGAGATGCCGCGTCCGCGGGGTTGATCTCCACCCACTCCTCGGGCGCCACGCCGTCCAGGCCCCAGCAGTTGCGGGTCATCGTGCCGGTGTGGTAGTGCGCCGTCCGTCGGCCCGTCGTCAGGACCAGCGGGTACTCCTCGTCGGGCAGCTCCGCCGGCGGGCGCCACTCGATGGCGGAGAACTTGCCGAGGCCCCGGCTGAACTTGCCCACGTGGAGGATCGGGGTGCCCGGGTGCTCCTCATTGGGGCAGGGCCAGTGGAGGCCGCCCAGCTTCTCCAGCCGCTCGTAGGTGACGCCGGCGTAGGAGGGCGCGAGGGTGCGCAGTTCGTTGAAGATGTCTTTCGGAGAGTTGTAATCGGCAGGGTAATCCATGGCCCGCATGATGTCCCGCAGGATCATCCAGTCGGGCCGGGCGTTGCCCTGGGGCTCCATCGCCTTGCGGACCCGCTGCACCCGGCGCTCGGTATTGGTAAAGGTCCCGTCCTTCTCCGCCCAGGTGGCGCCGGGCAGCACCACGTCGGCCAGGGCCGCGGATTCGGTGAGGAAGATGTCCTGCACCACCAGGAAGTCCACGTGCTCCAGGCAGTGGCGGACGTGGTTGACGTCGGGGTCCGAGCGCATGGGGTTCTCGCCCATGACGTAAAGGAACCGGACCTTGCCCTCCTCGATGCCCCGGAGCACGTCGGAGATGGCCATGCCCATCCTGTCGCTGAGCGGTCGGCCCCAGGCCTTCTCGAACTTCTCCCGGTTCTTGGGATCGGTGACCGGCTGGTAGGCCGGGTAGACGTTGGGCAGGGCCCCCATGTCGCAGGCCCCCTGCACGTTGTTCTGGCCCCGCAGCGGGTTGACGCCCGCCTTGGGTTTGCCCAGGTTGCCCGTCATCAGGGCCAGGTTGGCGATGGAGAGCACGTTGTCCACGCCTGAGGTGTGCTGGGTGATGCCCATGGTGTAGTAGGTGGCCGCGTTTTCGGCCGTGGCGAACAGCCGGGCGGCCTGCCGTACCTTCTCGGCCGGCACGCCGGTGATGCCCTCCACCTTCTCGGGGGCGTACTTCAGCACCGTTTCCCGGCAGGCCTCGAAGTTCTCCGTGCGGCTCCGGATGAACGCCTCGTCCGCCAGCCCCTCGGTGACGATGACGTACATCATGGCGTTCAGCAGCGCCACGTCGGAGCCGGGGTTGTGCCGCATGTACACGTCGGCGTGCTTCGCCAGCTCCGTCTCCCGCGGGTCGGCCACGATCAGCCGGGCGCCGCGGCGGTGGGCCTCCAGCATGCGGATGCCGATGATCGGGTGACACTCGGTGGTGTTGGTGCCGATCGCGAAGATGGCATCGCCGGGCCCCATGTCCTGCAGTTCGTTGATGGTGTTGGTCATCGCTCCGGAACCAAACGCTGTGCCCAGACCGGACACCGTCGGAGCGTGTCAGAGACGGGCGCAGTGGTCGACGTTGTTGGTGCCCACCACCGCGCGCATGAGCTTCTGCATCAGGTAGTTCTCTTCGTTGGTGCAGCGGGCCGAGCTGAAGGCCGCCAGGGCGTCAGGCCCGTAGTCCCGGATCGTCTCCTTCATCTTGGAGGCGACCAGGTGGATGGCCTCATCCCACGACGCCTCCACCAGCTCCCCGTTCTTTCGGATGAGCGGCGTGGTGAGCCGCTTCTGCCGGTCGATGAAGTCGTAACCGAAGTGGCCCTTCAGGCAGAGGATGCCCTGGTTGACGGACCGGGGGTCGTCGTTGGGCGTCACGCCCACGACCTGGTCCCCTTCCACGTTCAGGTAGAACGTGCAGCCCGTTCCGCAGTAGGGACAGGTGGTCAGGACTTGCTTCACGTGTTCTCCTCCCTTGATTCACAATCCACGCCTAGTCCGCGGCCGACGCCGCCATCGACTGGTCGGGGGTCGCCGGGGCCTGGCGCACGTACACGAACCAGTAAGCCGTTGCGACGAAGAGCGCGCCGCCCACGAAGTTGCCCAGCGCGGACGGGATCCAGTTCCTGGTGATGATGTTGGACCACGTCAGCGTGTCCAGCTTGGCGCCCAGGTTGGCCGCCTCGACCACGGCCGGGATGTGCTTGGCAAACCAGCCCGCGGGCAGGTAGTAGAAGTTGGCCACCGAGTTCTCGAAGGCGCTCATCACGAAGACCATGACCCCGATGTAGAGGGAGGCGATCTTCGAGATGACCTCCTTCGAGGCGAAGGCCATCCAGACGCCCAGGCAGATGAGCCAGTTGCAGAGGACGCCCCGGACGAAGACCTGCCACCAGGTGAGGTTGACCTTGGTGACCGCCGTGCGCACGGCCTCCGCGCCCAGTTCGGCGTTGTTGAACAGGAACAGCCCGCTCTGGTAGTACAGCCAGGCGTAGGCCGTGGCGCCGACGACGTTGGCCAGGAGAACGACGCCGAGGACCTTCAGCATCTTCTTCCAGCCGACCCGCTCGTCCATGAACGCAAGCCAGAGCAGCGCATCGCCGGTGAAGAGTTCGCCGCCGCAGATCACGGCAAAGATGACGCCGATGGAGAAGAGGGACCCCTTGGCGAACTGCTGCAGACCTGCGCCGAGGAAGGTAAAGTCGTGGCAGATCATCGTCGCAGCTTCTGCGCCCATGCCGGTGAAGGCGCCGCCCAGGAGGCCCAGGACAATCAACTTCGGGATGGAGTTGCTCGCCCGGGTCTCGTTGGCCTGGGCCACAGCGAGTGCGGTTTCCTGCGGACTAGCGAAAGCCATGATTCCAATCCTCCCGTGACAGTGATCTGGAGCGTGCTCCGGGCGCAGTGGATAAGCAAGGCGCGTGCCACGCTTGATACCACTGTCACAATCTCCGCCGCAAATCCCCCCAAGAGTCACGGTGAGGATATCCAAAGGTCTACCACCACCCCCCTTGTGGTGTCCGTGGGTACCATGCCGGCAACGGGGCTCTGATGTGTCTTTTCGTCGGTTCGCAGGGACAGTCTGTATGCAAATATTGCAGACTGTGCACTTTCTGCAGACGGGCACTTCCTGCACGGTAGCCCCGGGGACGGTCAGACGGCGCTGATCCGGGCGGCGGCCGCATCCCGGTTGAACGCCGCGATGGCCTCCTCGGTGCGGTCCTCTTCCCGCGCCAGGTCGGCCGTCGTCACCGGAACGCCGACGGCCGATCCCAACCCGGCCAGCACCTGATCCACCGGCAGCGGCCCGGAGGGGCCGACGATCCACCGGCAGATGCCCAGGATCTTCGCCGCGCGCGCCGCATCCGCTGTCCAGTCCGCGGGCGAGCCCTCCCGCTGCCTCCGGACGTCGGCCGAGCGCACCGCCTCCGGCGGGCAGGGCAGCTCTCCCCGGGCCAGGAACTGGATCAGCCGGAACACCTCTTCCCGGCGTTCCCGCCTCCTGCGCCTGACCGCTCCCCGCAGGGCTGCTGCAGTGGCCAGGGTGTCCAGGCCGTACGCGTTGCAGAGCCAGTTGGCCTCCCGCAGGTCCGCCTCATCCACCAGCCCCAGCTCCGCGAAGGCCTGCCGGGTCTTGTGGCCGAGCACTGCCGAACGGCAGGGCCGCGGGCAGCCCGCGCACCCGGCCGCGACCGGCGCCCCATCGACCTTGCCGCCGCGCACCACCAGGGCCTTCAGTCCCTTGGCGCCCATGGCGGCCCCGAGTCCGGCGCGCCCCGCCGCACTGGCGGCTCCGTGCAGGATGCAGGCAAAGGGAACCTTCCGTTCGCCCGCAGGTCCGATCACCACCGCCTGCGCCGCCGGGTCGGCCAGCCCCGCGCGAAGCGCCGCCTGGGTCTCCACGGTCGTCAGTCCCCAGAGCCGGGACGCGTCCCGGAGTCTGGCGCCGCCTTCGAACACCTCCAGGTACACGGGTCGTTCAGCACGCCCCTCCACCACGAGGGCGGCAAAGCCCGCCCGCTGGAGAGCGGCCGCCCACGCGCCGCCGGCCTCGGCCTCCGCGTAGAGCCCCGTCACCGGCGAGAGCCCGGCCACCACCAGCCGGGATGCGCCCGGCAACGGCAGCGCCGCGCAGGCCCCGGCGGTGAAGGCGAGTCTGTTGCCGGGGCCCAGGGGGTCGGAGGCGGGATCCAGCCCGGCAAGCAGGCAGGCCGCTGCCCGCCCGCGCGGGCCTATGCACTTCCGGCCCCGAAGGGGGGGAAGCGGTTCCACCGTCACCTCGCGGCTCGACAGGTCCACCCGCAGCATTCGTTCGGCGGCACGGTCCACCACGCATCGGCTCCCTTCGTCCACGTTTGGTGCGCCGTATGCGGCGGCCGTTTCCCCAACCCGCTCACCGCTTCCGGCGGTGGATGGCCTGAAGCAACGATCGTGCCAGCCTGCGCGGGGCCGATACACGACGGCGGATGCTCCCCACCCGGCAGAGCATCCGCCATAGACCGAAATCGCTCTAACGATGGCCCATCCGTTCCAACCTGTTGTAAAGGGTGCGCACGGAGATGCCCAGGGCCCTGGCCGCCAGGGTCTTGTTGCCCCCGTACTCCTGCAGCGCGGCCTGAATCAGGGCCTCGGTGTGGTGCTCCAGGTTGTAGTCGCGTCGGGAACCCCGCGGAAAGGGCACCACCGTTGCCGCGGGCAGGTCGCCCGAGTCCGGCGCAGCCGCCCCATGCGGCGCTCCTCCGCCGAACGGCTCCGTCCCCGCGGCGACCTGAGCCCGTGCGGCCGCGTCCGTAATGCGCCGCAGGTGCTCGGGCCGGAGCACCTCGTCGTCGTACATGAAGGACACCCATTCCATCAGATTCCGGAGCTCCCGGCAATTTCCCGGCCAGTGGTAGGAGAGCAGCACCTCAGCCGCCTCGTCGCTGATGCCGGTGAAGCGGCGGCCTCGGGACCGCGAGAAGTCGATGAGGTACATGAGGGCCATCGGAAGGATATCCTCCTTCCGCTCCCGCAAGGGCGGGATCACGATGCGGCAGACGTTCAGCCGGTAGTACAAGTCCACGCGGAACAGCCCCTGCCGGATGCGCTCCTCGATGTCCAGGTTGGTCGCCGCGATGATCCGCACGTCGGCGTCGATCTTCTTCAGACCGCCCACCCGGTAGAAGCTCTTCTCCTCCAACACCCGGAGCAGTTTGGCCTGCAGCTCCACGGGGATCTCCGCCAGTTCGTCGAGAAAGAGCGTGCCCCCCTGTGCCGCGTCCAGCTTGCCCTTCTGCCCCCTGGCCGAGCCGCCGGTGAAGGCGCCGGGTTCATAGCCGAACAGCTCGCTCTCGAACAGCGTCGGCGTGATGGCCGAGCAGTTGATGGCGACGAAGGGGCCTGCCTCCTCCAGGTCGCCATAGTGGATGAGATGGGCGATGACCTCCTTGCCCACGCCCGTCTCCCCCTGGATCAGCACCGGAAGCGAGCGGTCCGTGTGATACCGCCGCGCCTGCTCCACCACCTGGCGCATGGCCGGGGAGCGGGCGCAGAACTTCTTCTGACCGGCCCGCTCGGCGCCCAGGTCCTTCAGGTAGGCCATCTGCAGCCGCACGTCGGCGGGCACGTCATCCCCCGTCCCCTGGTAACCGGGTGGGGGCGTGCGCTGCTCCTCCAGGGAGCGCTGGTGCTCCTCGACCCGCTGCAGCACCGCCTGCAGTTCCGCCATGTTGATGGGCTTGGTCAGGTAGTCAAAGGCCCCGGCCCGCAAGGCTGCGATGGCCAGGGAGATGTCCAGGTGGCCCGTATACAGCACCACATCAGCCTGCGGCGCGCCTCCCTGGCTTCGGATCGCCGACACCAGGTTGATCCCGGACATCCGGCCCATGCGGATGTCGGAGAGCACCATCTCAAACGCTCCTGGCCGGTAGACCTCGAGGGCCTCCTCCGCGGAGCCGCACTCGGTGACGGCGTGGCCATCCAGCGTCAGGAATCGGGCGAGGTAGGACCTGCCCTCCCTGTCGTCATCCACCAGCAGAATGCGCAAGGTCCGTGCCTCCTTCCTCACGGCGGTGTGGCGATGGGCAGCGATACCCGGACGACGGCCCCGCCCCCGTGCGCGTCGGCCAGCTCGAGGCGGCCGTCCGCGTTCTCCACGATGGCCTTTACGATGGGCAACCCCATCCCCAGCGACGAGCCGGACTTGGTGGTGAAGAACGGCTCCAGGACGCGTTCGCGGATCGCCGGGTCGAAGCCGGGGCCGTTGTCTGCCACCTCGAGGTAAACCCGGTCGTCTGCCCACGTGCGCACGGCGATCTCCTTGTGGGGCCAATCCACCTCGTCGAGGGCCTGCATCGCGTTGTTGAGAAGGTTGAGCACCACCTCTTCCAGATTGACGCTGTAACCGAAGACCTTGGGAAGCTGGTCTGCCTTCTCCAGCCGCAGGCGGATGCCATGCGCCTGGATCCGGTTGTCCATGAGCAGCAGCGCCCGCTCCACCACCTCGTTCAGGTCGCAGTACTCGTACCGCTGATTGCGGCTGTTCTTCAGAACATCCCGCAGGTGGTTGACGATGCTGTCGATGCGGTCCACCTGGCGGGAGATGCGGGACAGGATGGCCACGATCTCGTCGGCCTGCGGAGGATCGGCCTGCACCAACAGGCAGAGCCCCGTCTCCGCCAGAACCCGGATCGCGTTGAGGGGCTGGTTGATCTCGTGGACGATTCCTCCGCCGATAATAGCCAGGGTCGTCACCCTCGCCGCCCGGTTGACCGCCTCCCGGGCCTCGGCGATGCGGGCCTCGGCCTCCTTCTGCGCGGTGATGTCCCGGCCCACCGACTGGCACTCCACGAGCCGGCCCTCGGCGTCGAAGATCCCCCGGTTGACGAACTGCACCCAGCCGACCCCGCCGTCGGGCCGCGGGATCCGCGCCTCGGTGACGGTGGTGGGGTTCTCCGGCGAGAGCACGGCCAGCTGCCGGTGCACCACCTCCCGGTCTTCGGGGTGGATGAGCCGGATGAAGTCGCTTCCGAGCAGCTCCTCCTCGGATCGGCCGAAGTACCGGCAGAAGGCCGGGTTCACGAAGGTCAGCCTGCCGTCGGGGGTAAACCGCCGGATCAGGTCCGTCTGATCCTCCACCACGGCCCGATATCGGGGATCGCTCTCCCGCAGCCGCCCTTCGGGCGCTTCGGCCACCGGCCGCAGGAGCAGCTGGGTCAGCCCCTCCGGGCCGGGGCGCGCCGTGACGGCCACCCGAATGCGCCCACCGTCCCGCCGGACAGCGTCAGTGTCCGACGGGTCCTCCTGTCGCCGGCCCAAAAGGGCTTCCCCATCGGGTAACACAGCGCCGACCGCCAGCCCGGGCAGCGCTTCAGGGCTGCATCCGAGCAGGCGTCCGGCGCTGGGATTGCCGTACCGGATCCGGCCGTCTGCCCCGACCAGCAGCACGGGCTCGGACAAGGGGTCCAGCAGTCCTCTTAGCCAGGACGGCAAAGGGACTCTCTCACCCGCTTGCGCAGCGATGGTCGTTCCCTCCTTCACGAGGTGGGGTCGGCTCGATTATATCCCTCGGCTGCGACGCGGCCCAATAGATCGTCAGGTTAAACTCTTTCTAACCCAAAGGTCTTAGGAGCGGCCTGTCCGAGGGAGGCCATTGGTCCGACCAATAGGGTCACAGCAATTGTCTGCGATTTCATCCTGCGCGGGTCAGGACGCCTCGGGTCCTGGTCCCCCATGGAGGGCCCGGAAGGGCTCGGCCGGTCGTGCTATGCGGCGTCCAGGCGCAGCGCCGGAGTTGCCGGCTCCTCCGGCCCCGCTCGTGTGCGTCCTGGCCGAGCTGCCCGCACGGCCGCGCAGCCGGGTATGGACAGAAGGACTATAAGGCGCCGAAGGTTTACAGATCAGGTCTAGCGGCAATAGCAACACGGGAGCCGGTGCGGTTGGTACGGCCGCAGGCACACCGGCGGGCCGCCCGACGCCCCTGGGCCGCAGGACGGCGGAGACGTCGGAAGAGCAGGACTGCAAGTATAGGTGCGAGTATTCTCCGTATAGCCATCCCCGGAAGGGAGAAGGCGGCGCGAGGGGTCCCGCTGGCCTTCGCCACGGGCCGTCGGAGGCCGACTTCAGGAACCGGCACGCGGGAGGGGCCGATCCTGGCAGACTGAGCACGCACATGAAAAACCCGACCGCCTCCGGTCGGGTGTAGTCCGACGAGGGAACGGGATGACGACTGGGGCGTCACGCCGTCCAGACCTGGCCGGTGTCGATGTCCAGCAGAGTCAGGACGCCGCCGTACACGGCGCCGGTGTCGATTCCGACCTTGTCCTCGCCGTACCACGGTTCCCACCGTTCCTCCCCGTGCAGCAGGCAGGTGGGGGTGTGGCCGAAGTAGACCCGCTTGCCGCGATACTGGCTGAGAAACGGCTCCCGGATCCACACCTTGTCCTGATCGGACTGTTCGCTGAGCGGCACGCCGGGGGCCAGGCCCGCATGCACCATGATGCAGTCCGGCTCCTCGTGATGGGTGGGCAGCCCTTCCAGGAACCGCACCCACCGTTCCGGGATGAAGCCGCCGAACTCCGCCAGCGTCGTGTACCCGCCGTTGTAGACCCACCGCTGCAGGTTGCTCGGGTCGTAATAGGTGCTGACCAGCATCAGGTCGTGATTGCCGAGCAGGGCGACGGCCCCGCTGCGGACCAGCCGCTCCACGATCTCCAGCGTCCCTTTGGAGTCCGACCCCCGGTCGATGTAGTCGCCCAGCAGGAAGAGACGGTCAGTCGACGGGTTGTAGTGGGCCATCTCCAGTACCTTCAACAGCCGTCGGCTCTCGCCGTGAATGTCTGAAACCACCAGCCTGCGCCGTGCCAGACTGACCGCCTCCTTTCGGCCGAGTGCGATGAGCTTCCGCCCTACTGTATGATTCAGTGAAACATGGCTTACGTTCGCTCAGCGCCGCCCCTCCGCAGTGCCGCATGTCCATCACGAGGAGGCGAGGTTTCGTGAAGATCGCCGTGATCGGCGCCACGCGCGGCATCGGCCTTGAAGTGGTGAAGCAGGCCCTGGAGGACGACCATGACGTCACGGCACTCGTCCGCGACCCGGACCGGATGCCGGTCCGCCACCCGCGCCTTCACCTCGTCCAGGGGGATGCCCGCGATCCGGAATCCGTCGCGACGGCGGTCCATGGGCAGGACGTCGTCTGCGACTGTCTGGGCACCAAGAACGTGTTCGCCAGGACGACGCTGTTTTCCACCTGCGCACAGAACCTCGCCAGAGCGCTCAGACCCGAGCAGCTGCTCATCGCCGTCACCGGCATCGGAACCGGCGACAGCCGGGGACACGGAACGTTCCTGTACGACCACGTGGTGCTCCCGCTGGTGTTGGGCCGGATCTATGCCGACAAGGAGCGCCAGGAGCGCATCATCAGGGACCACATCGAGCGCTGGATCATCGTCCGCCCCGGTATCCTGACCAACGGACCGCGCACGGGGCGTTACCGGGCACTGGTCGACCTGCACGGCGTCCGCGGCGGGAGGATCTCCCGGGCCGATGTGGCCGATTTCGTGCTTTCACAGGCCAAGTCGCCGACGTTCATCGGGAAGACGCCGCTGCTGATTTCCTGATTGGGGTACGCCGCAGCAGAATACAAGATGCGGGTCGACACCCAGGCTGCACCAGATGTCGTCCCGCGATTCCATCAGTCTTCTCGAGTCGTATGGTTGCGCCACTTTACTTGTGGTACTTCTCCCCCCGGTTAATCTTAAACGCCCTGTAGATTTGCTCCAGCAGAATCAGCGGCACCATCTGATGCAGGAACGTCATCCGCCCCAGCGAGAGCGTCGTGCCCGCGCGGGCCAGCACCGCCGGGTCCAGCCCCAGCGAGCCGCCGATGACGAAGGCCAGGTTGGCGTCCCCGTGCAGGGCACGCTCCGCCAGGAAAGCCGCCAGCTCCTCGGACGAAAAGTTCTTCCCCCGCCCGTCCAGCACCACCACGTGCTCCTGGCCACCCTGGTCGAGGGCGCGGAGAAGCCGCTCCCCCTCCCGCTGCATCACCTGGGCCTCCTGGGCCGGCGAGGCACCGTCCGGGATCGGCTCGTCCGGCACCGTCACGATCTCCACCCGGGCGTAGGGACGCAGCCGCTTCAGGTACTCCTGCACCCCGTCCTGCAGGTACTTCTCCTTCACCTTGCCCACCGTCACCAGCCGGATCCGCAAGCCGCCACCTCCCGTGCACGCATGAGGCGGTGCCCTCCCGGGCACCGCCTCTAGTGTTCCGCTAGACCACCGCCGCTCCCTGCCGCTCCATCTGCACGTCAGCGCCCAGGGCCAGCAGCTTCTGCTCCAGCTTCTCGTACCCGCGCTGCACGTGCTCCATGCCGTAGATGGTCGTCTCGCCCTCCGCGGCCAGCCCGGCGATGACCAGGGCGGCGCCGGCCCGGATGTCGGTGGCCTCCACGGGCGCCCCGTACAGCTGCTCCACGCCCTTCACGATGGCCGTGCGCCCCTCCACCCGGATCTGCGCGCCCATGCGCACCAGCTCCGGCACGAACCGGAACCGGTCCTCGTAGAGCGTCTCGGTGATGTAGCTCGTCCCCTCGGCCAGGGAGAGCAGGGCCGTCATCTGGCTCTGGGCGTCCGTCGGGAAGCCGGGGTACGGCAGGGTCTTCACGTTGATGGCCTTCGGCCTCTCGCGGCCGACCACCCGCACCGCGTCGCCCAGCTCGTGGACCTCGACCCCCGCCTCCCGGAGCTTCGCCATGATCGGCGTGATGTGCGTGGGAATCACGTTCTGCAGGGTCACGTCGCCCTGCGTCATCGCCGCCGCCATCATCCAGGTGCCCGCCTCGATGTCGTCCGGGATGACCGTCTGGGTCGCGCCGACCAGCCGGTCGACGCCCCTGACCCGGATCGTGTCGGTCCCCGCGCCGGTCACCTTGCCGCCGCAGGCGTTGATGAAGTTGGCGACCGCCACCACGTGCGGCTCCCGGGCGCAGTTCTGGATGACGGTGGTGCCCTCCGCGAGCGACGCCGCCAGCATCACCTGAATCGTGGCGCCGACGCTGATGATGTCCAGGTACACGTGCGCCCCCCGCAGCCGCCGGGCCCGGGCCCGGATGATCCCGCGGTCCATCCAGATCTCCGCGCCCAGGGCCGACAACCCTTTGAAGTGCTGGTCGACCGGGCGGTGGCCGATGTTGTCGCCGCCGGGCATGGGCACGCTCGCCTCACCGTAGCGGGCGAGCATCACCCCGAGCAGGTAGTAGGACGCGCGGATCGACGACGCCAGGTGGTAGTCCGGCTCGCCGGGACGGACCCCGCCGGTATGTACCGTGAGGATGCCGTGCACCGGGTCCCAGTCGACCCGGGCGCCCAGTCCGGTGAGCAGCTTCCGGTACACCATCACGTCGTGAATCTGGGGAACGTTCTCCAGCCGGCTCGTCCCATCCGCGAGCAGTGTGGCGGCGATCAACGGAAGCGTGGCGTTCTTCCGCCCGCCGACCCGAATCGTCCCCTGCAGCGGGCGGCCGCCGCGAATCCTCAACGTCGTCAAAGCGTTTCCTCCTTGCCGGTCTGGCCACACTTACTGGGGCACCCAAGTCATGATTCGAGTTCACCGTTGAAGGCGTTTACATAATAGACCTGACCGTTGTCCAGCGTGATGCGCCATACCGGGACCGTCTCCCAGGCGCTGATCTCCTCCGCACCGGGCACCGTCACCGAAGGTCCCGAATAGTAGCCCAGCCGGACGTCCACGATGGTGCGGACCTGGCCGTCGCCGGGCTCGAGGTGGCCGGCCAGGCGCAGCAGGGCCTCGGACGCGGCCCGGACCGCCTTCGGCGCTCCGGGCTTGAATCCCACCGGCTCCACCCAGTGGTGCGCGACCCGCTCGACCCCCTGCGGCGACAGGTAGACCCGCAGGTATCCCGAGAAGACCGGCAACCCGTCGTAGGTGGGCACGAACTCCACCATCGCTCCGTTTTCCCGCAGGAAGATCCCCGAGAGCTGCACGTCATGCGGAAAGAGCCCGTTCGCCCTCAGGAAGTCCTCGGCCACCTGGCGCAGCAGGAGCCGGTCCGACAGGTCCACCGGGGTGCCGCCTGCCCCGTCGACAGGCTCCAGCACCGTCTCCCGCGCGGCCGCGTCGTACCGGGACCGCAGCCGGGAAGCGGCGGGCGCTCCTTCAGAGGGTTCGTCCACCGGCGGCGCTTTGGTGGGGTTCGGCCGGAACTCGACCCGCAGGAAGCGCATGGGGTGAGGCGTGGTGGGGAGGGTAACGGCGTTGGGCAGGATGAGCCCCCGCTCATCCAGCCGGGTGCGCAGCTGGACCAGTTGGGACCGGGCGGTGGGCTCGCCGGGATCCAGTTCGCCCTTCGGCCCCCAGAGCGAGTACGCCAGGATCAGGTTGACCACGGTGAAGGCCGCGATCAGGATGGCGCGTGCCCGCGTCCAGTCCAATTCCCCACCCCCTAAACGAAACAGACGCAGAAAAGGTTACGGCCGTTTGCGCTAATGCAGGACTTTGGGCGGCAGCGGGAACTCCCGGGCGACCGCGTTGACGTAGACCTCGGTGCTGCCCGCCTGGATGACCCAGGTCGGCTCGGCCGTCCACGGCTCGCCGGCCCCGGCGGGAGGCCTGAGGAGGTACGTCAGGTACATGGCCCGCACCGGTTCCGACGAGAGCAGAGGCGCCGCGGGGAGGGCGTGGGCCAGGGCGTCCTCAGGGGGCACGAGGGGAAGCAGGGCCTCCTCGAACGTCACGTTGGCCACCGTGGGGGTGCGCTCGAAGTAGACCACCCGCGCCGCGGCGGAGACATGCACCTGCATGGCGCCGGGCAGGGACTGGACCGGGTACCGCCCACCGGTATGAACTTCGAAGGCAAGCCGGCCGACGCCTGCGTCCCGCTCGTACCGATGCAGTACCACATCCTGGGGCCAGCCGCCCCGGGAGCCGACCCACTGCCCGGCCGCCTCCAGCGCCTGTTCCAGCTCCGGCGAGGCGGCCGGAGCAGATCCCTCGGCGGTCCGGTACTGCAGCACGCCCGCCCCGGTGATCCGGAGCAGCCTCCGGCCGTCGGTGAGGCTGCGGGCGTCCTGTTCGTCGATCTGCCGGACCACGCTGAGGTCCGGGAAGTAACGGGCCTCCTCCTCCCACAGGTCCGGCATCAGGACCGTGACCTCCGCCGCCGGCCAGGCCTTCACGTCAGGCACCATCAGCCCGGGTGCGGCCGTGACCTGCAGCCCGTCCAGGACCAGCTCCCGGTACGGCCCGAACAGCGTCGGGTCCAGCCGTTCGACGTGGGCGACCAGAGCCGCCCGCTGGTCCTCCGGCAGGTCCGCGAGGTACAGCTCAAAGCCGAGCGGCCCGGAAAGGTAGACCGCGGGCCGCTCCCCCAGGGTCACGATCACCCGGTCCACCAGCATCGACCCATTGCGCAGGAACGGCGCCTGCCACTGCAGCAGGTCGGCCCACTGGCCGACCTGCAGCGCCGTGGGCAGGAAGAGCTCCAGCGATGGCGCGCCGGCATCGCCCCGCGGCACCTGATCGATCAGGGTCGCGCCGCCCCGCACGTCCAGGCCGGTGAGCGCCTTCCGGATCCGCTGCCAGGAGGTGCTGTAGGTGGGAGAGCCGGCGTGCAGTTCCGCCCGTCCGCCGTCCGCCCGCGCGACCACGATACGCTCGGGACGGAAGATCTCCGGCATCTCCCGCACGATGGGGACCGGCTGCTGCTGCAGGCTCGGCTCGGTGGTGTCGCTGTCGCCGAAGAGCGGCTCCGGATACCAGACGCGGACCGTGAGCACCACGCTGGTCAGCACCAGCGCCGCCAGCAGGAGGTCCAGCAGCACCTCGCGCGCCCGGCCGGAAGGCTTCGTCATGACGGTCTCACCTCCGCAGTCCGGGCCGCAGGCAGCGTGAAGGTGACCGTGGTCCCCCGGTCCACCTCGGACGCGATGGCGATGGCGCCGCCCGACAGCTCGACGATCTGCTTGGCGATGGAGAGGCCCAGCCCGGTGCCCCCCATCGAGCGGGAGCGGGCCTTGTCCACCCGGTAGAAGCGCTCGAAGATGCGGGGCAGGTCCTGGGCCGGGATGCCGATCCCCGTGTCGGCGATGGTGACGCGCACGGCATCCGCGCCCTCCGGCGCCACGCTCACCCGGATCTGGCCGCCGTTGGGCGTGAACTCGATGGCGTTGGCCAGCAGGTTGATCACCACCTGCTGGATCTTGTCATAGTCGCAGAGGGCGGGCGGCGTCTCCGGGTCCACCTCGCACAGGACGGTGAGCCGCTTCCGGTCCGCCTGCACCCTCAGGCGCCCCACCGTTTCCGCCACCAGTTCGCCCACGTCTTGCGGCCTCACGTTCCAGCGGAGCGTCCCCTCGTCCATCTGGGTCAGCCGCAGGAGATCCCGCACCAGCCGGGCCATTCGCTCCGTCTCCCCGTCCACCACCCGCAGGAAACGGTCACGCACCTCCGGATCGTCGGCGGCGCCGTCCAGCAGGGTCTCCACGTAGCTCTTGACCGTCGTGAGGGGCGTCTTGAGCTCGTGCGAGACGTTGGCGACGAACTCCCGGCGCATGCTCTCCAGCCGCTCCAGCTCGGTGATGTCGTGGAAGACGACGACCGTGCCGCCGGAGTGACGGCCCTCGCC
This sequence comes from Symbiobacterium thermophilum IAM 14863, assembly GCF_000009905.1. Taxonomy (GTDB): domain Bacteria; phylum Bacillota; class Sulfobacillia; order Symbiobacteriales; family Symbiobacteriaceae; genus Symbiobacterium; species Symbiobacterium thermophilum. The sequence goes on from NC_006177.1 coordinate 3,533,658, forward strand.
GGTCAGCGGGGTGATGTAGGCCTGCAGCACCCGGTCCTTCAGCCGGATCTGCCGGGTCAGGGCGCTGTTCCGATCCCACGCCTCCTCCAGGGCCTCCTCCAGCCCCGAACCCTCAGCCAGCTCTCCGGGGCGGCGGCCGAGCGCCTGCAGCTCCTGAATCTGGAACATCCGCTGCGCAGCAGGGTTGAGCCGGATGATGCGCCTGGCGCGGTTGAGCGCCATCAGGCCGTCGGCCATGTGGGTCAGGATGGCTTCGGCCTGGCTCTTCTCGTCCTGGATCTCGCTCATCGTCTCCTTCAGCTGCCGGCTCATCCGGTTGAACATCTCGGCCAGCTGGCCGATCTCATCGCCGGACCGGACGGGGATCTTCTGGTCGAAGTTGCCGCCGGCAATGAGCGCCGCGGTGCGGGTGAGCTCCCGGATCGGCCCCGTGATCGTGCGGGCCAGAGCCACGCCCAGCACCACCGTCGAGGCCATGGCCACCAGCGTCGCGACCAGCAGGATGTCCCGCAGATCCTGTAGACGGGCGTAGGCCTCCTCCAGGGAGTCCTTGAGGTAGATCACCCCGACGACGTTGTCGGCCACGGTGATCGGCACCGCCTCGTAGGCCATCCGCTGTGAGCCTTCCTTGCCGATCCGCCGGTTGGTGTTGCCGAAGAACGCGGGGGAGACGTCGTCATGGCTGAACTTCAGCCCCAGGAGCTCCTCCCGGTTGGAAAGGCGCGCCGTAGCGCCGATGACGACGCCGTTGGCGTCGAGCACCAGCACCTCGCCCGGCCAGCGTTCCATATACTGGTCAACCGCCTCGGGGTCGAGGCGGTCGCCCGCGAAGAAGTTGGTGAGCTGCCCCGCCAGGAGCTGCGCGCTCTGGTGCAGGTCGTCCTGGACCTTGCCGATGTAGCTGCGCTCCAGCTCGCGCATCAGGTAGAGGCTCGCCAACTCCATGGCCACCACGATCAGGAGGAGGTAGACCACCACCAACTTCCCCTGAATGCTGCGGAACACAACGTCCACCCTCTCCGTCAGTCGAACCGCTGGAAGTAGTAGCCGACCCCCCGCCGCGTCTTGATGTACTCCGGCCTGGCAGAGTTCTCCTCCAGCTTCTCCCTGAGCCGCCGCACGGTCACGTCCACCGTGCGCACGTCGCCGTAGTAGTCATAGCCCCAGACCTCCTCCAGCAGGGCCTCGCGCGAGAAGACCTGGCCGGCGTGGGCCATCAGGAAGCGGAGCAGCTCAAATTCCCGGGGGGTCAGCTCCAGCAGCTTGTCGCCCTTGCGCACCTCGTAGCTGGTCAGGTTGATGGTGATGTCGCCCTCGCGCAGGATCTCATCGGCAGCCGTGCGCGACCGGCTGCTCTCCGCCACCCGTGTGCGCCTGAGGATCGCCCGCACGCGCGCGATCAGCTCCCGGGGGCTGAAGGGCTTGGTCACGTAGTCGTCCGCTCCCAGCTCCAGCCCCAGGACCTTGTCCACCTCGTCCTCTTTGGCCGTCAGCATCAGGATCGGCACGGTGGAGAAGCGGCGGATCTCGCGGCAGACCGTGAAGCCGTCCAGCTTGGGCAACATGATGTCAAGGATGACGAGATCGAAGTCAGACGCACGGGCCTTGGCCACGGCCTCCTCGCCGTCGAAGGCCATCTCCACCTCAAAACCCTCGCGTTCGAAGCTGAACTTCAGGATTTCGGCAATAGGGCGTTCATCGTCCACGACCAGGATGCGATCGGCCATAACGTCCTCTCCTTATCTCTCTTCCAGCAGGCCTTTTCGCTCCGAAAGGCGTACGTTCCTTCCCTGTGCGGAACGCCCTTCGGCCTGATCCAGCCAGTCGGCATAGATCGATGCCATGCTGCGCCCCAGGGCGGTCTCCACCGCCCGGTCAAAGGGCACGCCCTCGGCCAGGAGGGCAATGAGCCCGGTGAGCCCCGGCCGCCCGTGCGCCTCCGCGATGTGAGCCACCAGCAGATGGCTCTGGCGGTAGGCCAGAGGCCGGTCGGGCAGGTCGTCGAACCGCCGGGTGAGCTCAGACAGGGTGTACAGCGGCGGGTCCAGCGGAGCCGCGGCGGCCTCCGGCCACACGTAGCCCGTCGCCAGCTCTTCCACGTACTGGGCGAGCCCCTCGGTGAACCAGCGGGGATAGTTGCCCTCGGTCAGCTCATCTAGCAGGTAATGGGTCAGCTCATGGGCGACCGGGCTCAACCGGCGGAACTCGCTCGCCAGTTCGGCCGGGTCGCCGGCCGCGATCCACACCCGCGGCGACAGTAACCCTACGGTGCCGCGCCAGTAGACCCCCACGGCGCTCTGCTCCGAGCCCCAGCCGTAGGCCGCGCGCAGCGCCGTCCGGTCAGGGTAGAGGATCAGGGGCACCCGCTCCGCAGGCGGGTATCCCACCTCCGCCACCACCCGTTCGTACACCGCCTCGGCCTGTTCCAGGATCAGCGCCGCGAGGTCGCCGTCCTCCGGCAGATAATACAGGACGAACCGGCCCGATTCGGCGGTACGGTATCCGGCCAGCCCGCCCAGGGTCCGCACCCTCCCCTGGTGGCGGTAATAACGGTAGACGGCTGCCCGTGCCCTGGGCCATCCCGCCAGCCCGCAGAGCAGGAGGGCGCCGGCCACCACGGCGGAGAGCAGCCGCCACACGACGCGTTGGCCTTTCATACCATAAACCCCTAAGCAGATAAGATTGCGTGTTAGCATAGTCTAGTATAGATGAAGCGTTGCGCAGCAACCATCCGCAGACTTTGGCAGGCAAAGCAAAGGGGCCCGTCCGCATTCGGACGGGCCCGCGGTGCGTCTCGCGGGTTCAGCCGATCCGTCGCAGTTCGGCCGAGAGTTGCTCGAACAGCTCCCGGTCGCGCCGGTCCAGCGCGCCGTCGATCTGCCGCAGGAGCTCCTGCCGGCGGGTCATGCGCTCCAGGTCTTCATGGAAGACCTCGTCGTGCCAGCGGGCCAGCATCCGGAGGAACTCCTCCCGCTCCTCGCTCCAGGGCGGCGGGGCGGTGGACAGGCAGAGCCCGATGCGCTCCGGCAGCGACTTCATCAGTTCCACCACGGCCTGGGAGGTCTTGGTGTACACCTTCTCCCCGCGCCGGAACAGGAACGGCCACGTGCCCGAACCCTTGGCCGACACCAAGATCGCGCAGTCGTAACCGGTAAGGTCGGACACCAGGTCGGTGCGACGGAGGATCTCCTCCTTGGAAAGCATGAACTGCAGAAATCCGCGCGCCTCCGAGAGCTTCGGCTGGTACTGTTCAAGGAAAGCCTTGATCTGGTCAGCCTTGCTCTTCGTCCCCCTGGGCCGCTCCATTTCGCACCCTCCCTGGAGATGGACTCGACACAGGACAGATGGGGCAGAAACTTTCCTGAATGATTCGACCACTCCCGCCCCGTCTCCTTCTGCCGGGATGCGCCTGGCTGCGCGAGATTTCCCTCTCCTGTACTATCGTCCCCATGGAGCCTGAAGCACATGCAGCCGGGACCCGCACAAACCAAGGGGCCGCCGGCGGACGTGCCGGCGGCCCGAAACGGGCCTGTCCCTGTTACGGATAGTAGTTCAGCGGGTTCACCGGATCCCCGTCGATGCGGATCTCGAAGTGCAGGTGGGGACCGGTGGAGTACCCGGTGCTGCCGACGTAGCCGATGATGTCGCCCTTGTTCACCTGCTGGCCCACCGACACGTTGAAGCCCGACAGGTGGGCGTACCAGGTGACCATCTTCCCGCCGCCGTGATCGATCTCGATCATGTTGCCGTAGTTGCCGTTCCAGCCCCGGTAGACGACCATGCCGCTGTCGGCCGCCCGCACCGGCGTGCCGTGGGGTACGGCGATGTCGATGCCGTTGTGCCACGTGCCCCAGCGCGGCCCGTAGTACGAGCTGATCTCCCCGACCACGGGCAGGATCAGCGACCCGCTGCCCAGATCCGGCACCTGCTTGACGCCGACCCGGCGCACCTGCGTCACCGGCTCCGCCGTGACGCGGCTCGACAGGACCTCGGTGCTGACGATCTGGCCGTCCTGCCGGCGCTCGCGGATAACCTTCTCCCGTGTCCCCGAGCGGCCGGGCGTGACCACCACCGACTCCCACGGCCACAAGGTGTCATCTTCGATCCGCTGCTCCGCGAATGGAATGCTCTCGTACACCACCCGCTGTGACACCGACTGGGGGTGCACGTAGGGCTCTTTGTAGGTGATGGTCAGCTGCTGACCGATCTGCAACAGCTCAATGTCGACGCCGGGATTGGCCTTGGCCAGCTGGTCGGTGGTGAGGCCGTACTCCAGGGCGATGTCCCAGGCCGTGTCGCCGGACGCCACCGTGTAGGTGGCCACCTTGTCCGTACCCAGGAGCAGGACGTTGATGGCCTCCTCCACCGTCTTGATGCTGTCCGCCGCCACCTCACCCTCCTCCCAGGTGACGGCTTCGGCGAAGGAGAGCTCTTCAACGACGGTCGCGTCGCTCAGGTACGACTCCCGGTACGAATTGAGGATGGTGTCCACGACCTCCCGGGCCGCCGCCTCGTCTGCGACGGCAACCACGGGCTCGCCGTTCACGGTGATGACGGCGGCCTTCTTCATCTCGACCACCTGGGCCGCCGCGGGCTCGCCCAGCGGATCGCGCGCGGTCCTGGGCCCCTGCGCCTGGCGCGAGGCGATGTCCAGCCGTTCCCGGTCAGTGGTGTCCGCACTGGCCAGCTGATCGGGCTCCGCGCCGGCCGTGCCGGTTCCCGTCTCCTGCCCATCCGCCGCTGCTGCCGGCTGTGAGCGTTGCAGATTCCGTACGCCAAGGTCGGCTGCGAGACCTAGACTGATGATCGCTGCGAGCACCACCAGCAACAGGGGACGGCGTGGCAAGGCGGGTCCACCTCCTCAATGCATGACGAGGTATATAGTTTCGCTTTGTATGGTGTATTTCCTGCCAGGTTTCCGGAGAACGCGGAACCACTGCCTGACACTTTTTCTATGGTCTGTATGGATGTCCCATTCGTTAATGGGCCGCGTAGACGCGCATCACCCGGCCGACGTAGGGATGATCCGCCCCCAGGTGGGCCTGCCTCGGGCCACCGTTGTACGCGGCCAGGGCCTTGTCCCAGGAACCGTACTCCCGGTAAAGCGCCTGCAGGTACCAGATGCCCATGTGCAAGTTGGTCCACGGGTCGAAGAGGTCGTACTCCGTCCAGCCCAGGCGGCTGGCAATCCACTGCGCGGTACCGGGCAGGATCTGCATCAGTCCTGTATCGTTATGCGTCCCGACCGTTCGCGGGTTCCACCGGCTCTCCACGTGACCCACCGCGGCGACCAGGCGCGGGTCGACCCCGTACTGGGCGGAAAGATCGAGCACCATCTGGCGGAACTCGGGGGGCACCAGGTCGGCGATGCGCTCCAGATCCCGACGCCGCTCGGCATCCGCCTGTCGCGCCAGCTGCCGCTGGGCTGCCGTCAAATCAGCCGCCGCCTCCTCCGCTTCCCGGGCGACCAGGGATGCGCTTCGCCGCGCCGCCTCCGCCCGCCGCTGGGCGAGCATCAGGTCGTGCTCGGGGATCGTGGGCTCCACCGGGCCCAGGGCCTGCGGTACGCCGGCGGCCTCCAGCCGGCCCTGCATGCCGTTCAGCGCAAAGATGAACAGGAACACCACCAGCGCCATGAGGTCACGGCGCAGGCGGCGCGCCCGGAACCTCCTGCGGGCACGGTCGCTTCTCATGAATTCCCACCTCAGGAAGACTTTACCATGCGCCGGGCGCGAAATTTGTCGAAGCCTGTCGCGAAGCAATCGAGTAGGAGGGGGCGGCTAGCCCCCGTCCTCTCACACCACCGGACATGCGGGTCCGCATCCGGCGGTTCGCCAGGATTGACGAGTCGCTTCATAGCATTCGGTCAGGCTTATCAGCCCCTGGGCACGCCAGTAGGCGTCGCCCAGGGCGCTGTTTAGTGGGCCACCTGCCATCCGCCACGGGCCTTTGCGGCTGTTGGCGAGTTGGTGGACTACCCATTCGGGCAAACCGAGGGCGCGCAACTCCCGAAAGCGCGTGCGTACACGCTTCCACTGCTTCCATACGCATGCTCGCAGCCGACGCTTCAGCCATCCTTCGAGTCTTTCAAAGGCTGACCTGGCATCGGAGAGCGCATAGTACCCAACCCAGCCCCGCAAGTAAGCATTCAGGCGCCGGATTCGGTCCTCCATGCTCTGGCTGCGGTTGCGGTCCGTCAGCGTGCGGAGCTTGTCCTTCACGCGCTTCAGGCTCTTCGGGGCCAGCCGGATGCGCACTCCCCGGTGCTTGTAGAAACTAAACCCGAGGAACTGCCGCTTCCACGGCCGGTCCACTGCGCTCTTCTCCTCGTTGACCTTCAGCCGTAACCGCTCCTGCAGGAAGTGGCGCACGCTCCTGTAGACCCGTTCTCCCGCCCGCTTGCTGCGGACGTAGATGTTGCAGTCATCGGCGTACCGGACGAAGTGGTGCCCGCGGCGCTCCAGCTCCTTGTCGAGGTCATCCAGCAGGATGTTCGCCAGCAGCGGGCTCAGCGGACCGCCCTGCGGCGTCCCTTCCTCCGTCGCCACGACTACCCCGTTCAGCATGACCCCAGCCTGTAAGTACCGCCGGATCAGCCGCAGCACACGCTTATCCGTTACCCGCCGCGCCACGCGGGCCATCAGCACGTCGTGGTTGACCCGGTCGAAGAACTTCTCCAGGTCCATGTCCACGACCCAGTCGTACCCTTCCTCCACGTACTGACGTGCCTTCCTGACCGCATCATGACCCCGCCGCCCCGGCCGAAAGCCGTAGCTGGATTCGGAGAATGTCGGGTCAAAGATCGGCGTCAGTACTTGCAGGAGTGCCTGTTGGATCAGGCGGTCCATCACGGTGGGAATCCCCAGCATCCGCTTGCCGCCGCCCGGTTTCGGGATTTCGACCCGGCGGACTGGCTGCGGTCTGTAGGTCCCCTGGAGCAGTCCCTCACGGATGCGGCTCCACTCCACGCGAATCTGGTCCCGCAGCCGTTCGGTGGGGACACCGTCCACGCCGGGAGCGCCTCCGTTCCGCTCCACCCGTTTCAGGGCGGCCAGCATGTTCTCCCTGGCCACCACCTGCTCCATCAGGTTGCTGTGCTCCCCGCGGGGTAACGTTCCGTCTTGTGCCGGCTGCCCACTCCGCCCTCTCGCCGTCCCTTGCGGCTTCACCGCTACCTCCGGCGAGCAGGTCCCGTTCGGGGTCTTCTGCGTTTGTCGCGGGCTGCTCGAACGCAACGGGTTCACCCCTTTCCTGACGTTCGGCCCTTCCCGGTTGGGGCGTCCCCCTGCCGGTACTATGGCCTTTGCTGACTTCTGCCGGTTCAGCTGCGTCTCCCGACGCAGGTTACCAGCGTTGCTGGCGTTCCCGGCAGATCTCCCCGGGTAAGAACGCTGACCTTCACCCCGCACCCGCCCCATCTACCGCACCGCCCTTTGGCAGCTTCGGGTTTTGCTGTGTTCGGCCAGCTCACCCGAGCGGCACAGCCTCCTATGGGGTTCGTGTTCCTCGGGTCGTGGCTTTGCCTCGGGCTTCCTTCAGATTCCGCCTCACGACGGACACCCTTGCCTTTGGCTAACGGGCTGGTGCTGCCTCGCCCGTAGCGGACTTTCACCGCCAAGTCAGCGCCCATGCCGGGCACACCGAAAAGGCCCCCGAGGTCTCTGGGACCTCGGGGGCATCTGGAGCCGATGAGGGGGCTCGAACCCCTGACCTGCCGATTACGAATCGGCTGCTCTACCGGCTGAGCTACATCGGCAGCGAAAACGGAGACGGGTGCCGTCTCCGCGTACCTGGAGCGGGTGATGGGAATCGAACCCACGTTCTCAGCTTGGGAAGCTGATGTTCTACCATTGAACTACACCCGCGGCTCCTCGACGAGGACTATTATACTGGCGCCCGTTGCCGAATGCAAGGCGGTTTCGGCTTGAAAATCGCGGGACGGCTGCCAGCCGTCCCGCGCGCGCATTCCAGAGTCACGTCCGCATCAAAAGATGGCGGAGCGGTAGATCGCCTGCGTCCGTTCGCTGCCCACCCCCAGGATGGAGACGCGGACGCCGGTGACGTCCTCGATCAGCCGGACGTACCGCCGGGCGCCTTCCGGCAGCTCGTCGTACTGCCTGGCGGTGCTCATCTCCGCCGACCACTCCCAGTTGGGCAGTTCCTCGTACACGGGTTCGACCTGGCTGAGCGCCTTCAGGCCGACGGGGAACTCCCGGGTCACCGTGCCGTCGGGCATCCGGTAGCCGACGCAGACCTTCAGCGTGGGCAGGCCCGTCTTGGCCAGCGTGTCCAGGTGCGGCACGGCCAGGTCAGTGATGCCGCTGACCCGGCAGGCGTAGCGCACCATCACCAGGTCGAGCCAGCCGATGCGGCGCGGTCGGCCGGTGGTCGTGCCGTACTCGTGGCCCTCCTCGCGGATGCGGTGCGCCTCCTCGCCGTGCAGTTCGGTCGGGAAGGGCCCCTCGCCGACGCGGGAGGTGTACGCCTTGACCACGCCGACCACCCGGGAGACCTTCGTCGGCCCGACGCCGGCGCCGATGATGGCTCCGGCGGCGATCGGGTGCGACGCAGTCACGTACGGGTACGTGCCGAAGTCGATGTCCAGCAGGTGGCCCTGCGCGCCCTCGAACAGCACGTTCTTGCCTGCGTCGATCGCATCGTTGACCAGCTCCACCGTGTTCGCGACGTACGGCCGCAGCCGCTCCGCGTACTCCAGGTACGGCTCCGCGATCTCCTCCACGGTGAAGCCCGGCAGGCCGTACACCTTCTCCAGGATGCGGTTCTTCTCCTCGACCAGGGCCGTCAGCTTGGGCAGGAACTCGTCGCGGTCGAGCATGTCGACGAGGCGGATGCCGACCCGGGCGAACTTGTCCATATAGGCCGGCCCGATGCCGCGCCGTGTGGTGCCGATCTTCCGGTCGCCCTTCCTGTCCTCCTCCGCCTCGTCCAGCCGGATGTGGAAGGGGAAGACGATATGCGCGCCGCCGCTGATCCGCAGGCTGGAAAGATCGACGCCCTGGCTCGCCAGCCGGTCCATCTCCTCCAGCAGCTTGGGCGGATCCAGCACCACGCCGTGGCCGATCACGCACAGCGTGCCGGGATACAGGATGCCCGAAGGCACCTGATGCAGCTTGTACTGCCTACCGCCGGCCCACACAGTGTGTCCGGCGTTGGACCCGCCGGTCGAGCGAACGACCACCTGCGCCCTCTCCGCCAGCAGGTCGACGAACTTGCCCTTGCCCTCGTCGCCCCACTGCGCGCCCATCACCACTACGACTGGCATGTCGGCACCTCCCGTACGAAACGCGCCGGGCCCCCGTGGCGGGGGCCCCGGTCCGCGCTGGCCGATTCCCTGGCAAAGTGTATCATCCGCCGACTCGCGGTGTCAATGCAGCGGCCGAACGTTGTCCACAGTTGTGGATACTAATGTTCGTAACTCGCGACGTCAAAGATTCGCGCGTCGTCGCGGGAATCTTGGCTACTGCCGCCGCTGCTCGCGTCCGTACATCCGCTGGATCTCCTTGGCAAAGTACAGCTCCACCGTGCCGATGGGACCGTTGCGGTGCTTGGCCAGGATGACCTCCACGATGTCCTTCTTGTCGGTGTTCTGGTCATAGTAGTCTTCCCGGTAGAGGAACGCGACCACGTCGGCGTCCTGCTCCAGCGCGCCGGATTCACGCAGGTCCGAGAGCATCGGCCGCTTGTCCTGCCGCTGCTCCACCGAGCGGGAGAGCTGCGACAGGGCGATGATCGGCACCTTCAGCTCGCGGGCGAGCGCCTTCAGCGACCGGGAGATCTCCGAAATCTCCTGCTGCCGGTTGGCCTGCTGCCCCGGCCGCTGGGGCAGCGACATCAGCTGCAGGTAGTCGACGATGATCAGATCGAGACCGTGCTCCTGCGCCAGCCGGCGCGCCTTCGCCCGCATCTCCTGCAGGGGGATGTTGGGCGTATCGTCGATGTAGATGTCGCTCTCGCCCAGCACCGAGAGCGCCGTGCCCAGCTTGTGCCAGTCCTGGTCCTGCAGTTGCCCGGTGCGCAGCTTGTGGCCATCCACCGTGGCCTCCGATGCCAGGAGGCGCAGGGCCAGCTGCTCCGCGGACATCTCCAGGGAGAAAAAGATCACCTTCGCTTTGGCCTGCACCGCGGCGTTGCGCGCGATGTTGAGGGTGAAGGCGGTCTTGCCCACCGACGGGCGTGCGGCGACGATGATCAGGTCCGAGGGCTGAAAGCCCGACGTCATCGCGTCCAGGTCCCGGTAGCCGGAAGGTACGCCGGTGGTCCGGCCCTTGGTGGAGTAGAGATGCTCCAGGTGGCCGTAGGCGGTGACCAGGGCGTCGCGGATGTGCAGGTACCCCCGGGCGGACCGGCGCTGGGTCACGGCGAAGATCGACTTCTCCGCCTCCTGCAGCGTCTGGTCCACATCCTCCGCGATGTAGCACTCGTCCACGATGCGCCGCGCCGCCGTCTGCAGCCGGCGGAGAATCGCCTTCGACTCCACGATCTCCGCATACTGCAGGACGTTGGCGGTGGTGGGCACCAGGTTGATCAGGCTCGTCAGGTAGGTGAGCCCGCCCACCTCCTCCAGCTGGCCGGTGCGGATGAGCTCGTCCTGCACCGTGATCGGATCCACCGGCTCCCCGCGGTTGTACAGCGCGAGCATGGCGGCGAACAGGTGCTGGTGCCGGTCGGCGTAAAAGTCCTCGGGCACCAGCTTGTGGGCGACGGCGACCACCGCCTCCCGGTCGATCAGCATTGCGCCCAGGACAGACTGCTCCGCCTCGAGGTTCTGGGGTGGAACCCGCTCACTGAAGGCGTTCACGGCTAGCTCGCCCCCTCACCGCCGGGCGCGGCCATAACCAGGCGCATCGCCTCCTCGATGGTGGAGGCGAAGCAGACCTCGATGCCCGGCACCTGCTGCGGTACGTCCTTGCGGTTCTCCTCGGGCAGCACCACCCGGGCCATGCCCGCCTGTTTGGCGCCGTAGATCTTCTCATAGATACCGCCCACGGCCCGGATGCCGCCGCGGATCGAGACCTCACCGGTGATGGCGACGTCCTGCCGGATCGGGCGCCCCTGCATCGCCGAGATCATCGCCAGGTAGATGGCCGTGCCGGCGCTGGGGCCGTCGATCCGGCCGCCGCCGATGACGTTCACGTGCACATCCCAGTTGGACAGGTCCTCGCCGGTGACCCTGCGGACCACCGCAGCCGCGTTGAACAGCGAGTCCTTGGTCATGGAGCCCGCGGTGTCGTTGATGCGCAGCACGCCCTTGCCCGGCTCCCGCGCCGGGAAGGCGACCGCCTCGATCTCCAGCACCGAGCCGACAAAGCCCAGCACGCCCAGCCCGAAGATGCGCCCCACCTCCGCCGTGGGCGACGCCTTGCGGGTGACGTAGGGCGACAGCCGGCTGGACTGGATGACCTCGTAGACCAGCTCCTGGGTGATGGTGATGGGCTCGTTCTCCTTCCCGGCCTCCGCCGCCCGGTACAGGGCGAGGCCGTAGGCGTCAGCCAGGATGCCCACCGCCTTGCGTCCCTCGATGGTGTAGTCGGCGATGATGGCCTCCACCCCGGCGGCGAGGTGCGCGCCGATCCTCTCCGCGGCCTGGCGGACGATGAGCGCAATGTCCTCGGGGGTGAGCGGCTCGAAGAAGACTTCTGCGCAGCGGGAACGCAGGGCCGGGTTGATGTCTTCGGGATCCCGGGTGGTCGCGCCGATCAGCACGAAGTCGGCCGGCGCCCCCTCCTCGAACAGCTTCTTGATGTACTTGGGCACGTTGGGGTCGTTCTCGTCGTAATAGCTGGATTCGAAGGTAACCCGCTTATCCTCCAGCACCTTCAGCAGCTTCGTCTGGAGCAGCGGATCCATCTCGCCGATCTCGTCGATGAAGAGCACCCCGCCGTGCGCGTCGGTCACCAGCCCGGTGCGCGGCTCGGGAACACCGCTCTCCGCCAGGTCACGCCGGGCGCCCTGGTAGATGGGATCGTGCACGGAGCCCAACAGCGGGTTCGTCACCTCCCGGGGGTCCCACCGCAGGGTCGTGCCGTCCACCTCCACGAAGGGCGCGTCCTCCGCAAACGGAGTGTGCGGCATCGTCTTGGCCTTCTCCAGCACCAGCCGGGCCACAGTCGTCTTGCCGACCCCGGGCGGGCCGTAGAGGATGACGTGCTGCGGGAACGGAGAGGCGACCTTGGCCAGCAGGGCCTGGATCGCCCGGTCCTGGCCCACGACCTCCTCCAGCGCGCGCGGGCGGAGCAGCTCCGCCGCGCTGCGGTGCAGCGACTTCTTCTCCAGCGACTCGAGCCACTCCAGCCGCTTCATCGTCGAGCTGGTCTCGGGCCCGGCCTCCTCCTTCAGCACCTGCTGCTTGATCTCCCGGTAGTAGTCATCCTGCCGCTCCTGCATGCGGGTCTGGATCTTCCGCTCGATCCGGTCCTCCACCGTGCGCCGGGCCGCCAGGTCAGCCACAGCGTCCTCCAGCTGGTCCAGGATCTCCGGCAGTTCCCGGGGGTCCGGGACGGTGTCGAGCGTCGGGTCCTCATAGACGAGGCGCTGCAGGGCCAGCACCTGCTCCTCCACCTTCTCGGACTTCATCAGCCCGAGGGCGTCCAGCTTGCCGGCCTTGACCACCAGACGCTCCGGCCCCCAGACGCCCATGAGCACGTTGAAGAGCGCGCCGACCTGCCGGGCCTGCCGCTCTTCGGCCGAGAGCCTCTGGTTCAGGGCTTCCGCGTCCTCCGGCTGGGCGCCGCGCATGAGCTTGTCCAGGAATTCCTTCATCATAGCGGCCGAAGCCCACACCTCCTTCCACGCGAGGACCGCAATCAGCGAAGGCCCAGGCTGGCACAGCCGGCCGGGCCGATGGCTGTCACTCGGGCAAGACCTCCACGTTGACCTTGCCGGTGATGTTGTGGCCGAACCGCAGCGTCACCAGGTGGACGCCCAGGGTCTTGATCGGGGCGTCCAGTTCGACCATCTTGCGGTCGAACGGCTTCCCGATGTGGCGGGCGATGGCGTCGGCGACGTCCTTGTTGGTGACCGAGCCGAACAGGCGGCCGCCCTCGCCGCACTTCGCCCGCAGTTGGATCGTCTGGCCGTCGAGCCGGTCCCGCAGCGCGGAGAGCTCGGCGACCTGCCGCTGCTGCTTCTCCTGCTGCGCCTTCCGCTCCGCCTCGATGGAACGCAGGGCGCCCTCGGAGGCGGCCACCGCCAGGCCCCGGGGAATCAGGTAGTTGCGCGCGTACCCGTCCGCGACCTCGACGGTCTGTCCCTTTTTCCCGGTCCCCTTGACGTCGGCCTTCAGGATCACCTTCATGCCTATCCCTCCCGTTGACGGGTCTCCTCCGTTCGCTTCCACAGGCCGTGCCCCAGGCCGCGCACGTCAAACACCGTGTCCCACATGGCCAGCAGCACCAGCAGCTGCATCCCCAGCTGCCCGAGGAGCAGGAACGCGACGGCAAGGATCAGCACGGCCAGGCCCTTCGCCAGCCCGCGCCTCCGCATCCACCCGTAAGCCACAGCCAGCCCCGCCAGCACGAGGATGAACATGAGCGGCGTAAAGACGTTGAGCAGCAGCTTGCCCCACCAGGGCAGCGCCGTCATGTCTCCGCCGGCGAGCAGCGGCACCGCCAGGGAGATGAGCGCGTAGGCCCAGATAACCCAGATCGGCAGCCGGAACTCGGCGAACGGGGTCGACGGAGGCAGTGGGTGGCCAAAGCGCGGGAGGATGAGCCTGCAGAGCATGTAGTTGAACCAGCTGCTGAACGCACCGGCGAAGAACAGCGAGGCCGGCAGCAGGGTCCAGACCAGGCCCACCGCATCCCGGCGCAGCAGGTCGGCCATGTCCCGGTACTGCTGGGCCATCTGCTGCTGCGCGGTGGTGGCGGCGCCGTCCGCCGCGGCGGACTCGATCATCGCCGCTGTCTGCTCCATCACTCCCGCCATCATCTCCACCTGGTTCTGCACGGCGGGGGTCTCCAGCATGGCGACGAAGGGGTCGCGCCCGTCGAACATGACCACGCGGGTGACCGCGTACTCCAGAGCGAACCCCAAGAAGAAGGTGAGAACGGCCGCGAGGCCGATGGTGAGCGGCTTCCACTTGCGCCGGAAGCCCATGCCGAAGACGAGACCGGGCAAGATGCCGGCCGGGATGGCCAGGATGGCCGAGACCACGCCTGTGAACGCCATGGTGAACAGCGTGGCTGCGGTCGCGGTCATGACGGCGATGCGGCCGCCGTACCGGACGTAGGCCAGCACCAGCGGGATCGGCATCAGCACGGAGAGGCCCGGCACCAGGCTGAAGACGACCGTCATGGCCGCCATCAGACCGCCGAAGACCAGTCCCTGCACGCGCGTCGATCGGCTTTCCATGCGGTATGCTCCTTCGGGCAGGTGATCGGTGAGCGAACAGGGGGGCCCGCCGGACGCGGTGCCCCCCTCTTTGCGTTGCGCGGGCCGTCTACTCGACGGTAAACGGCAGCAGGGCCATGATGCGGGCCCGCTTGATGGCCACGGTCAACTGCCGCTGATGGCGGGCACAGTTGCCGGAGATGCGCCGGGGCAGGATCTTGCCCCGCTCGGTGATGTACCGCTTCAGGCGGGCGGCATCCTTATAATCCACGTGCTCGATCTTGTCGACGCAGAAGCTGCACACACGGCGCCTCGCGCGACGACCACGTTCACGACGCATGCGTTCTGTCCTCCTTTGATCTCAGAAGGGGACATCTTCATCGTCGCCCAGGGTCAGTTCGCTGCCCATGCCGTCCTCCCGGCGGGGCCCGGAGAAGCCGCCCCCGCCGCCGGAGTGGTCGCGGGCGCTGTCCAGGAACCGGACCGTGGTGGCGACAACCTCCGCCTTCTCCCGCTTCTGGCCGTCCTGCGTGGTGTACTGCCGGATCTGCAGGCGGCCCTGCACGGCCACCAGCCGGCCCTTCTGCAGGTAGTTGGCGACGGTCTCGGCCTGCTTTTCCCACACGACGATGTCGATGAAGTCCGTCTCCCTCTCGCCCTGTTGATTAACGGTTCCCCGGTCCACCGCCAGCCGCAGCGTGGCAACAGCCTTGCCCGACGGCGTGTACCGCAGTTCAGGATCCTTGGTAAGGCGGCCAATCAAGACCACGGAATTGAGCACATCCTTACCCCCTCGTGTCCCGTTACTCCGCGGGGCGGACGATCAGGAAGCGGACGACCTCGTCGGTGATCTTCAGGACGCGGTTCAGCTCGTTCGCGGTGCGGGGCTCCCCGGTGAAGTTGAAGACCGAGTAGAAGCCCTCACGCAGATGCTTGATCTCGTACGCGAGACGCTGCTTCTTCCAGGCATCCTGGCTCTCGACCGTCCCGCCGTTGCTGGTGATCAGCTCGGCGATCTTGTCGGACAGGGCCTGAAGCCCCGCCTCATCCAGGTCCGGACGGGCGATCACCATCATCTCATACTTCCGCACGACGGTAGCACCTCCTCCCTGTGGACTGATGGCTCCACCTGAAGTGGAGCAGGGAGGCAGCAGCCCAGCGGGCTGCGCCCTGGGATGGCACGACCTGCGTGCACATCCAACTCAATATAACACGCGCGGACAGGCCGCGCAAGCCTCTGGCTGAACGTCACTGCGGCGGTTGCTGCTGCTCCTGCGCCAGCTGGTCCTTCGGAAAGCGCTCGCGCACGGCTTTCTCGAACTTGGGCCGCGGGATCATGACCCGGTGCCCGCAGCCGAGGCACTTCAACCCGAAATCGACGCCCGTCCGGTAGATCTCCCACCGGTTCGACCCGCACGGGTGCGGTTTCTTCAGCCGCACCTGATCGCCGATCTCGTACCTTACCCGTTCCACAGCCGCAACCCTCCTCCGATGACCAGCCGCCGCATCCATTCAAACGCCTGGATCAGGTAGGGCGGCGTGACCGACTGGCTGACCAACTCGCCCAGCCCCCGCAGGCCGAACACCGAAAGGGTGGGCATCACCCAGACCAGGACCAGGTTCAGCGCGAGGACCGCCGCCGCGCCCAGGGCGGCGGCGCCCAGCAGCCGGTCGGACAGGCCGACGATGGGCAGGCTCTGCACCACGTCGGCGAAGAGGCTTCCCAGCCATCGCAGCGCCGCGGCGAGCAGGATGACGAGGAGGACAAAGCAGACGGCCGTGGCGGCGCCCTCGGCGATCTGCTGCGCGGCCAGCTCCAGGGCCGACGCCTCACCGGACTCGGCGGTGGCGCGGGCGACGTCCTGCACCAGCGCCGCCTTGTACGGCTGCGGGATCGCCACCTGGTCCAGAGACGCCGACAATGCCCCGCCGGCGTCGACCGAGCGGTCCAGGATCCCGTCGGCAATCCGGCCGGTCAGGTTCCACATCCCGTCCAGCCAGGCCACAACCGGGCCCGTTGCCCGTCCGGCGATCATGACCGCAGCCAGGAAGGACAGGAACCCCAGGAGCACGCGCACGATGCCCCGCACCCACCCGGCGCCCACGGCCAGGAGCAGGATGACGACCACCACCCAATCCAGGGGGCTCATCGCACTCAGGTCCATGATATCCCTACCTTCGCCGCAGCGGACCGGCGGCAGGTTGGCTCAGAGGCAGATGGCCAGGCCCAGAACGGCCAGCGCGAGCAGCACGCCGGTCGGCAGGCAGCCCAGCCGGCGCTTGAGGCTCCCGCTCATGTTGGCCATGTCCTGCCCGGCCTCCTGCCGGAATTGGGATCGCTTCAGCCGTTGGGCCTTCTTGATCGCCTCCACGGCCTCGTACACCTTCCCGAGCCGCTTGTACGCCGCATGGAGGTTCTCGTAGAAGGTGGGGTTGTCGGGGTCCAGTTCCACGGCCTTCTTGTACTTCTCCAGGGCGGCTTCGTAAGCCCCGCGGGAGTAGTCCAGATTCCCGAGGTTGCTGTACGCCTGGGGCAGTTTTGGATCGAGCTCAATAGCGCGGCGCAGGTGGACCTCCGCCGCGTCCAGGTCGCCCAGCTGGGCGAGGATGGCCCCGGTGCGGCTGTGGGCCCAGGCGACGGTCTCGTCCTCCGCCAGGACCCGCCGGTAGCGCTCCAGCGCCTCCTCCAGGTTCCCCCTGGCGTACAGGTCATCCGCCTCCTTCAGGATCGCTGACCGCTCGTCGTGTTCCATAAGCGCCTCCTGTGGCTGCTGGCTGCACATAGGCTGCCAGGCATTGCAGTATACTTCCCTGTACCACGGTCCCAGGGACCGGAGTCGGAGGGAAGGGACTTGGGTGAGGGTGGCAACTTGTCCGCACGGCGCACAGCCTCTCCTCCGGGGGAGACGCGCATTCATATGGACGACGCGGGCGCCCCTGCGGTGATTGCAGCCGCAGTGGAAAGGTGCGCCGCCGGGCTGATCCACCGCTGTGACGGTCTGGTGGCCCTGTGCATCGGGACCGACCGATCGATCGGCGACGCCCTGGGCCCGCTGGTGGGCAGCCGGCTCGCCGTCGCCCTGCCGGAAGGCGTCACGGTTCTCGGGACGCTGGACAAGCCGGTCCACGCCGGTAACCTGACCGAAGCCCTCGCCTGGGTCGCGCGGAACTTCCGGCGGCCCCTCGTGCTCGCGGTCGACGCCTGCCTGGGCAGGGCCGAGTCGGTAGGGTTTCTCGCCGTCGGTTCCGGCAGCCTTCGCCCGGGCGCGGGCGTAAGCAAGTCGCTTCCTCCTGCGGGCGACGTGTACCTGACCGGCGTGGTAAACGTGGGGGGGTTCATGGAATATTTTGTCCTGCAGAACACCCGGCTCAGCCTGGTCATGCGCATGGCCCAGGTCGCGGCCGCCGGTCTGGAGCAGGGCCTGCGGGCGCTGCTCATGCGGCACGGCCCGCGCCGTCAGGAACAGTGACGTGATCGCCCGTCCTGCTTGCACAGGGCGGGCGACTTGGCGCTGTTCAATCCCCCGGGGACCTGTCGGGCTGGGGCGGCTCGGCCGAGTCTGTCACAGACATGAGGCTGCGGCCGTGAAAGCGCGCCCCCTCGTGGATGACCAGATGGCCGCAGCGCACGTCCCCCTTCAGGTGCGCGCCGGGCAGGAGCTCCAGCTTCTCCGCCACCTCGACGTCGCCGTGGATCTCGCCGGCCGTCGCGAGGCTCCTCGCCTTGATGGTGGCCTGAATCCGGCCCTTGGGCCCGACGATCAGGTCGCCGTCGTGCTCGATGGAGCCCTCCAGGAAGCCATCCACCCGCACGACGCCGGACGACTGGAACGTTCCCTTGATCTGCGTGCCCTCGCCGATCAGCGTCTCGATCTTGCCGTGGGACAGGTTGTCCGCCGTGGATTTCTTGCGACTGCCGAACACGGTCATTCCTCCGGTCTCGATTCTAGGTACGGTTCGGGGTCTACGGCCACACCGTTCACCAGCACTTCGTAATGCAGGTGCGGTCCGGTGCTGAGGCCGCTGCTGCCCACCCAGCCGATCAGGTCACCGCGCTCCACTTCCTGCCCCTCGAACACGTTCCAGTCCTGGAGGTGGGCGTAGAGCGTGCGGTAGCCGTACCCGTGGTCGATGATGACGCATCGGCCGTATCCGCCTTCGAGCCAGTCAGCGTAGACCACCGTTCCGGCCCCGGTGGCGTAGACCGGGGTGCCGTAGTCCTGGCCCAGGTCGATGCCGTCGTGGAACTGCCAGCCATAGCCGAAGGGGCTCCAGCGCGGCCCGAACGGGTCGGTGATCTCCGCGCCGTACACCGGCCATCCGGCCGGTTTGTGCGCCAGGTAGTCCAACTTGGCCGCCAGCTGGTCCCTGCCGTCGGCCAGTGCGCGTACCGAGTCCCGAAGTTGGGCCAGTTGCCTGGCCAGTTGAGCCCGTACCGCCCTGGAGCTCTGCAGGCTGGAATCCATGGAGGAGGGCAGGCGCCCCAGCTTCAGGTCCATGGCCAGGGTGTTGCGCTTGCCCAGCACAAAGGGACTGACGTCGTCCGGCAGGATGCTGGCCAGGGTCAGTCCCGGGACCTGCTGCGAGTGGCTGGTTTCGGGCCCGCCCCGCGCCCCCTCGCCGGGGGGCGTGCGCCGGGTGAGCGCTGAACGGGAGGGCAGGGTGTCCTCCCCCTCCGTCATGTGCTCCAGGTCCTTTTCCAACCGCCGGATCTCCTGCAGTTCCTGTTCGACCTGCTCCGCCGTCGCCCGCATCCGCTCCAGCTCCTCCTGCTGGAGCCTGGCCTGCTGCTTCAGCGCCTCCATCTCGGCGAGCTCAGCGCGGAGCCGGGCAGCCTCCGTCTGGAAGAACCGGAGGCCCAGCGCCAGGGCGGCCACCACCAGAACGACCAGCCCGAGACCCGCCGCCAGCAGGGCCGGGTAGACGAAAAAGCTGTAACTGCGTCTGTTGGTGGATGGCACGACGATGAGCTGCACTCGTCCTGCCCGACGCGGCACCGGGTCTCGCTCCTTTCGTTCGCGTTCCTCGTGTTGGCCTGCGGCCCGAAACAGACAAACAGGCAATGTGGGGATTCAACCCAGCGTTGCCTGTTTCCTTCCTAGGTTATGACTATTGTCGTTACGCTTTTTCGTTGTCCACACCGCGTGCCAGGCGGAGCGCCTGTTTTTCCTCATCGGTGAGGGCGTAGCTGGAGGATCCGCCCCGGATGGGCTTGGCATAGGTACGGCACTCCGACCGGCCGTAGAGAGAGGTGACCACAACCCCGTTGTCCTCGCCGTCCAGAAGGGCGCACGAGAAACTGAGGTCTGCACCCACGTCCGGAAAAGCATTGTAACGAACGATACCGATGCGCTGCAGATACTTCTGGGAGGCGCTCTCCAGATCGCTGAGCCGCCTGCGGATGGACTCCTGTGCGGCACGCAGATCTGCGGTAGCCTGCTGCTGCTGGATGAGCAGGTCTTCGAGGCTGGCGTTCGTGTTGCCCCTGAGCAGGCTTCGGTAGCGGCGCAGGAGGATCGACTGCCGCACCAGCACGATCAGCATGATGACGATCGCCACAATGCAGAACCCGAGCGCCGTAAACGCCACGAGGAGAGGGTCTTGCTGCAAAAGGACTGCCACGGGGAAGGCCTCCCTGTCTCTTGCCAGTGTCTTGACAAACCGGGAGCGGACGCGCTCCCGGGTCGGTAAAGGTCATCGCTTCATTAGAAGACGGTCAGGGCCGAAGTGTTCCACGTGGAACACTGGGGCCGGGCGTACCAATGCATGACGATGCTCCCGCCTGAGATCCTTTGGGGTGCTGAGGTCGTTCACGGCGTCATCTTGCGCCGGGCCATACGGAGGCGGCAGGTGGTAAGCGCTTTCGCAAGGCCGCGCGCAGGCAGTGTGCCGGTCCTCCCCGTCACGGAGCGTCGGTTGTCCGCCAGATCGGGGCAATCCCCCATGCCAGTGAAGCGCCTTCCTCGGGGCGTGTCGTGCCTGACGGTAAGGACCATGTGCCGCGTCACCCGGGCCACCTGACGGCGTTTGACCAGCAGTGCCGGCCGGTGCTGCGGTGGCATGTCTGCCCGCTCAATAGGCGGCAGTGTTCCACGTGGAACATCAGTGGAAAAGCGCCGCATCAGACCCGAGGGCGTTCTGTCACTGCCCGTCCGTGTACCTTGCATAACCGCGGGTCGAGTATACTTCTCCGCCTGAGGTCCCACCACCTTCCGCGTTGTTCCACGTGGAACATCTCCCACTGGAGCCCCGGGGCTAGGAGCCTGTCTGAGTAAGCCAGTTCTGTAGGAGCAAAAGGGTTCGGTGTCCAATGTCTTCAGCATGAGCAAGAAGACGTATCGACCGTATGAGCCCAATCAGCTGTTGCTGCTGCCCCCTGCCCTGCAGGACTGGCTTCCGCATGACCATTTCGCTTACTTCCTGAGTGATGTCGTGGACTCACTCGATTTAAGCCAAATCGAACAGACGTACGAGCGAGAGCTACGAGGTTACCCACCGTACCATCCGCGGATGATGGTCAAGGTGCTGCTGTACGCCTACTGTAACGGCGTCTACTCCTCTCGCAAGATCGAACGCCGGCTGCAGGAGGACGTAGCCTTCCGCGTCCTTGCGGCCAACAACCAGCCCGACTTCCGGACGATCAGCGATTTCCGGAAGCGGCATCTAAAGGCCCTCTCCGACCTGTTCCTGCAAGTGGTCAAGATCTGCAAGAAGGCCGGACTGGTTCGCCTGGGTCATGTGGCCTTGGATGGCACCAAGATCAAGGCCAACGCCTCCAAGCACAAGGCGATGAGCGATAGCCGGATGGTGGAGGAAGAACAACGCCTGAAGGCGGAGATCGCAGAGCTGCTCCAGAAAGCCGAGCAAGCTGACCAGGCCGAGGATCACCGCTTCGGCCCACATCGTCGTGGGGATGAACTGCCCGAAGAACTCCGCTTCCGTGAGCGGCGGCTGGCCAAGATTCAAGAAGCCAAGGCTGCTCTGGAAGCCGAAGCGCGCCTGAGGGCCGGCGCTGACGAACATGAGCCTCCCGAGGAGCCGGGACCCAAGGGGCCCAAGGGCGGTCGTCGGCGGAAGCGGCCGAAGGCAGAACCCGCACCAACAGCGCAGCGCAACTTTACGGATCCCGATTCCCGGATCATGAAAGGCTCTGATAAGCAGTTCATCCAGGGGTACAACGCCCAGGCCGTCGTCGATGCCGATACGCAGATTGTCGTCGCTGCTGCCGTAACAAACCAGGCGGCAGATGCTCCGCACTTGATCCCCATGATGGAGCAGGTCGAAACCAATGTCGATGAGATGCCGGAGGAGGTTTCTGCCGATGCAGGGTACTTCAGTGAGCAAAACGTTCAGTGGCTCTTGCAGCGGCGAATCAATCCCTACATTCCTCCGGAGAAGCAGCGGCACAGCGAACGTCGCCGTGCGAAATCACCACGCGGCCCGATTCCCAAGGGAGCAACGCTTCGGGATCGGATGCGGCGGAAACTGCAGCTAAAGCGACACGCCGAGCGCTACCGAAAGCGAGAGCAGAGCATTGAGCCGGTCTTCGGGCAGATCAAGGAGGCTCGTGGTTTCCGGCAGTTCCATCTCCGTGGACTGGAAGCAGTCAACGGGGAATGGCTTCTTGTGTGCCTTTGCCACAATCTCTTGAAGCTCTACGCCTTCAGCCAGGCCGCATAGGCCCGAAATCTGCCTTCAGACAGCGCATGAAGAAGTAGGCACGATCGTTGATATCCAATCATTGGGAGTCTGCCCCTATCTCACGTGCGGTTACCCGGACAGGCTCCTAGGTTCCCGACTGCGTTTCACCGGCTAAGTCCACGGTCTGCGCGTCGGCGGCATGGTCGACACCGGGCGTCCAAGACGCACCCTCCTTGCCGCTGGTGCATTTGCGCATCTTTTGCACATTGATCGCCGCGTGTCCTACGTCCCCTGCTCCCCCATGACCGCCACAGGCGGCCCTCGCTGCCATGTCCGTGTAGCCCCCTCCGCCCCGGGGGCTTCCCGTCAGAGGTTCACATGGCCACACTCAGGCGAACACAAGCCTTACCACGGAGGGATCTGGACTGCTGTCGGCGTACGAAATCGCACGAGCAGCACTCTTCGCCCACCAGGACACCCAGAAGCCACGGGTTGTCACGGCCCGATCGGTTGAGGAGTGTTTCGCGTGGTGTGTGGACTGTTCTGGTGTTCCACGCGGAACATCGCGCACCAGAGGGGTCTGCCATCTCCCGTCGCTGGCCGTTCGTCCCCGTCGCGTACCGACTCCAGTGCAGGTCCTGTCCACCGTTGTCCCCGCGGGTGTCCTGCAGCACGGTGTTCCACGTGGAACACCGGGTCTGTCCGGCGCTTACGACAGCGGCATCCCGCGCATCTGTCAGCACGCCGTGTCAACGTTCCACGTGGAACACTGGTCCTTCAGGTCAGCACAAGCTCACCACTGCGAATCGCGCCCTCCCCTTCACACGCACGCCCTACACGGCCCGAGTCCGCCGGCGGCACACCCCCCAGGCCGAAACCGCGTCGGACCCATCCCCTACCGCGCCCCGATGTTCCACGTGGAACACGCTCTCCGGTTGCCTGCCCCCGTTGCTACCATCCCACGGCGATACCAACCTACCGCGCCCTCCAGCCCACCTGCTGGCGGCAAGGGAAAGGGCACGGCATGCAGTCCGCTCCACGTCCCGGCCATGACGCCACCAGGACTGACCCCTCGCCCCTTTTCGGGGACTCCAGTTCCACGTGGAACACACCCCAATGCCGTCAACTTCTCAGACGCGGAAGAACCTCCTTACTTCGTCAGGCGGTCGACGACGTTGAGGGCTGACCGGCAGCCTCGGCCTCGTGTTCCACGTGGAACACCGCCGGACCATCGCAGACCCACCCAGCCACGATGCCGAGCTTTAGCCGTCTGGTGATACCTGCAACTGGCCGAACACCGACACGAAGGAGCCGCACCCTGAGCGATCCGCGGCTTCCTGCTTATGGACCCGCTCCGGAGCCTTCCCTCTGTTCCACGTGGAACACACTCGCTCGGAGAGGGCCTCATCATCCGCAACCAAGTGAGCACTTCCCAGCTGTCGGCCGGCCCGCCATCTCCACGCCCTGTCGCCCAAACTGCTCCGGGCTTCCCAGGAGACGCAAAATCCCGCCCGGGGATCCAGCCCGAGCGGCCTCACCGCCACAGCCAAGGTTGCACGTGGAACATCCGCCACCGCATGCCCACGGGACGCTCAGCTCTGAGCTCAGCCGCCACCCCACGCACCTGTTGGGGCGGGCAACTGTTCCACGTGGAACACAGGCAGCCCGATCCTTCCTGGACCACCACCCCCGCAGACAAAGTGTTCCACGTGGAACAGCAACCGCGGATCCTCGACGCGCGCTGTTCCACGTGGAACACCTTACACCCGGAACGGCTCCCGGGGCGGTCTCGGCCGCTCCATCCGCTGACCCACGCCGAGCGCCTCCAGCAACCGGTTCAACCCGTCCTCGTCAAAGAACGTGATCTCCACCCGCCCCCGGTCGCCGCTCCAGTGGAGCTTCACCGGCGTACCCAGCTGCTCCCGCAGCTGCTGCTCGACGGCGGCAAGATCAGGGGGCAACTTTCCCTTCGCTCTGGCCCGAGGCCTCTGCCGCCTCTCCCGGGGCGTCAGTTCGTCCTCCAGTTCCCGCACGGACAGCCCCTTGGCGATGACCATCTCCGCCAGGGCGACCACCCTTGCGGGGTCCTCCACTCCGCACAGCACCTTGGCGTGCCCCATACTCAGCCTGCCGGCCCGCACCTCATCCTGCACCTGCGCCGGAAGCTGCAGAAGCCGCAAGGTGTTGGCCACCTGGGACCGGCTCCGCCCCAACCGCTGCGCCAGCGCCTCCTGCGTCAGGCCGAAGCTCTCCATCAGGGTGCGGTAGGCTTCGGCTTCCTCCATCGGATTCAGGTCCTCGCGCTGCAGGTTCTCGATCAGGGCAATCTCCATGCGCTCGGCGTCGCTGAACTCCCGCACCAGGGCCGGCACCTTGGTCAGGCCCGCCAGTTGGGCCGCCCGCCACCGCCGTTCCCCGGCCACGATCTCGTATCCGTCCCCCGCCTTCCGGACCAGGATGGGTTGCACGATCCCGTGCTCCTTGATCGAGAGCGCCAGCTCTTCCAGGCGGACCTCATCAAACTCCTTCCGAGGCTGATCCGGGTTGGGCCGAATCACCCCGATCTCCAGCTCCACCACGCCCAGCCGTTCCCGATCGGCCGGATCGATCCCCGGGATCAGGGCGCCGATGCCCCTACCCAGCCCTTTCTTCGACACGCTCGATCACCTCTCTGGCCAACTCCATGTACGCTTCTGCGCCCTTCGACCGGGGATCGTACAACGTGATCGGCAGTCCATGACTCGGCGCCTCGCTCAGCCGCACATTCCTCGTGATGATCGAGCGATAGACCTGCCCCTTGAAGAAGCGCTTTACTTCCTCGACCACCTGAATGCTCAGGTTGGTCCGGCCGTCAAACATCGTCAGCACCACGCCCTCCACTTCCAGGTTCGGGTTGAGGGCTTCCCTCACGAGCCGGAACGTGTCCATCAACTGCGTGAGCCCCTCCAGCGCATAGTACTCGCACTGGATCGGGATCAGGATCGAATCAGCGGCCGTGAGGGCGTTGATCGTCAGAAGGCCCAGCGAAGGCGGGCAGTCCATCAGAACGAAGTCGTACTGGTCACGCACCGGATCCAACGCCTGTTTCAGCCGGCTCTCCCGGGCGATCCGGGGAACCAGCTCGATCTCGGCGCCGGCCAGGTCGATGGTCGCCGGCACCACCTGCAGCCCCCTGACCCGGGTGTTGACCACCGCCTCCTGCAACGGAAGCTCGTCCAGCAGCACGTCGTACACCGACGCTTTCAGGCGCCTGCGGTCCAGACCGAGGCCCGACGTGGCGTTGCCCTGGGGGTCGACATCGATCAGCAGGACCCGCTTGCCCAGGTCCGCCAGGCAGGCGCTCAGGTTCACGGCCGTGGTCGTCTTGCCGACGCCACCCTTCTGATTGGCGATAGCGATGACCCGACTCACTGCTGACACTCCTTCCGAGACGGCACCGGTACGGCCGTGCTGGAGCACAGTGCCTTTCAACTCGTAATTGATTCGTCATGCCCCTACCCGTTCCTGCCCCTCCACCCGATCCCAACCGGCGGGCGGCCACCCGCAGTCAGGCGCTCCGCCGCCCTGCGCCCCGACCGCTGCCACCTTCACGCCAGCCACGGATCTCGCCGTCGCACAGCGATATCAAGAGAAAAACCGGAGGAGCGGATCTCCGCCCCTCCTTCTCGCAGGCGTCCCGGCCGGACCGGTCCGCCACCGGCTAATGCGAACCTCCGTTCGTAGCCCCAGGGCCCCTGAGAGCCCCGCTGCGCCCCTTTTCGGCCCTCAAGAGTATCTACATATACCTATCTGTCCGATTGCCCGCGAAGGCCCCTGACGGCCCCGCTGCGCCGTCTTTCAGAGCGGGCTCTTCGCGGGCACGCCGGCCCGCCGGGGGTAAGCCTTCGGCGTCGGCCTCTCCTTGCGGATGAGCACCAGGGACCGGCGTCCTCCCCCGTCCGGCAGCTCCAGCTCCCGAACCTCCTCCAACCGGCCCCCGAGCTTCTCCACCGCGGCTTCTGCGGCAAGGATCTCCTCCCCCACGGACGGGCCCTTCATCGCCAGGAACCGGCCGCCCACCCGGGCCAACGGCAGACAGTACTCCGCCAGCACTCTGAGCTCCGCCACCGCCCGGGCCGTCACCAGGTCGTACCGCTCCCGGTGCGCCGGGTTACGGCCGACGTCCTCCGCCCGGCCCCACACGACCTGATAGCCCTCGCCTCCCGCGAGGGGCCCGATCACCGCCTGTCCGACCTCCTCCAGGAACCGGCAGCGCTTCTGCAGGCTCTCCAACAGCGTGAGATCGATGCCGGGGCGCAGACACTTCCACACCACCCCCGGAAAACCGGCACCGGTGCCGACGTCGATCACCCGCTGCCCCGGCTCCACGCCCGCGACGGCCAGGCCGGAAGCGGCGTCCAGCGCGTGCTTGATCACCATCTCCTGCGGGTCGGTGATGGCGGTCAGGTTCATGCGTTCGTTCCACTCCCGCACCAGGTCCAGGTGGAGCAGCACCGCCTCCACCCCGCCCGGTTCAGCCTCTACCCCCAGGCTGGCCAATCCCTCTTCCAGCAAGCCCCGGTACGCCGTCGCATCCATCTCCTGTCTACGCCTCCTCCGCACGGTCCCGCGCCCTTGCGAGCCGGTCCAGGTGAACCATCAGGACCGCCACGTCGGCCGGCGAGACGCCCGAGATCCGACTGGCCTGGCCCAGGGTCTCCGGCCGGATCCGCGAGAGCTTCTCCCGGGCTTCCATGGAGAGCCCCGTCAGCGCCTGGTAATCCAGCGTCGGCGGGATCCGCCGGGCCTCCATCCTGCGCATCCGATCCACCTGCTGTTGCTCCTTCGCGATGTACCCCGCGTACTTGACCTGCGTCTCCACTTCCCGCCAGATGGCCTCATCCAGATCCGGACGGCCCAGACCCATCTCCACAAGGTGCTCGTAGCGCACCTCGGGCCTCCGCAGCAGCTGCTCCAGGGTCACGCCGGCCTTCAGGGGCGCCGAGCCCAGCCGCTCCAGCACCCGCTGCACCTCCGGCGCCGGACCCACCACGGTCCGGGCCAGCCGCTCCCGCTCCGCCTCGATGCCGTCCCGGAGCGCGACAAACACCTCCCAGCGGGCGTCGTCCACAAGGCCGTATTCCCGCCCTTTCTCGGTGAGCCGGAGGTGGGCATTGTCCTGCCGGAGCATCATCCGGAACTCGGCCCGGGAGGTCAGCATCCGGTACGGCTCCGGCGAGCCTTTGGTCACCAGGTCGTCGATCAGCACGCCGATGTACCCCTCCGAGCGGCTGATCACCAGGGGCTCCCGTCCCTCCACGTAGCAGGCGGCGTTGATCCCGGCGATTAACCCCTGGGCGGCCGCCTCCTCGTAACCCGACGTACCGTTGATCTGCCCGCCGCAGAAGAGGCCCCGAACCAGCTTGGTCTCCAGGCTGGGCTTCAGCTGCGTGCTGACGATGTAGTCGTACTCGATGGCGTACCCCGGCCGCATGAGCTCGGCCTCCTCCATCCCCGGAACGGTGCGGACCAGTTCGATCTGCACTTCCTCGGGAAGGCTGGTGGAGAGGCCCAGCACGTACATCTCGTGGGACTCCCGCGACTCGGGCTCCAGGAAGACCTGGTGGCTCTCCTTATCGGCGAAGCGCACCACCTTGTCCTCCACCGACGGGCAGTACCGGGGCCCACGCCCCTCGATGACGCCCGTGAACATCGGGGCGCGGTGCAGGTTGCGCCGGATCAGCTCGTGGCTCGCCGGGGTCGTGTGGGTGAGCCAGCAGGGCAGCTGCTCCCGGTGGTCCAGGGGCGACATGAAGCTGAACCGGTGCGGTTCCGGGTCGCCGTCCTGCCGCACCATCCGGCTGAAGTCCACGGTGCGCCCGTCCACCCGCGGGGGCGTGCCCGTCTTGAATCGCCCGACCTCGAAGCCGAGCCTCTTCAGGCTCTCGGTGAGCCCCACCGCGGGCGCCAGCCCGCCGGGTCCGGAGGAGCGCTGCACCTCGCCGATGATCGTCCGGCCGTGCAGGTAGGTGCCGGTGCTGAGCACCACCGCCTTGGCGCCGTAGAAGATGCCGGTGGCGGTGACGATCCCGCGCACCCGCCCATCCTCCACCACGATCTCCTGCACCATCGCCTGCTTGAGGTCCAGGTTGGGCGTGCGCTCCAGCACCAGCCGCATCGCCCAGGCGTACGCCCGCTTGTCGATCTGCGCGCGCAGGGCCTGCACCGCCGGCCCCTTCCCGCTGTTCAGGAGCCGCATCTGCAGGAAGGTGGCATCGGCGGTGAGCGCCATCTGCCCGCCCAGGGCGTCAATCTCCCGCACCAGGTGCCCCTTCGCGGGCCCGCCGATGGACGGGTTGCAGTTCATCGCTCCGATGTTCTCCAGGGTCGTGGTAAAGCAGGCCGTGCGCATGCCCTTGCGTGCGGCCGCGAGCGCCGCCTCGATTCCGGCGTGCCCGGCGCCGACCACGATCACGTCGTACTCCTTGGTCAGGCCCATCCCGCTCACTTCCCAATGCAGAACCGGCTGAAGATCTGGTCCAGCAGCTCCTCGCCGGCCGTCTCGCCGGTGACCTCCCCCAGGGCCATCCAGGCGGCACGCAGGTCGATCGCCACCAGCTCGTCCCCTAGCCCGCTCTCCAGGGTCGCCTGCGCGTCCCGCAGGTGATTCCTGGCACGCCGAATCGCTTCGGCCTGCCGGGCGTTCACCAGCAGTTCCTCGCTGGCGTCGAAGGCCCCCGCCACCCGGGCGACCTCCGCCTCCAGCGCGTCAAACCCTTCCCCCGTCTCGGCCGAGACCCCCACCACCGGAGCGCCGCCCAGCGCCTCCCGCAAGGCCGACAGCTCGAACGCCGGATTCAGGTCGATCTTGTTGGCCACCCCGACCCGCGCCGCGCCTTGCGGCAACTGGGAGATCCACTCCCGATCCTCCGGCCCCAGCCCGGCCGCGGCGTCCACCACCACCAGAACCAGATGCGCCTGGGCCAGGGCTTCATGGGTGCGCGCCACCCCGATCCTCTCCACGGGATCGTCCGTCGGCCTGAGGCCCGCCGTGTCGAAGAGCTGCACCGGCACGCCGCCCAGCTCGACCCACTCGGCGATCACGTCCCGGGTCGTGCCGGGGATCGGCGTCACAATCGCCCGGTTCTCCCGCACAAGCCGGTTGAGCAGGCTTGACTTGCCCACGTTGGGCCGCCCCGCCAGCACGGCCCGCAGCCCCTCCCGCAGGATGCGGCCGGTGCGGGCGCCGCCGAGCAGCCGCTCCACCTCGCCCAGACACCAGGCGCAGCCGGCCGCCACTTCCTCCCGGGTCTGCACCTCCAGCTCCAGCTCCGGGAAGTCGATGTCCGCCTCCAGGTGCGCCATCATCTCCATCAGCCGTTCCCGGATCCGCCCGATGGCCTGGCGCAGGCTGCCCCTCAGGTGGGCGACCGCGGCTGCCATCGCCCGGTCGGTCTTCGCCCGGATCAGGTCGACAACGGCCTCGGCCTGCGACAGGTCGAGCCGGCCGTTGAGGAATGCCCGCCGGGTGAACTCTCCCGGCTCCGCGAGGCGCGCCCCGGCCTGCAGCGCCTGCTCCAGCACCCGGCGCACCGCCAGCTGGCCGCCGTGGCACTGCAGTTCCACCACGTCCTCGCCCGTGTACGAGTGCGGCCCCCGCATGACCAGGGCCAGCGCCTCATCGATCCGATCACCGCCCGGCGTGACCACCCAGCCGTAAGTCACCGTGTGCGAACGCCGGCAACCCAGCGGCCGGCCCCGCCGCGGGCGGAAGATCCGCTCGGCCACCTGCAGGGCGTCGGCCCCGCTTATCCGCACGATGCCAATGCCGCCCTCTCCGGCTCCGGTCGCGATCGCGGCGATGGTCTCCTCCCCCACGGCTTTTCCTCCTTTCAACAACAGTGGCCGGGTAGCGATGCTACCTGGCCACCGGCACCCTTCTAATCCTTCTTATAGATGACCACCCTGCGGAACGGATCCTGTCCCTCGCTGGCCGTCGTCACACCCGGGAAGTCCTGCAGGGCCAGGTGGATCACCCGGCGCTCCTGGGCGCTCATCGGCTCCAGCACGGCCCGCTCGCCGGTTCGCACGACCCGCTCCGCCAGCCGCCTGGCCAGGTTCGTCAGGGTCTCCGTCCGACGTTTGCGGTACCCTTCCACGTCCAGCAGGATCCGCGGCCCATGCCGGTCGGAGCGGGCAGCCACCAGGTTGGTCAGGTACTGCAGCGCGTCCAGCGTCTGTCCGTGATGGCCGATCAGGATGCCGGCCTCCTGGCCGGTAATGTCAACGTGGATATACTCCCCGTCCTCGCGGATCTCCATCCGCACACCGACGCCCATCGCCTCGCAGACGTCGCCCAGGAAGGCCTCCACCCGTTCGGCCCGGCTCTCCTTCACGGTTACGCGAACGGTAGCAGGCCGTGCCCCGATGCCGAGGAAGCCCCCCTTCCCCTCATCCAGCACCTCAACGGTAACCCGGTCGGACGGCACGCCAAGCTCCTCCAGCGCCGCCGCCACCGCCTCGTCTACCGTGCGGCCGCTCCGCTGCACGCTTCTCATGTCGGTTACGCTTCCCCTTTCGAGCCGAGGCTGCCCTTAAACCGGGGGAACCCCGGGTAGATTGCTTGCTGGATCAACCCGAAGAAGGTGCTGACCACCCAGTACAGGACAATGCTGGACGTCGGCATCGTGAAGGCAATCCAGCCGAACATGATGGGCATGATCCACATCATGACGCGCTGGTTGGGGTCCGTCGTCGGCATGCCCGTCAGGTACTGCTGCAGGATCATGGACACGACGGTCAGGATGGCCAGCGGGATGTCCCGCTGACTCAGGTCGGCCCAGAGGAACTGATAGGTATAGTTGAACTTCGTCGGGTCGAAGGCATTGAAGACCGCAAACAGCGCGTAAAGGATGGGAAGCTGGACCAGCAGGGGCAGACAACCCGAGAACGGGTTCACCTTCTCGCGCTGGTACAGGGCCATGAGCTCCTGGTTCAGCTTCTCCGGATTGTCCTTGTATTTGTCCTGCAGCTCCTTCATGAGCGGCTGCACTTCCTGCATCCGCTTCATCGAGCGCATCTGGTAGACGGTAAGCGGCAGGATGACGATGCGCACCACCACGGTGAGCAGGATGATGGCCAGGCCGTAGTTGCCCGTCCACTTCAAGAACACTTCCAGCAGTTTGGTCATGGGCTGAACCAGCCACTCGGGAACCAAGAACGAGGTGATCAAATATGGAAACCCCCCAGGAGAATTCGGGATGTCGGCGGCTAAGGGACCGGGTCGTACCCGCCCGGATGAAAGGGGTGGCAACGAAGCACGCGGCGCACCGCGAGCCAGGTGCCCTTTATGGCGCCGTACTTGGCGAGCGCCTCATAGGCATACTGCGAGCAGGAAGGGGTAAAGCGGCACGTCGGTCCGCCCTTGAGCGGCGAGAGGTACCGCTGGTAGAAGCGCACCAGCAGCATCAGAAGACGCGTCATGACCGTCTATCCTTCCCGCTGCAGAAGACCCGCCCGTTCAAAGAGTTCCTCGACCTTCTGCCGGAGTTCCGGGAACGGCATGTCCAGCGCTGCCTGGCGGGCGATGACCACAATGTAGTATCCCTGCCGGACGCGCGGCCAGAGGAGGCGCACGGCCTCACGCAGGCGCCGCTTCGCCCGGTTGCGCACCACGGCCTTGCCGAGCTTCCGTCCTGCCGCGAAACCAACCCGGGTAGGCGTCCCCGCCTGCTGTTTCAGGACGTGGACGACCGCAGCCCGGTTGGCGACAGAACGCCCCTGTGCGTACACCGACTGGAAAGCCAGCCGCGATTTCAGCCGATAAGCCTTCTTCATCCGTGTCGGGAGAGGATTCGCCGGCAGGCCGGCGCTTCCCTCTCCATCCGCTCCTTTTATGGAAAAAGAGCCACGACGGGAGGCCGTCGCGGCTTATACGGTAAGGCGCTTCCGACCCTTCAGGCGCCGGGCCTTCAGGACCCTGCGGCCGCCCCGAGTGCTCATGCGGCTCAGGAAGCCGTGCGTCCGCTTGCGCGAGCGGTTGTGCGGCTGGAACGTGCGCTTCAACAGGAACACCCCCTAAACGGCACCGCAAAAAGACACACGCGGATTATACCGAAGTCAGGTACTGCCCGTCAAGCCAGATCGTACCGGCGCCGGCGCGGAAACCGCCCGCGGGCCGTCCCCAGTTTCCACACACAGTTCATCCCCAGCCGCACGGCCTTGTGGACGACGACTCACAGGATATCCACGCGCGAGCAGGAGGTTATCCGAGATTCGCCGTACCCTTTCCCCAAAGAATCAAAGAGCAGGGGATAACCCCGCCGGAGTTTGTTGATAACTTTCCCGCGCTCTGGTATGATCTAGTCAAGCCCGTCCACCTCCGCGCCGCGGAGGTTGGAACTGGCTCACATCTTTTTATGCACAAGTTGTGGACAAGGCTGTGTATAAGATGTTGATACGCCGTGGTCGTGCTGGCGATATTTTCCGTACCGAGGGGGCCACTGCACT